>USAK01000020.1 GCA_900552565.1 uncultured Selenomonas sp. | reverse complement strand
ACGCATGCGGGATTCAGAGACCCGTGCCTTACCAACTTGGCGATACCCCTGTGTCTTTCGACATTTATATATTATACGGATGAATACGGCATCTGTCAACCCATATCTTTTATTTTTTTTCAGGCATATCTATTGCATTTTCATAGTTGCATTGTTATAATTTACTTAACAAATGAACCATTGTTCACATGTTAGTCAATAGGAGGCCGAATATGAATCAAAGGCAAAAGACAAATCTCATCCGTATCATTACCGCGGCACTACTCATGGTGCTGCTGGCATATCTGCCGCTTTCGGGCACGACGCGTTTTTTCGCATATCTCGTGCCGTATCTGATTGTCGGCTATGATATCCTCATCAAAGCGGGCAAGGGCATTTGGCGCCGTCAGCCCTTTGACGAATGCCTGCTCATGGCTGTCGCAACCATTGGTGCCATGGCTCTGGCTGTCTATGAGGACGGAGATTATACTGAGGGTATCGCCGTCATGCTGTTTTATCAGGTCGGCGAATGGTTCCAGTCCTATGCCGTCGGGCGCAGCCGCCGCAATATTTCCGACCTCATGGATATCCGACCGGATTATGCAAACCTCATGCAGGCAGACGGCAGAACGAAAAAAGTCCGGCCGGATGATGTCAGCATTGGTTCGGTTATCCTGGTCAAGCCGGGCGAAAAAGTGCCAATCGATGGCGTGATTACAGAGGGACACTCGAGCCTCAATACGGTGGCGCTTACCGGTGAGAGCCTGCCGCGCAGTGTGAAGCAGGGGGACGCAGTCATCAGCGGCTGCATCAATACCAGCGGCTTGCTGCATATCCGCACGACAAAGGCATTTGCCGAATCGACGGCTTCGAAAATCCTGAAGCTCGTTGAAGAAGCGGGTTCACGCAAATCAAAGTCGGAGAACTTCATTGCTAAATTTGCGCGTGTCTATACGCCGATTGTCGTCTTTGCCGCTTTGGCGTTGGCCATCGTACCGCCGCTGGTACGCATGGCGGGCATGGGCATGGCACCGGAATGGGGCACTTGGATTTACCGCGCGCTGACGTTCCTCGTCATCAGCTGCCCGTGTGCTCTCGTCATCAGCATTCCGCTATCGTTCTTTGCAGGCATTGGCGGGGCGAGCCGCGAAGGCGTGCTCGTCAAGGGCTCAAATTACATGGAAACGCTGGCAGATGTCGATACGGTTGTCTTTGATAAGACAGGAACCCTGACCAAAGGTGTTTTTGAAGTTGCGGCCATTCATCCGGAAACCATCAATCCGCAGGAACTCCTGCACCTCGCGGCGCATGTCGAACGCTTTTCGACGCATCCGATTGCCGTATCGCTGCGCAATGCCTATAAGCATGAGGCCGATGACTGCAGGGTTGAGGATGTGGAGGAAATTGCCGGCCGCGGGGTACGCGCACATGTCAACGGCAGGGTCATCTGTGTCGGCAACGAGAAAATGATGCAGGATATCGGTGCGGCCTGGCATCCGTGCGAAAAGACCGGCACGATTGTCCATGTGGCTATCGATGGGGAATACGCCGGCCACATCGTAGTCTCGGATATCGTCAAGGAACATTCTGCCGAGGCCATCAAGGCTCTGCACAGGAATGGCGTCAGAAAAGCCATCATGCTGACCGGCGATGCGAAGCACGTGGCAGACCAGGTCGCGGGCGAGCTCGGCCTCGATGCCGTCTACAGTGAGCTGCTGCCGCAGGATAAAGTGGCGAAAGTCGAAGAATTCCTGCGTGAGGAAGACAAGCATAAAAAACTGGCCTTTGTCGGTGACGGCATCAACGATGCCCCCGTGCTTTCCCGCGCGGATGTCGGCATTGCCATGGGGGCCATGGGGTCGGATGCCGCCATCGAAGCGGCGGATATCGTTTTGATGGACGATGACCCGCTGAAGATTTCTGTGGCGAAGCGCATTGCGAAAAAGACGCTGCGCATCGTGCATCAGAACATCGTCTTCTCCATCGGCGTCAAAGTCATTGTACTCGTGCTCGGTGCCATTGGCCTTGCGTCGATGTGGGCAGCGATTTTTGCCGACGTCGGCGTCATGATCATCGCCGTGCTCAACGCCATGCGCGCACTCTTTGCCGGCGGCCGTGCCCCGGTCATCCCCGCAGCTAAAAATGAAGGCAAAACGGCTGCTGAGTCCTTGGCTGACGATAAGGCAGCAGGGGCTGTATCTTTGCCGCAGGAAACGAGTGCAGTTCATTCGTATAAGATTGACGTGGACTGCGCGAACTGTGCGAATCTCATGGAAGGGGCCGCAAAAAAGACTGCGGGCGTCAGAAATGCCGTGGTCAATTTCATGATGCAGGAAATGAAAGTCGAGTTCCGCGACGGGGCTGACCCGCAACAGGTCATGCAGCAGGTGCGCACGAACTGTAAGAAAGTTGAAGACGACTGCGAAATTTACCTTTGAATTTTGAATATAAATATTCGGTTTCCTTACAAAAATCGGCCGTCCGTCAGGATAGCCGATTTTTTATTGGCAAATGCGTATTACGTTGCCGGTGCAGAAGAGAGACGTTCAAAAAACGGTGTGGTCTCGAGGTAAATCTCAAACGTGCGCGGCCACGGGAAACTCATATCGGCCTGCAGGTCATGGAGCTGCAGCCAGATGGTGCCGGAGGGCGCGTCGACTGGGAAGGGGGCGCGGAAGGCATCCGTCTGTCGGTAGACGCGCAGATGGCGCATCATCGAGGTGCGCAGCATGAGGTTGGCCCAGCGGTAATTGCGGTCGAGGTCGAGGTCAGCCGTGTTGGTGTAGCCGGCCTTTTTCAGCGTGCCGTTGATGACATCGATGTCTTCTTTGAGATAGAAATAATCTTCGAGCAGGCGGTTTTCCAGAAAGTGAATCTGCGCGGCGGCAAGGCCGATGGCTTCGTCATCGTTCTGTACGGCAGGCAGTGAGGAGCGGTAAAGACAGGCCTGCGCGATGGCCGTGCCGAGGGCGTTGCTCGTCGTATTCCAGCCGGCGTAGGCAAGAAGCCGGTTGACAGGATACTTAGAGGCGATGAGCTGGGGCAGTACGGTTTCAGCCGCGGTGAAATGTTTGCTGAGGTCGACGAGTGCTGTCGGCTGACCTTTGGCAAGATTTTTTTTGAGGATGCGTACGCAGTCTGCGCGGCTGGCAAGCGTATCCTTATCCGCATCGTTGGTCGATACGAGCAGGGTGAAGTCGGCTTCTTCCGGAGATGCAGCAGTTTTGCCGCCGGCAAGGCGTATCTTTTCTTCGGTGCAGGTGCCTGTCGGCACGGCCATGTAAGGCATGACGCGGTCTTTGGCCTGAGGGTCGCTGTACTGGACGAATATTTTGGGGGCATAGCCAGTCTGCGCATTATGCCAGGCTGCGAGCAGCGAGAGGGCAATCTCATCCGCCCCATGAGTGAGGAAAACCTGCTGTTCGGTAAGGCCAAGGTCTTTGATGTAGCCCTGCAGGGCAAATTTTTCGATATTCGGGATGCCGTATTCTTCGCCGTCATCCTGTCCGAGCACGAGGCGCGCAAGTGTGCCGTCGTGCGTGAGGTCGATGAGGCGTTCGTTGAGGGCGGCATTTTCGCGGAAATGAGCAAGATAGCGTGCAAGGCTCGCCGGCGGTATCTTGTCTTTCAGCTTCGCGAGTTTTTCCTCATCTACGGGGAGGCCGGCGGCCTTGCGGCCCGCAAGTCTGGAATACGCCATGATGTCGCGCCGTTCGTCGTATCCATCTATCGTGTCCTGCGGCGTCAGGCGCGGCAGGATGCTGAAGGCGTAAATCGGCACGTCGGGATGGCTTTGATGAAGTTCCTGAAGATAGCGCAGAAGCTCTTCAACCTCGGCGGCGGAGGCCTGTTTTTCACGTGCGGTCAGCAGGCCGCCGTAAAGGAGCTGGTCAACCGAGAGAATGACAGCATCGGCGGAATTCATTTCATTTTCCAGCCAGATGCGCATGGCTTTGGTATCGCCCGGCTGGGAATAATAATCCTGCAGCTCGTGCGGCGGGGTCACGACTTCGGTGCCGCCAATGCGTCCCGCGTCGATGACAAATTGACGGCACGGCGGCCGTCCGTCGAGGGGGATCAGGATGACGCGGCGCGTCATCGTTTCCTGAGGCGAGACGGGTGTGCCCGCAGGATGCTGCAGCTGGCGCAGGTTCCAGAGCAGCAGGGCGAGGAAAGGCACAAGGATGAGAATCAAGAGGCTGCGGTTTTTCAAGAATCGGCTCACGGGAATGCTCCTAAATCATGAATCATAAAAATACATCAAAATACATCAGATTCTATCGGGAAAATGGCCGTTTGCAGGCCGGAACAGCGAAAAAAACGGAAGTCAGGCACAAAGTACGCACCATCATGCTGTTATTATAGCATGTAAAGGTTCACGAAAACGAGAAAATATGATAGAATGAAGCTGTTTATAGGCATTTTGATTTGGAGTGGAAGCTATGAGAATCATCACGGGCTCAGCGCGGGGGTGCCGCCTGAAGACACCGAAAGGGCAGGAAACGCGTCCGACGTCGGACCGCGTCAAGGAATCCCTGTTCAATATCCTGGGGCAGAAAGTCAGCGGACGCCATGTCCTCGACATTTTTGCCGGCACGGGGAATCTTGGCCTTGAAGCCTTGTCGCGCGATGCCACGGATGCCTGCTTTGTCGACCAGGCCACGGCTGCGCTCATCAAGGAAAACGCCGCGCATGCGCATCTTCTGGAACGCGCTGAGGTGCATGGCGGTGATGTCTTTGCCGAGCTCTCGCGTTTCGCCCGTGCGGGACGCTCGTTTGACTTGATTTTCTGTGACCCTCCGTATCATAAAGGGCTCTTTGAACAGGCGCTCGTGTTTTTTGACGAAAGTCAGGTACTTGCCCATGATGGCATCCTTGTGGTGGAGCACGGTGCTGATGAAAATGACATGCCGGAGCTTTCCCGTCTGTGCTGCGTATTGAACCGCCGTTACGGCCATACGACACAGCTGAGTTTCTTTCAGAGGAAAGCTTACCTCGAGGAGGATGATTTATGAGACGTGCCGTGTGTTCAGGCAGTTTCGACCCTGTCACGAATGGCCATATCGACATCTTTGCCAGGGCCAGTACGATGTTTGATGAGGTCATCATCTGCGTGTTCCACAATGTGAATAAAAAGGCTTTCTTCTCTGTGGAAGAGCGCGTGCGTTTTCTTCGTGAGGCAACGCGCCACCTGAAAAATGTCAGGGTCGATTCGTTTTCCGGTCTCATCACAGATTATATGAAGGAACACGATGCGCATATCATCGTGCGCGGCGTGCGTTCCATCAAAGACCTTGAGTATGAGCAGAATGAAGCCTATATGATCCGCCATCTGGAGCCCGATATTGATACGGTATTCCTCTTGACGCGGCCGGAGTATTCTTTTGTGAGTTCTTCTGGGATACGGGAGCTCATATGTTTTCATGGTGATATTCATGGCCTGGTGCCTCCCTGTGTGGAGCAGGCTGTAAAAATTTCAGGAAAAGACGGAAAAGAAAGGGAGTAAGCGGAGTATGGGAGTACGCGAAACTTTAGATAAAATCGAGAATATGGTGGCAACGGCTAAGACGTTCCCGTTCACAGGCCACATCCTCATCAATGACAATGACCTTGTGCATTATGTCGAGGAACTGCGCAATGACCTGCCAAAGGAGCTTGAGAAGGCAGAAGTCATCATGAAGCAGCGCGATGAGATTTACGATGATGCGAACCGCGATGCCGACCACATCCGCAAGGAAGCACAGGAACAGGCGCGCCGGATGGTGGAACAGAGTGAGATTGTCCGTCAGGCTAAGGAGCGCGGCAAGGAAATCCTGCAGCAGACGCAGGCACAGGCACAGGATACGATAGAGAAAGCCAATGCACAGGCCCAGGCCATCCAGAATGATGTTGACACCTATGCCAATCAGGTCTTTGAACAGCTGATTGCACATGTCTCGAAGACGTTTGATGGCATCCAGCAGGCGCAGAACGGCGTGCAGCAGGCTGCCAGCGGCGTACAGCAGGTTACGAACGGTCTGCAGCAGGCGTTGAGTGTCCTGCAGCAGGCGAAGGCAGGCCTCAATCAGCCACAGCCTCAGCCGCCAGCGCAGCCGGAGCCTGAAGAAAGTCAGGCACCAGCGGGAGAAGCCCAGCCGGAAGCAAAAGAATAAGACAAGGCCTATGATGAGATGCTTTTCATCATAGGCTTCTTTTGGCAGGACGGAAAATCAGAAATTTATTAGCAGGAAAGGATGTGGGCTGTTGACAGACGAAGAATTCATAGCGATGCTGCATCAATATAAAGAAGGAAAAATTTCGGAACGTGAAGCCATGAAAGAATTTCAGCGGGCTTCTTTTGAAGATATCGGCTTTGCTGAGATTGACCACAGCCGTGAACGGCGTCAGGGCTTTCCCGAAGTCATTTTCGCCGAGGGCAAGACCAAGGAGCAGGTGCTGGCCATCATGGAATCCCTGAAGCAAACCAGTAAAGGCAGTATCATGGCGACGCGTGCGAGCCGCGCGCAGTTTGACTTTGTTCATGCAGGACTTCCGGAAACACAGTACGACGAAGCAGCGCGCATCATCTACATCGAGCGTCCGGCAAAACGCGACCCGGCACATACTATTCTCATATTGACAGCGGGAACGAGTGATATCCCTGTGGCCGAAGAGGCAAGGCTGACGGCCTATCTTTGGGGAAATGAAGTCAAGACGCATTATGACTGCGGCGTAGCAGGCATTCACCGCCTGCTGGCCCATCGCGATGACATCGAGTCGGCGAATGTCATCATCGTCATTGCTGGCATGGAGGGCGCTCTTGCCAGCGTGGTCGGCGGCCTGACGGATAAACCGGTCATCGCCGTGCCCACAAGTGTCGGCTACGGTGCGGCCTTTCACGGCGTCACGGCACTTTTGGCCATGCTCAGCAGCTGTGCCGCGGGCATTTCCGTTGTCAATATCGACAATGGCTTTGGCGCCGGTGTACTGGCGAGCAAAATCAATCATCTGCGCTGAGGCGCGATGCATTTTGGATAGGATTTAAGGGAAATGACATATGAAAGCAATATATCTTGACTGTTTTGCCGGCATCAGCGGCAATATGCTCTTAGGGGCGTTCCTGCAGGCGGGGGTACCGCAGGAGTATCTGCGGACGGAATTGGAGAAACTGCCGCTGGGGAATTCGTATGTGATGAAGGTCGACAATGTCCGTAAAAATGGCATTGAGGCCGCGTATGTCGATGTCGACCTGAAGCTGGCAGAACATAATCATGAGCATCATGAACATCATAAACACGGGGGCCATGCCCATGAACACCGTACGTTTGCGGTCATCCGTCAGATGATTGAGGCGTCGGCGCTCAGTGATGCGGTCAAAAAAAGAAGTCTGGCGATATTTACGGTGCTGGCCAAGGCTGAGGGCAAGGTCCATGGCCGCCCGCCGGAAGAAGTCGCCTTTCATGAAGTCGGTGCGGTGGATTCCATTCTGGATATTGTCGGTACGGCTGTCTGCTTTGACTATCTTGGCATTGAACGCGTCTTTGCGTCCAAAGTCAATACGGGGTCTGGCTTTGTGCAGTGTGCACACGGGCTCATGCCTGTGCCGGCGCCGGCCGTTGCCGAGCTGCTTCTTGGCTGGCCCGTCTATCATGCCGGTGAAGAAAAAGAATTGACGACGCCGACAGGGGCTGCCGTGCTGAAAAGTCAGGCTGTCTTTGCCGGGAGTCTGCCCGAGAATTTCCGGACAGAGCGCGTGGCTTATGGCGCGGGGACCTGGGACCTTTCCATCCCGAATGTCCTGCGGCTGTATCTTGGCACGATAGAACCCGGGAAAACGCAGGCAGACCCTGCTGAATCAGCGGCTTTTCTGGTGCTGGAGACGAACATCGACGACATGAGTCCGCAGATTTACGGCTATCTCTATGAACGGCTTTTCGCCGCAGGAGCGGCCGATGTCTGGACGGCGCCGATTTTCATGAAGAAGCAGCGCCCGGCCCAGAAACTTTCCGTGCTCTGCCGTGCTGAACACAAGGCTGCCTGCATCGACATCCTCATGCGGGAGACGACAAGCCTCGGCCTGCGCGTCATGCCCGTTGCAGAACGTCCGGAAGCTCAGCGCAGGATGGTGACGGTGACAACGCCGTATGGCGAAGTCTGCTGCAAACTGTCGTTCTGGCAGGGCGAGCTCGTCAATGCCAAGCCGGAGTACGAGGACTGCTGCCGTCTGGCACGGGCGGCGAAGGCTCCACTCAAAGACGTAGAGGAAGCGGCAAAATTGGCCTTGAAAACGATTCCATGCGAAGAACTGCGATGAATTCATGGGTGGGCAAAATAAAATACAAAAAAGTACTTTACAATACTAGGAACCGTGTTATATAATACTCCTTGTTGAAACAAGAATATGTTATAACTAAGGTTCGCGTGTTACTGGATAGGCAGGCATCAGCGAAAAGCCATAGGATTTTTTCTGGTTTTACCAGACGAGGTCCCTGTATATGGCTTTTTGCTGATGCCTTTTTTGATTTCAGTAACCGCAGGGAAAGGACGGTCTTCATGAAAGACGAAATCTTCAGCGTATTGCAGCGCGTCGGCCGCAGTTTCATGCTGCCGGTCGCCGTGCTGCCAATCGCCGGTATCCTGCTGGGCATCGGTGCTTCCTTCACGAATCCGACGACCATCAAGACGTATGGTCTCGAGGCCATCTTTGGCAATGGCACACTGCTCGGCGGTCTCTTGACCATCATGGCCAGCGCCGGCAACACGATTTTTGGCAATCTGCCTATCATCTTTGCCGTCGGCGTTGCCATCGGCATGGCCAAGGCTGAGCGTGAAGTCGCGGCTCTTGCGGCGATGATTTCTTTCTTTGTCATGCACAGCGCCTGCAACGCCATGCTCAAGCTCAATGGCCAGATTCTGACGGATGGCACGATTGCACCGGGCGTGCTCGAAGGTACGATTGCGAGCTCGTGCGGCATCATGTCCTATCAGATGGGCGTTTTCGGCGGCATCATCGTCGGTATCGGCGTAGCTTATCTGCACAATAAATTTCACAAGATTGTCCTGCCGAATGCACTTTCGTTCTTTGGCGGCTCGCGATTCGTGCCGATTATCTCGACGGTCGTATATCTCTTCGTTGGCATTGCGCTTTATTTTGCCTGGCCGCTGGCGCAGCAGGGCATCTTTGCTCTTGGCAGTCTTGTCACGGGCACGGGCTACATCGGCACACTCATTTTCGGTATTATCAAGCGTGCGCTCATTCCGTTTGGCCTGCATCATGTGTTCTATCTGCCGTTCTGGCAGACGGGCGTCGGCGGTTCAATGATGATTGACGGCCAGCTCGTTCAGGGCGGCCAGAACATCTTCTTTGCCCAGCTCGCTTCACCGAATGTCACGCACTTCAGCGCGGACGCCACGCGTTATTTCTCCGGCGAGTTCATCTTCATGATTTTCGGTCTGCCGGGTGCAGCTCTCGCCATGTACCGCTGTGCAAAACCTTCGAAAAAGGCGGCGGCCAAAGGTCTTCTGCTCTCTGCCGCCCTGACGTCGATGCTCACGGGTATTACGGAGCCGATTGAATTCTCGTTCCTGTTCGTCGCACCAGCTCTGTTTGGCGTGCAGGTTATTCTGGCCGGCGCAGCATACATGATTGCTCACATGCTCAATATCGCTGTTGGCCTGACGTTCTCGGGCGGCCTTCTGGACCTCTTCATTTTCGGCATTCTGCAGGGTGAGGCTAAGACGAACTGGATGTACATCATCCCGGTCGGCATCCTCTATTTCTTCCTCTATTACTTCATCTTTACGTGGATGATTAAGAAATTCGACTTCAAGACGCCGGGCCGTGAGGACGACGATGAGGAGACGAAACTTTACACGAAGGCAGATTATCAGGCCAAGAAGGCCGATGGTTCGCCGGCTTCAAAGAAAGCCGTGGAAGATGCGAAGAGCTCGATGATTGCACGCGGCCTCGGCAGCAAGCGCAACATCACGTCGGTCGACTGCTGCGCAACGCGCCTGCGCTGCTCGGTTGCGGATTCTTCGCTGGTCAATGAGAAAATCCTCAAAGCGACGGGCGCTGTCGGCGTCATCGTCAAAGGCACGGGCGTGCAGGTCATCTACGGCCCGCAGGTCGCTGTCATCAAGGCAAATCTTGAAACGTATCTTGAAACGGCCCCGGAAGTAGAGCCTGAGCTCAATGCCACGGCAGAAGAAGCGAAACCGAAGGCAAAGGCAGAACCGGCGGTCAAAGAAGCTCCGGTACAAACGGCAGAACATATTCTCTGCAGTCCGGTCGCCGGTGATGTCCATCCCATCACGGAAGCTCCGGATACAGCATTCGCCAGCAAGATGATGGGCGACGGTTTCTTCGTCTATCCGACGGATGAAACGGTTTATGCGCCGGCTGATGGCGAAGTCGTCTTTGTCTTCGATACGAAACATGCTATCGGCATGAAAGCTGCGGACGGTACAGAATATCTGCTGCATATCGGCGTGGACACGGTCAACCTCGGCGGCAAGGGCTTTGAGGTCTTTGTCAAGGCTGGTCAGAAAGTCAGGAAAGGCGACAAGCTCATGCATTTCGATGATGCCTACATCAAAGAACATGCGAAGTCGGATGCCTGCCTCGTCATTTTCACGGGCTTGCAGGAAGGCCAGTCGGTGACGATGGCAAAGAGCGGCAAGGTCGAGGCACTGGCTGAGGTCGCTAAATTCTGAGATGCGGCCGAAGCTGAACTATCATTATAACGTATAGGTATCAAAAAATCTCCTTATATAGCTATAGCAAATAACCCGCGAAATAGGTTATAATGATAGCATCGTATAAGGAGGTTTTTTATGTTTCGCGTCATCAAGCCCTTGAATCATAATGGTCTGCTGGCTCTGACAGAAGATGGCCGCGAAGTCATCCTTCTGGGCAGGGGCATCGGTTTTGGCAGAAAGAGCGGTGAACGGCTGGCGAGCGTGCAGGGGGCTAAGGTCTACCGTCTGCTCACGAACGATAAGCGCAGTGCCCTGCAGGCCGTCAACAGCCTTGATCCGCATGCCGTGGAGCTTGCGGCACGCATCCTTGAGGAGGCGCGCCGTGTCTTTCCGGATATGGCCGACGATATCCTGCTGCCCATGGCCGACCACATTGCCATGGCACTGGAGCGTCAGCGCCGCGGCATCCGCCTGCCCAATCCCCTGCAGCATGATATCATGGCGATGTTCCCCGATGAGTACCGCATCGCTGAGAAGGGGCTGGCAGCTATTGCCGCAGAAAGCGGGGAAACACTGCCGCCGGAAGAAGCAGGCTACCTTTCCCTGCATATTCATGCGGGCATCAGCGAGCAGAACGCAGGGGACAGCCTGACAAACATCCGTCTGGCTGCGGAGTGCATTGCGCGCATTGAAAAGGCTCTCGGTGTCACGTTCAGGCGCGCGGAACTCAAGTATACGCGCCTTATCAGTCATATCTGCTACATGATCCTGCGCATCCGTTCACAGGAAAATGTGCCGCTGCAGATGGACGAATATGTGCGCAAGATGTATCCGGCGTCGTATCGTCTGGCAGAGGAAATCTGTGCGTATCTTGCCGATTTCCTGAAACTGCCGGTGGCGCCGCCGGAAATCACGCTGCTGGCCATCCATATCCAGCGTGTTCTCTGAGCAGGGGAGACAAGTACTTTTCCTTGACACTACTTGACAAAGGAATGGGCACATCGCTATAATGAATTGAGGTTGATGCTGATATGAAAATAAACATTGCTGAATCGAATGCAGACATCATGCAGGAGATTCCGTTTGCGTTCACGACGACTGCCGAAGCCATCGGTGCCGTTGCGGACGATTATGCCTTTGTTGGGCCTTTGACGGTCGAAGGGCGTGTCGTCAACACGGGAACCTGCTGGCGTGCGGAAGGCGTCATCCGCTGCACGAAATCTTTTGTATGTGACCGCTGCCTGGCTCCATGCGAGGAAAAGCAGGAACATCCTTTTGCTGAGGAGTTCCGCCGCACCGGCGATGCAGCGGCGGATGAGGATACGAATCTTTTTGACGGCGACCTCATCGACCTCACGGAACTTGTCCGTGATACCATTCTGGCGGCTCAGCCGCTCAGCAAACTCTGCAAGCCCGACTGCAAGGGACTCTGCCCCGTCTGCGGTGCAGACCTCAATGAGGGCGACTGCGGCTGCGACCGGTTCGTACCGGACCCGCGCATGGCCGCACTGCAGGAATTATTAGCGAAAAATAAGAAATGAACTCGTAAGGAGGTGTATCCGAAATGGCAGTACCAAAGCGCAAAACTTCGAAAGCCCGCCGTGACCAGCGCCGTGCAAACTGGAAGCTTGAAGCTCCGGGTTTCGTAGCTTGCCCGCAGTGCCACGAACCGAAGATGCCTCATCATGTATGCCCGGAATGCGGCTACTATGATGGCAAAGAGGTTGTCAAGGCAGCTGAATAATCTTGAAGCAAATATAAGCAGGACAATTGTCCTGCTTATTCTTTTTTTGCTCATCTATTCGCGATGTTTGTCAAGTCTTGCTTTTTTAGGACAAACACCGTATAATAAATCCTGATATAAGGTTGTAATATCAGGTACTAAACTTTTGGAAAGGAGATGAGAGAATGGCACGAGTCAAGAAAAGAGAGCGCCAGCAGCTTTTGCTGCAGCAGGTCAAGGAAAAGCCGTTTTTGACGGATGAAGAATTGGCACATAAGCTCTCGGTGAGCGTCCAGACCATCCGCTTGGACCGCCTCGAACTCGGCATACCGGAACTGCGCGGCCGCATCCGCAAGATGGCGGAAAGTGCGCAGAACAAGGTCAAATCCATAGAGAGCGGTGATGTCGTCGGCGAACTCATCGATCTTGAGCTCGGTCATTCCGGCATCTCCCTGCTGCGCATCACGGATGATATGGTCTTTGCCAAGACGAAGATTGCCAAGGGATACTACATGTTCTCGCAGGCAAATTCGCTGGCACTGGCCATCATCGATGCGCCGATGGCGGTCACGGGTGTGGCCAATGTCAAGTATAAGGTGCCTGTACACGTTGGCGAGAAACTCATTGCCAAGGCAGAAATCGTCAAGGTTCGCGGCAATAAGTATTTTGTCTGGGTCAAAACGCGCAACGATACGCAGGAAGTTTTCCGTGCGAAATTCATCATGGTTTCGTGGGGAGAGGAGTGAGGGGGAATTCCGGCATGAAAATTGCAGTAGATGCCATGGGTGGTGACTATGCACCACTTGAAATTGTTTTTGGTGCAGTGCGCGCCGCGAAAAAATATCATTGTGAGATTGTTCTGGTCGGTGATGAAACGAAAATCCGTGAGGTTCTTGCGAAGGAAAAGGGCTGGGAGAATCTTGGCATCACCATTCAGCACGCTTCGCAGGTCATCGAGATGGGCGAGCATCCAGCCGATGCTGTACGCACGAAGAAAGATGCGTCCATCGTCGTGGCTACGCGCCTCGTGAAAGATGGCGTCTGTGATGCTGTGCTCTCCGCCGGCAGCACGGGCGCAGCGGTGACAGCGGCACAGCTCATCCTGCGGCGCATCAAGGGCATCGGCCGTCCGACCATTGCCACGCCGATGCCGACGCCGAAAGGCGTCACGCTGCTGCTCGATTCTGGTGCCAACGTCGATTCAAAGCCGGAACACCTCGTACAGAGCGGCATCATGGGCTCGATTTATGCCGAATATGTCTTCAAAATCAAGAATCCGCGTGTCGGACTCCTCAATATCGGCGAGGAAGAAACGAAGGGCAACGAACAGGCAAAAGCAACGTACGCACTGCTCAAAAACATGCATACCATCAATTTCTGCGGCAATGCCGAAGGCCGCGATGTGCCGAAAGGAAATTTCGATGTCGTAATTTGTGATGGATTTGTTGGCAATGTTGTGCTAAAATTTGCAGAGGGACTGGCAAAGACAATCCTGAAGCTCATCAAGGAAGCGGTCAAAGACGGCGGCATCCTTGCCAAGCTCGGTGCCCTGCTGCTGACACCTGCACTCAAGAAGCTCGCCAAGCGTCTTGATGTCACGGAATACGGCGGCGCACCGCTTTTAGGTGTCAATGGCTGTTGCATCATCAGTCATGGTTCATCGAACGCCAAGTCCATTTGCAGTGCTATCGGAGTGGCAAACGATTATGTCCGGGGGGACGTTTTGTCACATATCCGGGATACACTCGCAAAGGAGGATATACTGACGCATGATGGAGAATAGAAATAGCGCTGGTATTCTGGGAACGGGCTGGTACGTACCCGAGAAAATCATCACGAATGAAGACCTTGAACAGATGGTCGACACCAGTAATGAATGGATTGTCGAGCGTACGGGAATTCACGAACGGCATGCAGCAGCTCTGGACCAGCCGACTTCGGACCTGGCGGAGCGTGCTGCACGCATGGCCCTGGAGGATGCTGGCGTTGCGGCGGCAGACCTGGACCTCATCATTGTGGCAACGCTGACGCCGGACCGCGTGATGCCTTCAACAGCCAGTGTTCTGCAGGACCGGCTGGGGGCACGGCAAGCGGCTGCTTTTGATTTGTCCGCTGCCTGCTCCGGCTTTGATTATGCTGCGGTCGTGGCGTGTCAGTTCATTGAAACGGGCGTTTACCGTCATATTCTGGTCATCGGTGCGGAGACGATGTCCAAAGTCATTGACTGGACAGATCGCAATACGTGTGTCCTGTTTGGCGATGGCGCGGGTGCCGCAGTGTTTGGCCCTGTAGAAGACGGCTTGGGCGTGCAGAGCTTTGACCTCGGCAGTGACGGCTCAGGCAGCGAGCTGCTGCAGATTCCTGCGGGCGGCAGCCTAAAGCCTTTGACGGCAGAAGCCCTCTGGATGCATGAAAACTGCGTCCACATGGATGGCAGGGCTGTATTTCGTTTTGCGGTCAGGATTCTGGGCGAAACCGTCGAGAAATCTTTGGCAAAAGCAGGGCTCAAGAAAGAGGATATTGACTGGCTCGTTCCGCATCAGGCAAACACCCGCATCATCGACGCGGCGGCCAGCCGTCTGGAACTGCCAGCAGAAAAAGTCATCGTCAATATCGGAAAATATGGCAATATGTCAGCGGCGTCCATACCGGTTGCCCTGGCGGAAGCGGCGCACGCGCACCGCTTCAGGAAAGGCGATCTCGTTGCCCTGGCCGGCTTTGGTGCCGGACTTACCTGGGCATCCTGCATCATGAAATGGGCTAAGGAGGACTAATCTGATGTTCGAAAACAATGCAATCTGTAAATTACTCAACATAAAGTACCCGATTTTTCAGGGAGGCATGGCCTGGATTGGCACGGCAGAGCTTGCTTCGGCTGTCTCGAATGCCGGCGGCCTTGGCATCATCGGTGCCGGCCATATGCCGCCGGAAATCCTGCGTGCGGAAATTCAGAAGTGCAAGGGTTGGACGGATAAGCCGTTCGGCGTCAATGTCATGCTCATGAGTCCGTATGTCAAGGAAGTCATGCAGGTCGTACTCGAGGAAAAAGTTCCTGTTGTCACGACGGGCGCAGGCAATCCGGGCGAGTATGTACCGGCACTCAAGGAAATCGGCACGAAGGTCATTCCTGTCGTCGCTTCGGTAGCCCTGGCAAAACGCCTGGTCCGCGGCGGCGTTGATGCCGTCATTGCGGAAGGCACGGAGTCGGGCGGCCATATCGGTGAAATCACGACGATGGCGCTGGTACCGCAGATTGTCGATGCTGTTGATGTTCCGGTCATCGGTGCCGGCGGCATCGCAGACTCGCGCGGCATGGCTGCAGCTTTTGCGCTTGGCGCACAGGCCATCCAGATGGGCTCGCGCTTCGTCATGAGTGAGGAATGCATCGCGCATCCGAATTATAAGAAAATGGTACTCAAGGCCAAAGACCGTTCGACCGTGGTCACGGGCCGTACGCTCGGCCATCCGGCACGTGTGCTTCACAACAAGCTCACGCGCAAATATCAGGAACTCGAGGCAGAAGGCGCTCCGGCAGAAGAGCTCGAGAAGCTCGGTGTTGGCTCGCTGCACCGTGCTACGCATGAGGGCGATGTCGAGAACGGCTCGGTCATGATTGGTGAAATTTCGGGCATGCTCAATGACATCAAGCCGGTCAAGACGATCATCGAAGATATTGTCAACGGCCTGCCTGAAGTCATCCAGACGATTCAGGACGACTGCAAATAATTTGTGGAATTATTTTTGTCTATATTATAATAGAAGCGATTTACCGCTATCATACCAATAAAATACAGGTATAGAGAAATGCATAAGAAATAGCTCAGGGGGGTAGTACAAGGTGAACAAACTTGCATTCGTATTTCCGGGTCAGGGGGCCCAGGCTGTCGGCATGGGCAAAGACCTCTTTGATACGTACGATGTTGCCAAGAAAATCTTTGCTGAAGCAGATGAGGCACTCGGCTATTCCATCAAGGATATGTGCTTTGAAGGACCTGCTGATGACCTCAAACTCACGGCCAACACGCAGCCGGCTATCCTGACGGTCAGCGTCATTGTCAATGAGATTCTCAAGGAACATGGCATTCAGCCGGATGTTGCCGGCGGCCACAGCCTTGGTGAGTATTCGGCACTCGTTGCGGCTGGCGTACTCTCGTTCCGCGATGCTGTCGTACTCGTGCATAAGCGCGGCCAGTACATGCAGGAAGCTGTTCCTGTCGGCGAGGGCGGCATGGCTGCCATCATTGGCCTCGACGACGAGACGATTGCCGCAGCCTGCGAAACAGCGACGAACGAGGCTGGCGAAGTACAGCCGGTAAACTTCAACTGCCCAGGACAGACGGTCATTGCCGGCACGACGAAGGGCGTGGAAAAGGCCGTGGAAGAACTCAAGGCAGCTGGTGCGAAAAAGGCTGTCATCCTGCCGGTTTCGGCACCGTTCCATTCGACGCTCATGAAGCCGGCTGCAGAAAAACTGGCTGCTGAGCTCGATAAAGTCGCGATTCACGATGCAGCGTTCCCCGTTGTCTCCAACTATACGGGCAGGCTTGAAACGAGTGCTGAGGAAATCAAGCAGAATCTCGTTGCCCAGGCCGACCATCCAGTCCGCTGGATTGCCTGCGTCAATACGATGAAGGAATTTGGTGCGGATACGTTTGTTGAGGCTGGCCCAGGCCGGACGCTCTGCGGCTTCAATCGCCGCATCGACCGTTCGCTCAAGAGCCTCAACGTCGAAAATCTTGAAAGTTTGCAAAAAACGCTTGACTATTTGAAGGAGGTCCGCTAATATGCTTTTAGATGGAAAGGCAGCACTCGTCACGGGTGCTTCCCGCGGTATCGGCCGTGCTATTGCCCTTCGCCTCGCTTCTGAGGGTGCGAAGGTAGCCATTAACTTTGCAGGAAACCAGAAGGCCGCTGAGGAAGTCAAGAGCGAGATTGAGGCAAACGGCGGCGAGGCTATTCTCGTGCAGGCCAATGTAGCAGATCCTGCTGCTGTTGAGGCCATGTTTGCCAAAGTTGTAGAAGCATTCGGCACGGTGGACATTCTTGTCAACAATGCAGGCATCACGCGTGACGGCCTGCTGCTGCGCATGAAGGATGAAGATTTTGAGGCTGTTATCGATACGAACCTCAAAGGCGTGTTCTACTGCACGAAGGCAGCGGCTAAGCTCATGATGAAGAAACGCAGCGGCCGCATTGTCAATATGAGCTCGGTTGTCGGTCTTATCGGCAATGCCGGCCAGACAAATTACGCCGCCTCAAAAGCCGGTGTACTCGGTTTCTCGAAATCTGCAGCCAAAGAACTCGCTGCCCGCGGCATCACAGTCAACATGGTAGCGCCGGGCTTCATCGATACGGACATGACGGCTGTACTTGCCGATAAAGTCAAAGAAGCGATGGTTAAAGAAATCCCGCTGCGCAGGATGGGACGCCCGGAAGACGTAGCAAATGCTGTGCTTTTCCTCGTATCGGATTGTTCGTCCTATATCACAGGTCAGGTCATTAATGTAGACGGCGGCATGGTTATGTGATATAACTATATAGGATACTAATTTAAGGAGGTGAAATTTCATGTCGACTTTTGAAAAAGTTAGAGATATCGTTGTTGAGCAGCTTGGCGTTGAGCCGGACGAGGTCGCAATCGATTCTACCTTCATCGATGATTTAGGCGCTGATTCCCTGGATATCGTTGAGCTGATCATGGCTTTTGAAGAGGAATTCAACATTGAGATTCCGGATGAGGCTGCTGAGAAGATCAAGACCGTTCAGGATGTAGTTACCTACATTGACCAGCACAAGGACAAATAAGATTGAGCGTCTTACCTTTTGAGAATCCCGTGAAGTTTCTTCGCGGGATTTTCTTAAGAGGTAAAATGATTGGAGGAGTAACATTGAAACTTCCAGAGCTTAAGATTGGCAGCAAGATTGCACGTGTACCAATCCAGCAGGGTGGTATGGCAATCCGCTTGTCAACGGCCCGTCTGGCCGCAGCTGTTGCAAACGAGGGCGGTATCGGCCTCATTGCTGCATCAGGTATGAGCCACGACGAACTGCGTTATGAAATCAGGCTCGCGCGTTCGCTCACATCTGGTATCATCGGCATCAATATCATGGTGGCAGCTCGTGATTTCGCCGGCATCGTCAAGACGGCTATTGATGAAGGCATTGACCTCGTCGTAGCTGGTGCAGGTTTTTCACGTGATATGTTTGGCCTTGGCAAGGAATCCGGAACTCCGATTGTTCCGATTGTTTCTTCTGTAAAATTAGCGAAAATTTCGGAGCGTCTTGGCGCAGCAGCTATTGTACTCGAGGGCAAGGAAGCTGGCGGTCATCTGGGGACGAACACGTCTGTACGTGATTTGATCTCGGATGTCAGTGCAGCCGTAAAGATTCCGGTCATTGCGGCCGGCGGCGTCCTCCATGGCCAGGACATCGTTGATTTGATAAAGATGGGCGCAGCAGGCGTCCAGATGGGGTCACGTTTTGCTGCTTCTGAGGAATCGAACGCAGCGCCAGCCCTCAAAGAATACTATTTGAAATCCAAACCGGAGGACATTGTCGTCATTCACAGTCCTGTTGGCCTGCCGGGCCGTGCTGTGCGCACGCCGTTCTCGGCCAGAGTCCTTGAAGGCCCTGTACCGCCGAAGACCTGCGATGCGTGCCTTAAGGCCTGCAAGCATAATTTCTGCATCATCCGCGCGCTGATTCGCGCACAGCAGGGCGATGTGGAAACGGGACTTGTCTTCACGGGGGAATACATGCCTCGCATCGACAAGATTATGTCGGTCCACGAGATTTTTGAGCAACTCAAGAAAGAAGCAGAAGCTGCGAACTGATTTTCAAGTGCCGCTAAGGCGGCCTTGGGAAAGTACAAAAGTACATTAGAGGGGAGTCATTGTTTTGAGTAAACGCGTAGTAATTACGGGCCTGGGGGCCATCACCCCAATCGGTATCGGTAAGGACGCATTCTGGGAAGGCCTGATGGAAGGCAAAAACGGTATTGGTATGATCACCCGTTTCGATGCGTCGGAATACCATGCCAAGATTGCCGGTGAGGTCAAGGATTTCGATCCGACGGCGTACATCGACAAAAAAGAGTCCAAACGCATGGACCGCTATGCCCAGTTCGCTGTGGCAGCAGCCAAGATGGCCATTGAAGATGCGAAGCTCGATCTTGAAAAAGAAGACCGCGACCGCATCGGCACGTATATCGGTGCCGGCATCGGCGGTATCGAGACGATGCATGCTCAGTATAAGAAACTCTTCGAAAAGGGACCAAACCGCATCAGCCCGTTCTTCATCCCGATGATGATTGCCAACCTCGCTGCCGGTCAGGTTGCCATCACGTACAAGCTGCATGGTCCGTCTTCGTGCGTGGTCACGGCCTGCGCTACGGGCACGAACTGCATTGGTGATGCGTTCCGCGTCATTCAGGAAGGCAAAGCTGATGTCATGGTTGCCGGCGGTACAGAAGCAGCCATCAGCCAGGCGGCCGTTGCCGGCTTCGCTGCCATGAAGGCACTCTGCATGGACCACAACGATGACCCGGCACATGCTTCGCGTCCGTTCGATAAGAACCGCAGCGGCTTTGTCATGGGCGAAGGTGCCGGCCTTGTCATTCTCGAGAGCCTCGAGCATGCCAAGGCACGCGGTGCGCATATCTACGCAGAGCTCGTCGGCTACGGTGCAAATTCGGATGCTTACCATATGACGAGTCCGGCTCCGGGCGGCGAATACCAGGCTAAATGCATGCAGCTGGCCATCGATGATGCCGGCCTGACGGCTGCTGATATCGACTATGTCAATGCACACGGCACGTCGACGCACCTCAACGATGAAGGCGAATCCCTCGCCATCAAGTCGGTCTGGGGCGAGCATGCCAAGGATGTCTCCGTTTCTTCCATCAAGTCGATGACGGGGCATCTCCTTGGCGCTGCCGGTGGTATTGAAGCCGTTGCTACGGCCCTGACGGTCGAGAACGACATGATGCCGCCGACGATCAACTATGAGACGCCGGACGAAGGCCTCGACCTCGACTATGTGCCGAACAAGGCACGCGCGAAGAAAGTCCGCGCTGCCATCTCGAACAACTTCGGTTTTGGCGGTCACAATGCCTGCATCGTCATGAAGAAGTACACGGAGTGAGCATCATGGGAAAGGTTCTGAACGGCGGACGCCGTCAGCAGCTGCTGACACTTTCCGAGCGTCTTGGCGTGAAATTCCATGATATCGGACTTCTCGACCAGGCTTTGACGCATACGTCGTATGCCAATGAGTCGAAGCGGAACACTGCCCATAATGAACGTCTCGAATTTTTAGGAGATGCTGTGCTGGAGCTTGCCTCCAGCACTTATCTTTATGAGCATTTTCCCGAGATGCCGGAGGGCGAGCTCACGAAGACGCGCGCGAGCATCGTCTGCTCGATGACGCTGGCGTCGCTTGCTTCTAACCTGCATCTCGGCGATTATCTGCTTTTGGGACGCGGTGAAGAGATGGGCGGCGGCCGCACGCGTCAGACAAATCTCGAAGACGTCTTTGAGGCCGTCATCGGTGCGGTCTACCTTGACCAGGGCTGGGAAACGGCGCAGGATTACGTCGTGCGCCAGCTCAGCGGTGAGTTTGAGAAAGTCGAGCACGGTGCCATCCTCAAGGATTACAAGACCATCCTGCAGGAAATCGTCTTCCGCAAAGAAGGGCAGAGCATCGACTATGAGCTCGTCTCGGAGTCCGGTCCTGACCATGCGAAGGAGTTCACCTTCCGCGTGCGCGTGACGGGCAGAGTCATGGGCGAGGGCACGGGCCACAGCAAAAAAGAAGCGGAGCAGCATGCTGCCCGTGTGGCCCTTGAAAAGATTGCTCCCCAGACCAAAAGGAAACGGTAAGACATTCATAGCAGATAAAAATACGGCAAAGGTGCTGACAAGCTCAGCACCTTTGTTTTATAATGAAAAAAGATATCTGGATAGGAGGCAGTATTATGCGAAAACTTACGATGCTCGGCACGGGCAATGCCATGGTGACGAAGTGCTACAATACGTGTTTTTATCTGACGCTCGATAATGGGGACCTGTTCCTGACGGATGCAGGCGGCGGCAACGGCATTCTGCGCCAGCTCGAACTTGCGGGCTTCGATTATCAGAAATGCCATCATATGTTCGTGACGCACGGCCATACGGACCATGTCCTCGGCGTCATCTGGGTCATGCGCAAGGTTGCTGACCTCATGAATAAGGGCAAGTATCAGGGCGAGTTCCATATCTACTGCCACGATGTCGTTAAGGATATGCTGCTGACCATGACGAAGATGACACTCAAGAAAAAGGATTTCGCGCGCGTTGGCACGAGCATTTTCCTGCATGAAGTCAAGGACGGCTCTGTCGTGAATTTTGAGGACGTGCAGCTCACGGCTTTTGATATCCTTTCGACGAAGGCCAAGCAGTTTGGCTATGCACTCCTCTTTAACGACGGTCTGCGCTTCACGTGCCTCGGTGATGAGCCGTACAATGAACATGATGAAAAATATGCCAAAGGTGCGGATTGGCTTTTAGCCGAAGCCTTCTGCAAATACGGCGACCGCGACAAGTTTAAGCCGTATGAAAAGAATCATTCGACCGTTAAGGAAGCAAGTGAACTCGCGGAAAAGCTCGGAGTCAAGAATCTTGTGCTCTACCATACTGAGGACAAGAGCATTGCAACACGCAAGCATGACTATACGGCCGAAGCCAAAGAATATTACCATGGCAACGTCTTTGTGCCGGATGACCTCGATGTCATTCCGCTGGACTGAACCAGGGCAGAAGAAAAAGGCGCCTCCCTGTGGGAAGGTGCCTTTTATGGTCAGAAATTTATCATTGAAGACGAAACCTAGCGGTCAGTCGCTGTCAAGCTGTCCCATCTTTTCGATGTAGTGATTGAGGTTGACAATGGCCTCACGGATTTCGAGGCGTTCCTCTTCGGTCAGACTGTTGAGGCTCTTAAGGAATTTTTTCCGGACAATCTCATTCTGGTCCGCTATGATCTTGTCGCCGGCCGGTGTCAAAGAGATGAGAGTGCGGCGGCGGTCTTCGCTGTCCTGTTCTTTGGTGATGAAGCCGGCCTGCAGCAGTTTATCGCAGATGTTCGTCATCTGCTGCTTGGAAATCTGCAGACACTGGCCAATTTCAGAAATCGTCGCTGTCCTTTCCAGGCGCAGCGTCATGAGTGTGGCGAACTGGTTGAGTGGGACCGGTGCCGTTAAGTGACGGTAGAAATTGCGGTGGATGAGCACGAGCATTTCGATAAATGAGGATGAAAGCTCTTGAGGCGTTTCAGGGAATGATGCGGTCATGGTCCGTCTCCTTTGTCTTTTTCTAGAAATCTATGAGGAAAATGGATTAATTTTTTATGAGAAGGCTTGTTTATAAGCCTATTTTTCTTGACTTTTGTATAGATATACTATACTATAAAATTCTGAGATAGTAAACATTTATTTACTATTACAGAAGGGAAGTAAGGGTATCCTAGGATACCGTAAAGAAGGAGGTTATCTCTTTGTTTTTTGCGAAGAACAAGAAACCGCTGGCAATCATGCTGACGTTGGCCTTATCGGCCTCCGTGCTGCTGGCTGGCTGCGGCTCGAGCAAGCAGCAGGCTGCCTCGAATGCCACGCCAGTCAAGGCCATGAAGGTCCTGCAGCAGGATGCACCGATTACCAGTGAGTACGCTGGCCAGGTCGTCGGTAAAGACGAGGTCAAAGTCCAGTCGAAGGTATCCGGCAAGATTGTCGAGAAGTATTTCCATGGCGGCGACCATGTCGAGGCAGGGCAGCCGCTCTACCGCATCGACTCCCGCCAGTATGAGTCCGCTGTCCTGCAGGCTCAGGCAAATCTTGCACAGTCTCAGGCAACCCTGTCGAATGCAGAGACGGATCTCTACCGCGACCAGGAACTCCTGAACTCGGATGCCATTGCTGAGCAGACGGTTACGACGCAGCAGGCCAATGTCAATGCGTATTCCGCTGCAGCAGCCGCCAATCAGGCGCTCGTGCAGAAGGCCCAGCAGGACCTCGATGACACGGTCATCTATGCACCGATGTCCGGTCAGGTCTCTGTCGATGATGTCGCCGTCGGCACATTTGCTACGGCCGGCAACACGAATCTCGTAACGATTGGTACGGTTGACCCGGTCTTTGTCCAGTTCAGCATTTCTGAAGCTAAGTATCTGAAGTTCCGCAACATCCAGCAGATGCAGAGCGGCTCCGATAACGGCCCTCTCGATGTTACGGTCAAACTTTCCGACGGCACGACGTATCCTTTAGATGGCCGCATTGTGCAGGCTGACCGTGCTCTTGCCCAGAATACGGGCACGCTGAGCATCAAGGCACTGTTCCCAAACCCGAATGGTCTGCTGCTGCCAGGTATGTTCGCCCGCGTCAAACTCACGGGCGAGACGATTCCAAATGCTATCCTCGTACCGCAGCGTGCGGTCCAGCAGCTGCTCGATAAGACGTTTGTCATGGTCGTCGGCGATGACGGCAAGTCGGAAGCACGCTCCGTTACGCTTGGCCAGCAGGTCGGCAGCTACTATGTCGTGAAAGACGGCCTGTCGGCTAACGATACGGTCATTGTCGAAGGTCTTTCCAGCCTGACGGAGGGCAAGGACCTCAATGTCACGATGGTAACGCCGGATGATATGGGCTTCTCGTTTGAGGAAGACACGACGCCGTACAATACGATGACCAACTCTTCGGACTCGAGCAGCGATAGTAACAGCTAAGGGGGCGGCGTTTTGTCTAAATTCTTTATTCACCGCCCAATATTTGCCATCGTCATCTCGCTGATTATCGTTATCGCCGGCAGTATTGCGGCGACGCAGCTGCCAATTGCGCAGTATCCGCAGATTTCGCCGCCGACCGTCAGCGTCAGTACGTCATATACGGGCGCAAGTGCCTCGGTTGTCAACCAGACCGTCGCACAGATTGTCGAAGACCAGGTCAATGGTACGCAGGGCATGGATTACATGTCCTCAAGCTCCGATGATACAGGCAGCTATCGTCTTTCGGTCACATTTGAGACAGGGACAGACGGCGATATGGACTCGGTCAAAGTCCAGAATAACGTTGCTTCGGCAACTAGTCAGCTGCCGTCGGAAGTTCAGCAGGTCGGCCTGACGACGAAGAAATCCACGAATGATATGGCCTACATGATGGGCTTTTACTCGACCGATGGCACGTATGACCGTGCGTTCATGAAGAACTATGCGACGATTTACATCCTGGATAAGCTCAAGCGTATCAATGGTGTCGGTAATGTCCAGGTCTTCGGTTCTGACTACGCCCTGCGTGTATGGCTCAATCCGGACAAGCTCGCTGAGCTCAATCTGACGGTTGCCGATGTTTCGGCAGCTATCAAGGAGCAGAATATCCAGGCTCCGGCCGGTACCATCGGCGGTATGCCGGTCAACAATGGCCAGGAAAAACAGATGTCCGGCAAGATTGAAGGCCGTCTGACGACGCCGGAGGAATTCGGCAATGTCATCATCAAGTCAAATGGCGACGGCCAGTTTGTCCGCCTCAAGGATGTCGCGAAGATTGAAACGGGCCAGCAGTCCGAATCTATCATTTCGAAGTACAAAGGCTATCCGGCCGTCGGTTTCGGCATCAACCTCACGAGTGATGCTAACGCCATGACGACGATTGCCCAGGTTCGTAAGGTCTTTGATGAAGCTAAGACGACACTGCCGCCGGGACTCGAGATGTCGGAGATTTTCGATTCGACGAATTACATCAGTACCTCCATCAAGGAAGTTCTGGAGACGTTCGTTGAAGCCCTGCTGCTCGTCGTTTTCGTTATTTTCATCTTCCTGCAGAACTGGCGCGCAACGATTATCCCGCTGCTCGCTGTACCGGTATCTCTTATTGGTACGCTTGGTGCGTTCCTGATTCTTGACTTTTCCATCAATACACTGACACTGTTCGCCATGGTATTGGCCATCGGCTTGGTCGTCGATGATGCTATCGTCGTCATCGAGAACGTCGAGAAGCATATGGAAGAAGGCCTGACGCCTGTCGATGCGACGGAACGCGCCATGGACGAAGTACAGGGCCCGGTTGTCGCCATCGCTATCGTCCTTTCGGCCGTATTCGTGCCGGTTGCCTTCCTCGGCGGCATGACGGGCGTCCTCTATAAACAGTTCGCCCTGACGATTGCTGTATCGGTCTGCCTCTCGGCCTTCGTGGCCCTGACTTTGACGCCGGCGCTCTGCGCAATGATGCTCAAGAAGCATACGGATAAAGACGATGAAGGTGCCCTCGGACGTTTCTTTGTCAAGTTCAACAATTGGTTTGACCGTACGAAACGCGGTTATGTCGGTGTAGTGGCCAAGTTTATCCGCCATTCGCGCCTGGCCCTTATCTTCCTGCTCATCGTAGCGGGCTGTGCGGGTCTTATCTACACGAAACTGCCCTCGACGTTCGTCCCTTCGGAAGACCAGGGCTACATGTTCGCGGCTATTGAAATGCCGGATGGTACTTCAGCCAACCGCACGCAGGAAGTCGTTGATAAGGTCAATACAGCCTTGATGCAGAATGTCAAGGGCCTTGACGGAACGATGGCCATCACGGGCTTCTCGCCGCTGTCGGGCGGTGCTTCATCAAGTGCCGGCATGATCGTTGTCGGTATGAAGGACTGGTCGCTGCGTCAGGCTGCGGATGAATCTGTCAATGCAGCGGTGCAGACGGCCTTTGCCGTAGGCAATAAGGTTGCTCCTGAAGCCACGGTCATCGCCATGAACCCGCCGGCTCTGCCGGGCCTGGGCATGACGGGCGGCTGGACGCTGCAGCTGCAGGATATGACGGGCCATTCGGAAGAAGAGCTCAATAATCTGACGAAACAGATTGTCGCCGCGGCGAACCAGCGTCCAGAACTTGCCGGCGTCCGCTCGACGTATTCGGCAGGTTCGCCTGTTATGCAGTACGAGGTTGACCGTGAGAAGGTCAAGAATCTCGGCATCCAGCTTTCCGATGTATTCACGGCCATGCAGGTCAACTACGGCGGTTATCAGGTCAACGACTTCAACCGCTTCGGCCGCAGCTACAAAGTCATGCTGCAGGCCGATAATGACTACCGCAGCTCCGCTGATGCCATGAAATTCATGTTCGTCAAGTCGAGCAGTGGTACGATGGTGCCGCTCGATACGCTGCTGAAGCCGAAACTCACGTCGGGTCCGTCGACGATTTCGCGCTTTAACGGCACGCGTTCCATCCAGATTACGGGTCAGCCGGGCAATGGTTATTCGTCCGGCCAGGCCATGAATGCCATCAAGGAAGTCGTCCAGCAGAATGCCGGCACGGGCTTCAATATTGAATGGTCCGGCCAGAGCCGTGAGGAGTCCAAGGCTTCGAGCTCGACGCTGCAGGTCCTTGTCCTGTCGCTCGTCTTCGTCTTCCTCTGCCTCGCTGCTCTTTACGAGAGCTGGAGCGTACCGTTCGCCGTCCTGCTGACGGTGCCGACTGGTATCTTCGGTGCTCTTGTTTCGGAGTACGGCCTTTCGATGCTTGAGGCGCTGGCAGGTCATGCCAATGCAGGTCTGCAGGACAGCATTTACATGCAGATTGGTATTATCGCAATCATCGGTCTGGCGGCAAAGAACGCCATCCTGATTGTTGAATTCGCCAAGGTTCGTGTGGACCGCGGCATGGAGCCTGTTAAAGCAGCTATCGAAGCTGCCGGCCTGCGCCTGCGCCCAATCCTCATGACGTCATTTGCTTTCATCATCGGCTGTCTGCCGCTGGCTGTTGCCACGGGCGCCGGTGCTGCAGCGCGTAACGGCATGGGCGTCGCCGTCGTCGGCGGCATGTTCTTCGCTACGGCTATGGGTATCTTCCTGATTCCGGTATTCTTCGTAGCGATGGAGTGGATTGCAGCCAAGCTTGGCCTTGTCAAGCAGCAGCGCAAGAAATCCTCGGCCGATTACATGTAATCAGGGATTTCCTTCCATTTATTATTCCCATGTGAATAGACGAACCGCTTTCCTTGTCAGGGAGGCGGTTCATTTGTTATAATGGCAGTATACTATATGGGGCGAATGGAGTAAGTAAATATAACAGGTTTGTCATGAAAGGAGAGAATTACATGGCAGCAGATAAGAAAGAAGCAGCAAACAAGCAGGAAGCGCTCGAGAACGCGCTGAAGAAAATCGAGAAGGACTTCGGCAAAGGCGCCATCATGCGTCTCGGCGATGCCAAGGCCAACATGGACATCGAAGTCATCCCGACGGGCATCCTGCCGCTCGACATCGCACTGGGCGTCGGCGGTATTCCGCGCGGCCGTATCATCGAGGTCTTCGGTCCGGAATCGTCAGGCAAGACGACGGTCACGCTGCACATGATTGCGGAAGCTCAGAAGCAGGGCGGCATTGCGGCGTTTATCGATGCCGAGCATGCCCTTGATCCTGTCTACGCCGCCAAACTTGGCGTTGATGTTGATTCGCTGCTGATTTCACAGCCGGATACGGGTGAGCAGGCTCTCGACATCGTCGATGCGCTCGTCCGCAGCGGCGCGATTGACATCATCGTCGTTGACTCCGTCGCCGCACTCGTACCGAAGGCCGAAATCGAGGGCGACATGGGCGACAGCCACGTCGGCCTGCAGGCCCGCCTCATGAGCCAGGCCATGCGCAAACTCACGGGTATCATCGCCAAGTCGCGCACGGTGGCTATCTTCATCAACCAGATTCGCGAGAAAGTCGGCGTCATGTTCGGCAACCCTGAGACGACGACAGGCGGCCGCGCACTGAAATTCTATTCGTCGGTCCGCCTTGATGTCCGCAAAATCGATACGCTCAAGCAGGGGCAGGATGTCATTGGCAACCGCACGCGCATCAAGGTCGTCAAGAATAAGGTCGCGCCGCCGTTCCGCACAGCTGAATTCGATATCATGTACGGCGAAGGCGTCTCGCGCCTCTCGAGTATTATCGACATGGGCGTTGACCTCGATATTGTTGACAAGAGCGGTGCCTGGTTCTCTTACAATGGTTCGCGCCTCGGTCAGGGCAAAGAAAATGCCAAGCAGTCCCTGCGTGACCAGCCGCAGCTGGCCGAAGAGATTGAGCAGAAAATCCGTGAGAAGCTGCTGACAGACCCGGAGGCCGGCGATTCTGTGAAGCAGGCAGAAGCTGAGGTCCGCAAGGAGCAGGCAGAAGCAGCTCCGGCTGATGATAAGGCATGATGTACCGCAGCTATCATGCTTCTTCTGCCTCTGATGATGAGCCCAAGAAAAAGAGCCGCCGTACGCGGCGGCACACGGGCGCAGCTTCGGCAGAGGCGGAGGGCGTGCCGAAACAGCCGACAAAAACGGCACTGGTAGCCGCAGTTGACATCCTGGCCCGTCAGGAATACAGCGAGGCCAAACTCTGCGAGAAACTTTTGCGCAAGGGCTATGGGGAAGACGATATCGCTGCTGCCATTGCAAGGCTCAAGGCCCGCCATTACCTCAATGATGCTGAGGCCTGTCAGCGCCAGTTCGACTTTCTCTATCACGAAAGCCGCAATTCTCTGCGCCAGATTTGCCTGAAACTGCGTCAGCGCGGTTTCCGGAAGGAAGATATTGACGCCTGCCGGCCGCAGGATGTCTATGAACGCGAAAAGTCCGCGGCGCTGCGGGTACTCGCGCTGAAATTCCCGCGCGGCGGTGAGCGGCAGAAGATGATGGCCAATCTCTATCAGAAGGGCTTTGACTCTGGTGCTGCAAGGGCAGCCGTGGCGGAATATCAGGAGCGTTTTGAAGAATCCTGAGACTGCTTTTATAGAGAACATGAAGAGGGGGATTACTTTGGGGATGAAAGATGTTCATTTCAATAAGGAAGAACTCCGTGAGAAGTTCTTCAGCTGTCAGGGAAGGCTGAACCGCAGACCGTTTATCATGCGCATGTTCGGGGTCATCATTGCCTTTACGGTAGTGGCTCTGGTGCTGTATAGCGTATGCTTCGGCCTTTTGGGTAGCAAGACTGCGGCGGACGGCGTGGCCATGGTCATTTCGGTGATTGAGGTCGTCTCGATTTACACCCTCGTGGTGCGGCGTCTGCATGACCTCGGCTATGGCAATGCTTTGGCCGTTGTCTATCTCGTCATTGGCATCTTGCAGCCGTTCCTGTTCAAATCGGTGGAGGGAATGCCTGAGGACAGCATGGAAGTGGAAGTCGTTCAGGCGCTCAACATGTTCGTCATGCTGCTCGTGGTCTGCCTCATGCTGATTCGCGGCAAACGCGGTGAAAACCAGTATGGAGAAGACCCGCTGGCACGCTGAACATGACAAGCGTTCCTTTTTTCGGTTCTCTATGATATAATTTTCTCAGGATATGATTCCTGTTCGTGTTGCTTTAATTAGGAAGGAAGAAAAAAATTGAGCAAGCCTGCAAATGAAATGATTCTCGTACTGGACTTTGGCGGCCAGTACAATCAGCTCATCGCGCGCCGCGTGCGTGAAAATCATGTGTACTGCGAGGTTCACCCGCAGTCTCTGCCGTTGGAGAAAATCCGCGAGATGGCGCCGAAGGGCATCATCCTGACGGGCGGTCCGAACAGCGTCTATACGGAAGACGCCGTGACGTGCAGCCCAGAGATTTTCGAGCTCGGCATTCCGGTCCTCGGCATCTGCTACGGTTCGCAGCTCATGGCGCATCTCTTAGGCGGCAAAGTCGAGACGGCACCGACGAGCGAATACGGCAAGACGGAAGTCACGCTCAATGATGAGGGCAAAAAGTCGAAACTCTTCGCTGGTGTCAAGGAAAAGAGCATCTGCTGGATGAGCCATACGGACTATATCGCGAAAGCTCCGGAAGGCTTTACGGTCACGGCCTTTACGCCGGTTTGCCCTGTTGCTGCCATGGAAAATGAAGAGCGCCGCCTCTATGCAACGCAGTTCCATCCGGAAGTCATGCACACGGAACAGGGCAAGGAAATGCTCCATAACTTCGTCTACAGCGTCTGCGAATGTAAGGGCGACTGGAAAATGGATTCCTTTGTCAAGACGACGGTCGAAGAACTCAAGAAGAAGATTGGCAAGGGCAAGGCGCTCTGTGCTCTTTCGGGCGGTGTCGATTCGTCCGTTGCCGCTGTCCTGCTGTCAAAGGCCATCGGCAAGCAGCTGACCTGCGTCTTTGTCGACCATGGTCTGCTGCGCAAGGATGAGGGCGACCAGGTAGAATCCGTCTTCGGTCCGGAAGGCCCGTACGACCTCAACTTTATCCGCGTCAACGCCAAAGACCGCTTTTACGAGAAGCTCAAGGGCGTGACGGAGCCGGAGAAGAAGCGTAAAATCATCGGCGAGGAGTTCATTCGCGTCTTTGAGGAAGAGGCTAAGAAAATCGGTGCGGTTGATTATCTCGTACAGGGTACGATTTACCCGGATGTTATCGAGAGCGGCCTCGGCAAGTCGGCCGTCATCAAGAGCCATCATAATGTCGGCGGCCTGCCGGACTATGTCGATTTCAAGGAAATCGTCGAGCCGCTGCGCCTGCTGTTTAAAGATGAAGTCCGCGCTGCCGGCCGTGAGCTCGGTCTGCCGGAATATCTCGTCAACCGCCAGCCGTTTCCAGGCCCGGGCCTCGGCATCCGCATCATCGGTGAAGTCACGGCCGAAAAAGTCAAGATTGTACAGGAAGCCGATGCGATTTACCGCGAGGAAGTCGCGAAAGCCGGCGTCAAGAACCTCGGCCAGTACTTCGCTGCCCTGACGAATATGCGCAGCGTCGGCGTCATGGGCGATGGCCGTACGTACGACTACGCCATTGCACTGCGTGCTGTCATGACGAGTGATTTCATGACGGCGGAAAGCGCTCAGCTGCCGTGGGAAGTCCTGCAGAAGACGACGAGCCGCATCGTCAACGAAGTCAAGGGCGTTAACCGCGTGCTCTATGACTGCACGGGCAAACCGCCAGCTACGATTGAGTTCGAATAATTGATTCAGATGATATAAAAAGCCGTGGAAACTGAGTTTTGTCAGTTTCCACGGCTTTTGTTCTTATAGGATCGGCGTGTGTCAGTCATTGCCTTCGTGGAAGAATTCAATGATTTTGTGGATGGCAAGGGCCATGTGATTTGGATTCTGGAATGGGTGATTGGCTCCTTCGACGGGGATGAATTCAATCACGTTGTCTTCGGCAAATTTCTGGGCATCTTCAATCGGGACCATTTCATCTTTCGTGCCGTGCAGAATCAGCATATTGTCGGCAAAGTCAAAGTATTCGTGGTCGAGCGGGCAGAACGACTTGAGGTCGTCAAGGAACGACTGGTCAATCTTCATCTTGCGCTCAAAGCCAATCTGGATTTCCTTGCCCTTTCGGAGTTTGGCATGGTCGGCCTCAGAGATGCGGCTGCTCATCGTCTCGTACATGTGGATGGCCGGGCAGCGCAGGGCGATGCGGCGGAACGGATTGCCAACCTCGATGAGATAGCGCAGCGTCAGATAGCCGCCGAGGCTTGTCGAGTAGATGCAGACGTCTTTTGCCTTGAGCTCATTCTTGGCATAATCCGTGACGATGGTCAGGTAAGTCAGGCATTCCGCAACCGTGAGTTTCTTGCGTGCGTCCATGCCGTGGCAGGGCCAGTCAAAGGCAATGACGCCCCAGCCCTTGTATTTGGCGGTCAGGTGCTCACCAAAATTCAGCGTGCCGGCTGTCTCTTTATTGCTGCCGAAGCCGTGCGTGACGATGGCGATATGCTCAAACGAACGGGCGCTTTTGTCGCTGTCTTTGCAGATGAGCTTGCAGCGGATGCTCAAGCCCTGCTCATTGATATCAAAATGTTTTTCCATGATGGGAATCCCTCGGTTTCTAAAATTTCCAAAACACTAATGCTTCCATTATACGACGAATCGGACAGACTGAAAAGTCAATGGCGGTTTCATAGTATCTTATTCCATACTGGAAGATAAAAAAGTACATACTTGTCTATCGTGCTGAATCTGCTATACTGAAACCATGAGCAGAAAACATGTGTATCTATCTTATCGGAGAATATCCTGACGGGAGGCGGAAGTATGGACCTTGCTACACTGGAAAAAAATCTCAAATGGCGCGGCATCAAGCTGACGGTCTTGGCGACGAAAGAAGAAGCCGCAGACTATCTGGCGGGGAAAATCAAAGGCAAAAGCGTGGGTTTTGGCGGCTCGATGACCCTCGAGACGATGGGACTTTACGAGAAACTCAAACCTCAGAATGAAGTGTTCTGGCATTGGCGTCAGGACATGCCGGCAGATGAAGCTAAGGCCAAGGCGTATCTGGCGGATATCTACGTTACTTCGCTCAACGGGGTGGCCGAGACGGGGGAGCTCATCAATATCGATGGTAGCGGCAACCGCGTGGCGGCGACTTTGACGAAGCACGAAAAAGTTTATTTTGTCGTCGGTGAGAATAAAATTGCCCCTGACCTCCATGCGGCGATTGACCGTGCGCGCAATATCGCGGGCCCGCTGAACGCCCAGCGCCTGCACCGCAGGACGCCGTGTGCCATCAAGGCCGACCGCGCTACGACTGCAAAAGCCCCGAACGCATCTGCTGCAGCCTCAACATTCTATGGGAGAAGCCGATGCAGGTAGGGGAATGCGAACTCGTACTGATTCAGGAGAAGCTTGGTTATTAAGCTGTATATATATATAAGCTGTATATATATAATACAGCACTTTACAACTTTTGAAGCACAATAAAATCGCATAGCCTCCTTTGCGATGT
>USAK01000019.1 GCA_900552565.1 uncultured Selenomonas sp. | reverse complement strand
GGTCATGCACATGCTGACCGTCATGATTGTCGGCCTCGCGATGGGCACGACGGTTACGATTGCACAGGCCGTGGGGGCGGAGGACAAGCTGCGCGTACGCCATGCGGTAGGCACGACAGCTGTCCTTTTTTTCGGCGTGTCCCTTGTCCTTGCTTTTGTGCTGATTTTTGCGCGCGGCTGGATTGCCGCGGTGATGGAGACGCCGACAGAAGCTGTGGCGGGAACGGAAGCGTATCTGCTCATCTGTTTTCTCGGCATTCCCCTGATTACGGCCTACAACATCATCGCTTCGATTTTCCGCGGCCTCGGCGACGCGAAAAGTCCGATGTACTTTGTCGCCGTGGCCTGTGTTTTCAATATTGTACTCGACTGCATCTTCATGGGGGCTTTGGCCATGGGCCCTGCCGGCGCGGCTTGGGGCACGGTCATTTCACAGGCCGTCAGCGTCGTACTGGCATTGGTGTTTATCAAGAGCGGCAGGGCAGGGATTGCCCTGAGCAGGGCTGACGTTCAGCCGGATTTTGCCGTGCTGCGCCGCATCCTGCGCATTGGCATCCCTGTCTCGCTGCAGGATGGCTTTATCCAGATTGCCTTTCTCGTCATCACGGTTATTGCCAATATGCGCGGTCTGACGGATGCGGCCGCCGTCGGCATCGTCGAGAAAGTCATCAGCTTCATCTTCCTCGTGCCGTCGTCGATGCTCTCGACCGTTTCGGCCCTCGGCGCGCAGAATATCGGCGCGGGAAAAGTCGGACGTGCCCAGCAGACGCTCTGGTATGCCTTGGGCATGACGGTAAGTTTCGGCATCGTCGTGGCCTGTATCACCCAGTACACGGCCTACGATATCGTCGCGCTGTTCACCTATGATACGGCAGTCATCGTGGCAGGCGAGGGCTATCTGCAGGGCTATATTTTTGACTGCATTTTTGCCGGCGTCCATTTCTGCTTCAGCGGATATTTCTGTGCCTGCGGCCGTTCGGAAATTTCGTTCCTGCACAATGTCGTTTCCATCGTCACGGCCCGTATTCCTCTCGTGTATCTGGCCTCCCTCTGGTATCCCCTGACTTTGTTCCCCATGGGCTTGGCCACCGCGACTGGTTCATTGGTATCCATCATCATCTGCATCAGCGCCTTCCTGATTCTGCGGTATCGCGGCAACCCGGCTTTTGCCTGTGCGAAGAGCGGGGGAGATGCCGGATGAAAAAAAGACCGCTTCTTCTTGGGAAAGCGGTCTTTTTTCATGTAAGAATGTATCATATTCACCGTGCTGTCCGGTTCAGGCGGCCGAGACGGCAGCAGCACGCGGATAGAGGCGGGCAATCGTGTGTTTATGTGCGTTGTAATAATAAATCGGGCGGGCTGGATATTTTTCATGCAGCACTTGAACGATTTCGCGCGGTGCCATGTTCGTGAAAAACGGCAGAGAACCGAAGATGAGGTTTTTGCCGATAACCTGAAAGCCGGCTCTTTTCTTATGCTGTACGGTGACGAGCGATTCCTTCGGATGTTCCTCCAGATACTGGTTAAGACAGCTCATATGTACATCGGCCGTATAGATTTTACCATCGACAATGACCCCTGCCGCATCGCGCGTGCAGAAATCCAGCTCAGGGATATGGAACACTTCCTTAAGCGGACGAAAAACAAGTTTTTCCAGTTCCATAAAAATACATCTCTTTTCTTTTTGTTCGCCTCTATTATAGTCTTGAAAAGACAAAAAGACAAGAGGGACAGCTGGGCTTGACAAATCTGAGCGATTTTTGTTATGATTATTACGCATTTGTAATGCTTCTGCTAAAACTCGGGCAAGGCTTCGGGAAGTGGATTTTTCTGACAGATGCCAATGTGCCGCTGTCATTTTCGCCACGCAGTCTTTTGGCTGCGTGGTTTTTATTTTGTCTTTTTTGTCATGAGGTGATTTTTTGAAATATGCAGTGATTGTCTTTTTGGGGGGATGCAGCTATGGCATTCTCTCAACTATCGTGAAGCTAGCCTATGCGGCAGGGCTGACTGCGGCGGAAGTCTGCGGCAGTCAGGGGTTTTTCGGCATGCTGCTTTTGTGGGCAGCCGTGCTTTTGCGGCGCAGTCCCATAAAGATGCGCCCGCGCCGTGTTCTGACGCTGATTCTCTGCGGCCTGCCCGTCGGCCTTACGACGATGTTTTACTACACGGCCCTCAAGACGGTCACCGCGTCGTTTGCGGTCATTCTGCTGTTCCAGTTTGTCTGGATCAGCACGGCGCTTGACAGTATTTTTGCACGCCGCCTGCCCGACCGCAAAAAAGTCTTGGCTATCGCCGTACTGCTGCCGGGCTCGGTACTGGCCGCGGGGCTTTTCGGGAGCGGTGAGTCCGTTCAATTGACACAGGGCGTCATCTGGGGACTTTTGTCGGCGGTCAGCTACTCCTTTGTGCTGATTGTCAGCGGCACGGTCGGCTGCGAAGTGCCACCGTTTCTAAAAAGTGCCTTGATGTCCCTCGGTGCGGCTGCGGTCATTTTCAGCATGATGCCGCCAGAATTTCTCTTTTCCCTGCCGTCCATCGTCAAGGTCCTTCCTTACGGACTGCCGCTCGGTGTTTTCGGCATCGCCCTGCCGCCGCTGCTTTTTGCCATCGGCATCCCGCACACGGGGCCGGCACTCGGCAGCATCCTGACTTCCTCGGAGATGCCCATGGCCCTCATCATGGCCTTTCTCGTGCTCGGTGAGCATATTGCCCCCATGCAGTGGCTCGGTGTCGTGCTGATTTTTGTCGGCGTCATCATCGGCAACCTTCGCAAATAAAAAGGATATCCGGCTCATGCCATCGGGCAGGCCGGATATCCTTTTTGCGTGTAAAAATCAGATATCCCAGTGCAGGTTGTCGGGGTTCGGCGTGGCCTTGTCGACCTCGGTGAGAATCCACGAGGCGTTGTCGTGGGTGGCTGCGAAGGCTTTTTCGAGGCCGGCTTCGTATTCTTTTGGGATTTCCATGGCGTGCAGGGCCATGTGCATGTAGTCCTTGGCGACGAGCGTCACGCCGCGTTCGGCGGAAAGCTGTGCCTTGAAGCGGTAGCCGTAATAAAGGTAGCTGTTATGATGCACGGGGATGTCTTTGAAGGCTTCGATGCGTTCGTCGACTTCGGCCTCAGCATCCTTCGTCATGTTCATCTTGTGCATGAGATTCCAGCGGTCGGCCCAGAGCTCGCCGCGCAGGATGTACTTGTAGAGAAAATCCGTCGATTCGGCCAGCTCGATGGCCATATCGATATGGCGCAGGGCGTCGTCGTCCTTGTTGAGTTCCTTTTCAAGGGAGCTCAGGCGCTGCAGGGCAAAGACCTTTTCCTCGACATCCTCAGCTTTTTCCTCATCGATGTCAGCATCGACGATGCTGTGGAAGAGTTCAAGGGCTTCATCCGTCTTGTCGATGCCCTTCATGGCAAGAAAATGCGCGAGGCGCGCGCGGGCGTGCCAGCTGTCCATGCCGCCGATGAAGAGTTTTTCGGGCGGATGGGCAGGGGAGTCCATCACGAAATGTACCAATTTATGAAATTCATCCTGAGTCATATGAGAAAACCTCCTGATTTTCGTGTATAATATAATATTATATCATTTTTGCAAGGGGTTGGGAATTTGCAGGCGCTGAAACGTTTTTTGCTGCGGGCCTGGGCGCGCGGCACGCATATTGTCGAGCATGAGGCAGGGCTGCTCATCGTGCTCTATATCTTGAATTTTGCACCGATTTTCTGGAACAACATCCATATGTATAAGGCGCAGCAGCTCGGTGTGCTCTTTACGGATGCCATTTTTCTGTTCGGCGGCATCGAGCTCTATGTCCTGCTCTTAGGCTTTATCCCGATTCGGAAGCTTCGGCGGTTCCTCTTTGCCCTTTCGTTTTTCATTTCTCTGCTGCTCGGCGGCGTGGAGTCGTTTTCCATCATCCAGTACAGCTCGCTTATCGGCGCGGGCATCGTGACGGCGGTCCTGCAGACGAATCCGCGCGAGGCAGGGGAGTTCATCCGCATGTACGTGGGCTGGAAGGGGATATTGGCCGCCGTGCTGCTCACTGCGGCGGGCATCCTTGCTTACCGTTATCTTGACCGCGTAAAGATTCCCTTTTTGTCGCGCCACCGTCTTTCCAGGGCCGTGCCCGTGGTCATCCTGTTTTCGCTGCTCGCGGGCGGCGTGCTGTTGCACAGTTATTTTTCCTTCATTGTCAATGACTCCCTTGATGTCCCCGTCGTACGCGTCGGCCGTGCCACGACGACATCGGTCGATAATATTCAGGCCTTTGAGAAATTAAAGGACGAGGCTGCCTCAGATGTTGAGATTACGGAGAACGAGAGCGATACGCCGTATGTCGTTTTCATTCTCGGCGAGTCGACGAACCGCAGCCGCATGCACCTTTACGGCTATCCGCTCGAAAATACCCCGAATCTCGATGAGCTCAACGCCAAAGGCGACTTGGCCGTTTACAAAGATACCATCAGTCCCGAGGCCGCGACGGTCGCCGTCCTGCGCAAGCTGCTGACTTTTTCCGATATGGACGCCAGTAAGCCGTGGTACGAGTACAACAACATGATCGACGTCATGAAGGCCGCGGGCTACAAGACCTACTGGCTCTCAAATCAGGAAAGCTCCGGCATTTGGGGCAACGTCGCCCAGCTCTTTGCCGGCCGCAGCGACTACAGCCGCTTCACACGCCTGCGCGAATCGCACGAAGATAACGGCATCTACGACGAAGCCCTGTTCCCGCTGGTCGACGAAGCCCTGCAGCAGCCCGCAGCCAAGAACTTCTACGTCATTCACCTCATGGGCGGCCACGGCCTTTACTACATGCGCTTCCCCTATATCTTTTCCAAATTCACAGCCGACGACATCCCCGCACCGCAGGATACCCTTTCCGAGGAAAAGCGCACCGAGATTGCCCAGTACGAGAATGCCCTTTACTACAATGACTTTGTCGTCACAAGCCTCATGGGCAAATTCGCCGACAAAGACGCCCTCGTCATCTACATCCCCGACCACGGCGAAGCCGTCTACGACAACGGCATCTTCTCCGGCCACGTCGAAGAGAATCCGACCAAAGAGACCGTAGAAATCCCGATGATTTTCTGGGCTTCCGATGCCTACAAGGCCCACCATCCCGAAAAATGGCAGGCCATCAAAGCCGCTGTCAACCGCCCCTACATGACCGATGACTTCATCGACACCCTGCTCGATATCCTCGATATCCATACAGCCGAGTACGACCCTAAAAAAAGTGTCATCAACCCCGCCTTCCGCCACAGACCGCACCGCATGATTCAAGGCAAAGACTATGACACCGAATTGAAATGAGCGAGGAGCGCCAGCGACAAGGCGAAGGGTACTTCCAGCAGCCCGCCCCTTCCGCGAACGCTTCTCCTTTATCCGAACAGATAACCGTATCGATTCAAAGCTGTATTACCTGAGCAAATTCTTTCGTAATCTCTTCATCATGTGTAATGACCAGCAGCGTCTGACCTTTTTCCCGCACGCGCGCAAACAGTGCCTGCATGAGGTCAGCCGCTGTTTTTTTGTCGAGCCCGCAGGTCGGTTCATCGAGCAGAATCAGAGGTGTCGGCCGTGCTATGGCGATGGCCGTGAGCAGCCGGTTTCTCTGTCCGCCGGAAAGGAAGCAGGCATCGCTGCCAAGACAGGTATCCAGCCCCTGCGGCATCGCGTTGACGACCTTTGCAAGCTGTGCATCGGCAAGTGCCTGCCAGATGGCAGCCTCGCTGACCTCCGGGCAGAACAGCTGAAAATTCTCGCGGATGGACTTGGCAAAGAGCACGCTGCCTTGCGGCATGGCGCTGATATTTTCGCGGATATCCTTTACGGTCAGATGTTCGTAGGCAGTTCCCTTGAGATAGAAGCAGCCCTCATCCGGCGGCCAGACGCCGAGAATTAATTCCGAAAGTGTCGTCTTGCCAGCCCCGCTGGCCCCGACAATGGCTGTATGCTGTCCCTGTTTTATATGGAAGGAAAGATGCGAGAGCAGCTCCTGTCCCTGACGATATGAAAAAGACAAGTTGTCAGCGAAAAGCAGGTCATCACGGGAATTTCCCGGCAGAGACGCCGCAGAAATCTGCTTTTGGGGTACCGGCTTTGCTGCGTGCGGCTTCTGTTCTGTCCATAGGGAGCCCGCGGCACTGTGGCTGCGGCAGGCCTGCCGCATGGCCTCGGGCAGGGTGCGGAACTCAAGCAGTAGTGTCTGCAACACGAGAAAATAGACGGCGAGGTCAATGCCGGAGATACGGCTGGCCCGCACGGCAGGAATCAGGCTGGCAATGAGCAGCAGGAAAATCAGGGCATCGAGGATGCTGAGAAATGTGTCGGATTTGTCACTGGCAAACTGTGACTTTTTATCGGCCTGCAGCTTGCCCGCGGCCGTTTCTTTGAGCAAGGCGAGGGCCGAGTCCGTGCCGGCGCAGCGCAGTTCATCGCTGCCTGCCGCGATGTCCATCAGTGTGCTGCGGTAGGCTCCGTCAAGACGGCGGCTGTCGGGGCGGCTTTTTTGCCAGGACCATACTGAGAGGCAGAGTCTTGCCGCAAAAAGCAGCGGCAGCAGCAGACTCAGGAGGCCGATGATTTTGGCGAGCAGATGCGTGATGAACAAAGTCAGGAGGCCCGTGGCCATAGGCGGCAGCAGCGCGCGCACGAAAAAGTCACGCAGCTCATCCGCGCCCGTCAGGAGGTCGTGCAGGAATTCGCCCTGTTTGGCCGGCCCTGTGCGCAGCGGCAGAATGGCCGCTGCTTTTTCGTAGAGACTCACGCGGATTTTGGTCAGGGCATGAAAGGCGAGGCGGTGCGAAAGATAGCGTTCGCCGTAGCGGAAGACCGCGCGGAAGATACCGCAGGCACGCACGGCCGTGATGCCGATGGCCAGTGTGTAGAGCGGGGGCATCAGCGCGGCACTGGCGATGAGCCAGGCCGATGCCGCGAGCAGGCCGATGCCCGTGGCCATCGCTAGGAGACTGACAAGCAGTACAATCAGCAGCTCCAGGGGAGAGGCCAGCGTCAGCAGGCGTAAAAGTTTCATGAAATCACCTCTTTGGCAGATGGATTTGACTGCACAGGCAGATGGTCCTGATTTTTTGCGGCTGGAACAAAGCCGGTCTGTTCGACCGGCTCCAACTGGATGATGTGATGAGCAAGGCGCAGAAGCTGTTCATCATGTGTGGCAAGCAGCAGCGTGCGTCCCTGGGCAAAATCCTGCAGGGCTGTGCGGATATCGTGCGCGGTCTCGGCGTCAAGTGCGGCCGTCGGCTCATCGAGCAGTACAAAATTGCGCTGCTGATAAAGGGCGCGGGCAAGCCCCAGCCGCTTGCGCTGCCCCTGCGACAGATTCTGTCCGCCTTCGCCAAGTCTGGTCATAAGACCTTGGGGAAGTTTCTTTGCCCAGTCAAGCAGTCCGGCTTTTTGCAGGGCTTTGGCGATGTTTTTCTGCTGCTGCCCATCCAGAGAAAGGGAAGAATCAAAAGTCAGGCTGACATTTTCGGCCAGTGATGCATTGAAGAGATGCGGCTCCTGCGGTACATACGTAAGTTCCGTGATTTTCCGGCACGGCAGGTGCAGGCTGCCTGACGTCGGCACAAGCAGGTCGACGCAGAGTTTTAAGAGCGTCGTCTTGCCGCTGCCGCTCGGACCCTGAATGGCCGTGATTTTTTGAGCAGGGACCGCGAAATCTATGCCCAGAAGCACGGGCAGCGGACTGCCGGCGTACGTAAATGTCAGCTGGCTGGCCGTGATGGCATTGTTTTTATCCTGCGAAGAAAGCAAATGGGTCTCTTTTTTGTCCTTCTGTTGTTCCGGAATATCCTGCAGAAACGCGGCTAATGACTTTTCCGCGGTCATCGCCGTCATGCCGCCGTGAAAGGCAGTGCCGGCCTGACGCAGCGGCTGATAGAACTCCGGCGTCAGCAGCAGGACGAAAAATGCCGTGAGAAAAGTCAGATGGCCGTAGAGCAGGCGCAGGCCGATGCCGACGGCGATGATGGCAATCGAAAGCGTCGTGATGAGCTCTAAGGCAAAGGCCGAGACAAATGAGAGCTGCAGCACGCGCAGGGCCGCGGCGGCAAAATCATCGCTGAGGCGGCGGACCCTGCCGGCGAGGCGTTTTTCCTGATGGAAGAGTTTCAACGTCGGCAGCGTATGCAGGAGCTCGGCAAAGCCCGACGAGAGCTCGGTGAGCTTCACCCATTCCTTTTCGCTGGCCTCGCGTGTGACGCGGCCGATGAGATAGAGAAGGAACGGTGCAATCGGCACGGTGACGAGCATCAAGAGACCCGTCAAAGGGTCTCTTGATGCCGAGATGATGAGGAGCAGCGGCAGCGTGATGAGCAGTCCTAAAAGCACCGGCAGCACGCGCGTAAACCAGAGGTCAAGAGCATCGGTCTGTTCCAAGGCCAGCGGCAGAATGTCCTGCTGCTGTTGCGGTGCAGGATTTTTTTGTCTGGCCAGTAATTTTTCATGAAGTTTTTGACGCACATAGGTGCGTGCGGCTGTGGAAAGCTGCTGCGACTGATGATTGAGCAGCAGTGCCGTGAGATGCAGGAACATGAGCATAAGAAACAGCACCAGAAGAACTGGTGCTGTTTCTTTCAGTGCTCTTCCCTGCAGGAATACTTCATCGACCGCCTTGGCAGCTGTGTAGGCAGCTCCCGTGATGAGCAGAGCTCTCAGGACCTCGCTCAGGGCAAGGCCGAGAAGGCGCGGTTTATGATGAAGCAGTGTCTGGAAAAAGAAGAGTTTTTTCATATCAATGTTGTATCAGTATCGTATCAATAGTGCTCTTCCGCATCTTTCGGCGTGACGCGTTTGCGGAAGATGTAGTAGCTCCAGGCCTGATAGATGAGGACAATCGGCACGAAGATGCCGGCTGCCACTGTCATGACGGACAGCGTGTACGGGCTCGAGGAAGCATTTGTGATGGTCAGGCTGAAGGCCGGATTGATGCTCGAGACCATGAGGCGCGGGAACAGGCCGGCGAAGAATGCGACGGTCGTAGCCACGATGGCGACAGCGCTGAGCAGGAAGCTGGCCCTGCCTTTTCCGAGTTTCATGCTCAGGAGAGCGATGACGAAGAAGAGCGCAGCGCCGAAGAGCGCGACAGCAGCGACCGGCTTCGTGAAGAGGTCCGTGTACTGCAGCGTCAGGACCATGCAGATCACGAAGAAAATTGCAGCGATGACGCCGACTTTCAGGCCGACTTCCTGGCAGCGCAGGATAAGGCTGTCCTTTGCGAGGCGAATCGTCAGGAACGAAGCGCCGTGATAGAGGAAGACGAAGAGGAAAGCAAGGCCGCCGATGACGGAATACGGCGTCAGCAGGTCGAAGAAACCGCCCATATAAATCATTTTCTCATTGATGGGCAGGCCGGCGATGAGGTCCGTGACAGCGACGCCCCAGAGGAACGCCGGTACGATGCTGCCAAAGCAGATGGCGCCGTCCCAGAAGCGCTGCCAGCACAGGGATTCCTGACGCGTGCGCAGGTCAAAGGCCACACCGCGCAGGATGAGTGCGACGAGCATGAGGAAAAGCGCGAGATAAAAAGCGGAGAACATCGTGGCATAGACGTGCGGGAAGGCAGCGAACATTGCGCCGCCGGCCGTGATCATCCAGACCTCGTTGCCATCCCAGACCGGCGTAATCGTGCGCAGGATTTCCCCGCGTTCTTTTTCATCCGACGAAAGGAACGGCATGAGTCCGCCCACACCATAATCAAAACCTTCGAGGAAGAAAAAGCCGGTGAAGAGCACGACAATGAGAATGAACCAAAGAATGTTGAGATCCATCATGCATTCCTCCCTTCGTCAAAGGCAATGTGTGTTTTTTTGATGAAGCGCATGGCGACCCAGAGTGCCGCGATGGCGAGTACGAGATAGAGAAGCGTGAAGCCCGTCATCGTCAGCCAGACATCGGCGCCCGTGAGATTCGGGGAGACGGCATCGCTGGTCTTCTGCAGACCAAAGACAATCCAGGGCTGACGGCCGGCTTCGGCGACATACCAGCCAACGCTGTTGGCAAGGTACGGCAGCGGCAGCAGCCATGGCAGTACTTTGAGGAGTGTCGGGAAAGCCAGCGGACGGTTTGTCCAGCCAAGGTAGGCCGTGATGAGGCCTAAGAGCAGCATGAGGCCGCCGAGGCCAATCATGATGCGGAAGCTCCAGAACATGCCCGTGACGTCCGGACGGTAGTCGGCAGGGCCGTATTTATCGGAGTAGTCTTTCTGAAGCTGGTTGATGCCAGGCACGGCACCCGATGGGGAATTATAGAGCATGAAGGAAAAAGCAGCCGGGATGGTCAGTTCCATATTGTTCTTATGCTGCTCTTCGTTGATATCTGCGACAATGGCAAATGGAGCAGGGTCCTCCGTTTCCCAGAGGGCTTCGAAGGAAGATACCTTCATCGGATTGACCTGCGCGATGTACTGGGCATGCATATGGCCACTGCCCATCGTGGCAAACAGACCTAAGAGCATGAAGAGGGCACCGGCTTTGAGCGTCTGCGTGAAAGCGCGGCGCGAGCTTTCATCGTGGATGATTTTCCAGGCCGACACGGCGATGACGAGGAAGCCGGCCGTTGCAATGGCCGAGAACAGCGTATGCGAATACTCACCGAGTACATAGTGATTCGTGACGAGTGCAAAGAAGTCGGTCATTTCGGCACGGCCATTGCGCACGGCGAAGCCGACCGGATGCTGCATGAAGGAATTGGCAACGAGAATCCAGAACGCCGAGAGGTTGCTGGCGAAAGCGACGATCCAGATGCAGATGCAGTGGGCTTTTTCAGAGAGTTTGTCCCAGCCAAAAATCCAGATGCCGAGGAATGTCGACTCGAGGAAAAAGGCGGTCAGGGCCTCAAGTGCCAGCGGGGCACCGAAAATATCGCCCATGAAGCGGGAATATTCGGACCAGTTCATGCCGAAGTGGAATTCCTGTACGATACCTGTGACAACACCCATCGAAAAATTAATGACGAAGAGTGTGCCGAAGAAGCGTACGAGCTTGCGGCTGGTCTCTTTCCATGCCGGATGTTTCGTACGGACATAGCAGGTCTCGAGCAAAGCGACAAAAATCGAAAGGCCGAGAGTTACTGGCACAAAAAGAAAATGGTAGACGGTTGTGATGGCAAACTGCCATCGGGATAGGATTAGTGCATCCATAAATGTTGCCCTCCTTTTGTATTAGTGCAGCGTGGTGCTTTTTGTTTATGTTATCATTATAGCCTAAAATGTCCGACAATACAATCAGAAAATATATTTAATCTTAAAAGAAAATAATTATCGTCGACTATCAAAATGAACCTGTTCTGCCGCAGAACATAAAAAGTACTATGCGCATAAAATATAGGCTGTGATTGCAATATATGGTATAATGAATACAACTATACTAGAGGAGAAACATTTTGAGCAAACGAAGTATAGACCTCACGCACTGTCTTGTGCGCGACGGCAAAGTCAGCTGTCACCGCTGCGCTGATATCTGTCCGCAGAAAGCCATCACGGACCATGGGATTGACACGGAACGCTGCGATGACTGCGGTCTCTGCAGTGCCGTCTGTCCGGCTGCGGCGGTCATAGTGCCGGAAGATTACGCAGGAGCTTTGGCTAAAGCGGCGAAACTGCAGCCGCAGGTCCTTATGTGCGAAAAAGCCGGTGCAGAGGGAGCTCCGTGTCTTGGCTTCCTGAACCGGCGTCTGCTCTGGGCAATGGCATGGGAAAAAGGACTCTGTCTTGATATCTCGCAGTGCCAGTCCTGCCGGCCTGCCGTCTATGACTGGCTGCTTCGTGAGATTGATGCCTGCGATGCAGCCCTGCAGAAGGCGGGCCGGCCCCAAATCCGTCTAGTCCATGTCAAAGCAGGGACAAAGTCGAAAAAGCCAGTGAAGAAAGTGGAGCGGCGTAATTTTTTCAGCGCGCTGTTCCGTTCCACGACAGAGAGCCTGCAGGAAATTGCTGAGGCTCAGATGGAGCATACTTATGTTTTTGACGGGGCAGCCTGGCTGAAAAACAGACAGACCGAACCGAATGACTTGTTTTATGGTCTGCAGGTTCAGGATGGCTGCACCGCCTGCGGTCTTTGTGCTGCGGTGTGCCCGATGCAGGCCCTGACGGTGCAGCGCGGAGCGGGCGAAAAAAAGGGAAGCATTCATTTTCAGCCGGTTTCCTGCACGGACTGCGGCCTGTGCACGGCACACTGTCCTGTCCAGGTCATTTCTGTCTTACCGCATTTTACGGGGGAAAGACAGTTTGAGCTGGGCTGATGAAAAAGCTGGGGGGATATATATTGATTACTGTAGAGGGATATGCCAAAATCAACCTGACCCTTGATATCCTTGGCAAGCGGCCGGATGGTTATCATGAGGTCTCCATGGTCATGCAGTCGGTCAGTCTTCATGACACGGTAAAACTCACGAAGATTCCTAAGGGAATAGAGCTTACGCTGAATGTACCGGAGCTGGAAGCCGACGAACGTAATCTGGCCTGGCGTGCAGCGGCGCTTCTTCTGCGCGAACGACAGGTCGAGGGCGGCGTTCGCATCGAACTTGTCAAAAGAATCCCTGTTGCAGCAGGGCTGGCAGGCGGCAGTGCCGATGCGGCTGCTGTGCTGCGCGGGGTCAATGAACTCTATGGCCTCGGACTGACGCTTCCGGAGCTCTGCTCGTATGGGGCGAAGCTTGGCTCGGACATTCCGTTCTGCATCATGGGCGGGACGATGCTGGCCACGGGCCGTGGCGAAGTGCTCAAAGATCTCGAATCGGTACCAGAGTTCTGGGTCGTGCTGGCCAAGCCAAAGATTTCCGTCTCCACGGCCTGGGCTTACCAGAACTATGATGAGCAAGGCGCAGAGGCACATCCCGACAATGCGGCCATCTGTGAGAAAATCAAAGCACAGGACCGAAAAGGGATTGCTTCATTATTGTGCAATGTTCTTGAAAGTGTTACTATTAAACAGTATCCTGTCATCGCGCAGTACAAGGGGTGGATGCTGGAAAAAGGCGCACTGGCCAGCATGATGTCCGGCAGCGGGCCAACCGTGTTCGGGCTTTTTGCCGACGAGAAAGCAGCCAGCGAGGCAGCCGCTTATTTGCGCAGCCAGACAGACGCGGATATTTTCGTCTGCCAGACTACAGGAAAAAACGAGAATCAGAATTGAGGGGAATACAATGGATCAGAGATTGACTCCGATTAAATTAGACAGTTATCAGCCTTTACGTGAAGTCGTTTGTGAATCTCTGCGGGATGCTATCCGCAAGGGGATTCTTAAACCGGGACAGCGCATCATGGAAATCAAGCTCGCTGAGGAGCTTGGCGTGAGCCGTACGCCGGTACGTGAGGCCATCCGCAAACTCGAGCTTGAAGGCTATGTCGTCATGATGCCGAGACGCGGTACGTATGTGGCTGATATGTCCATCCGCGATATCAATGAAATCTTTGAAATCCGTACTGCCCTTGAGTCCCTGTCCAACGGTCTTGCTGCCGAGCATATCACGGAAGATGAACTCGAGCATCTGCAGCGTCTGCTCGTCGTTATCGGCGGCTACATCAAGGAATACGAGGATGGACCGGACCGCGAGGCAGCCATGGATAAAATCGTCAAGACGGATATTGAATTCCACGACCTGCTCTATCATGCGGCACGCAACAACCGTCTCGTCGGCATCATTTCCAACCTGCGTGACCAGCTCACGCGTTTCCGTACGTTGTCGATGTCTTATCCGGGCCGCCTGGAAGCAACCTTGGATGAGCACCGCGAGATTGTCGAGACGATTGCCAACGGCGATGGCCGTGCCGCGCGCAAGGCCGCTGTACACCATATGGAGAATTCAGAAAAGACGCTGCTGAAGGCCATGGATATCGCTATAAACCAGAAGGCTGAAGCCAAAACTGCGAAAAAGAAAAAAGCGCGTTCCCCTAAGGTTAACGCGTGATAATAAAGAAAAAAGATGGGAGACAGATAAATATGTCAGATTTAGTAACCGTCATTCTTGCTGCCGGCAAAGGTACGCGCATGAAATCGAAACTGCCGAAGGTCCTGCATAAGGCCGGGGGCAAGACGATGCTTCAGCATGTCATCGATGCTGCCAAGGCAGCCGGTGCCAAGCGCAATATTGTTGTCACTGGCTTTGGCGGCGACATGGTCCGCGAGGCTATCGGCAGTCAGGCAGAATTTGTCACGCAGACGGAACAGCTCGGTACGGGCCATGCTGTACTGCAGACGAAGGAACTCCTCAAGGATGAGACGGGTACGGTCATGGTCCTCTGCGGCGATACGCCGCTCCTGACGGGGGAACTCCTCAAGAAGCTTTATGACGAGCATGTTGCAGCTCAGGCAAAGGCCACGGTTCTCACGGCCATCATGCCGGATGCGACGGGCTACGGCCGCATCATTCGCGCGCAGGACGGCTCCGTTTCGAAAATCGTCGAGCATAAGGATGCCACGGAAGAGGAACGTCAGGTTCGTGAAGTCAACTCGGGCATCTACTGCTTCGCCGCGAAAGACCTCTTTGAGGCTCTTTCCCATGTCACGAACGACAATGCACAGGGCGAGTACTACCTGCCGGATGTTCTCGAAATCCTCAAGAAGAAAGGGGAAAAAATCTGGGCTGTGGCTGCTGACAATTATGAAGATACGCTCGGCATCAACTCGCGCCTGCAGCTGGCCGGTGCGGAGAAAATCCTGCGCCGCCGCAAGAATGAAGAGCTCATGAGCGAGGGCGTCACGATTATGGACCCGGATACGACGTACATTGACTCGGATGTCAAAGTCGGCCGCGATACCATCATCTACCCGATGACGTGGCTTGAGCATGGCACGGTCATTGGCGAAGAGTGCGAGCTTGGCCCGAATGTCCGCTTCCAGGATGTCAAATGCGGCAATCATGTCACGGGTCAATTTGTCTATGCCCATGAATGCCAGATTGATGACAATGTCAAGCTTGGCCAGTTCGTTCACCTGCGTCCGAACACGCATCTTTTCGAGAATGTCAAAATCGACAACTTCATCGAGGTCAAAAACTCCAATATCGGCAAGGGCTCGAAGCTGCCGCATCTTTCCTATATCGGCGACTGCGACATGGGCGAGAACGTCAATATGGGCTGCGGCACGATTACGGTCAACTACGACGGCAAAATCAAGCACCGCACGAAAATTGGCAACAATGCCTTCGTTGGCTGCAACTCGAACCTCGTTGCTCCGGTCACTGTAGAAGATAATGCCTATATCGCTGCAGGTTCCACCATCACGAAGACGGCTCCGGCTGGCAAACTCTCCATTGCACGCGCACGCCAGACCGTGATTGAAAGCTGGCACGACAAGCGCGACTGAGCCATTGGCAGGGTTTCGCAGGAGAATTTTTTACCAATTTAAAAGGAAGTATGTCCTTTTTTCTTCCGGCGTGCTATACTAAAAGAAGAGAAGACTGGGTCCAGCCCGTCTTTTTAGAGAAACGATTTAGGTGTAATGATTTGGAGGATTTTAACAAAATGGCTTTAGACACTGGAAACTTATGCATCCTGACCGGTAATGCAAACCCGGATCTCGCAAAGAAGATTGCTGACCATATCGGTGTCAATCTCTGCGATGCATATGTCGGTCATTTCAACAACGGTGAGACGCAGGTCATGATCAGCGAGAGTATCCGCGGCAAGGATATCTTCATCATCCAGCCGACGTCTTATCCTGTCAATGACAACCTCATGGAGCTCCTGATTATGGCAGATGCCTGCAAGCGCGCTTCGGCACACAGCATCACGGCTGTTGTTCCGTACTATGCTTATGCACGTCAGGATCGCAAGACACGCGGCCGTGAGCCGATTTCCGCAAAGCTCGTAGCAAACCTCATGACGACGGCTGGTGTGACCCGCGTCGTGACCGTTGACCTCCATGCTGGTCAGATTCAGGGCTTCTTCGATATCCCTGTCGATCATCTGGCTGCAGCTCCGGTCATTGCGAACTATTTCCGCACGCAGAAGCTCGACGATGTCGTCGTCGTTTCGCCGGACCTCGGCGGTGTTACGCGTGCCCGTGTGCTTGCTGACCATCTGCAGGCTCCAATTGCCATCATCGAGAAACGCCGTCCGCGCCCGGGCTGCGCTGAGGTCATGAACCTCATCGGTGATGTCGAAGGTAAGACGGCTGTCATCATCGACGATATCGTCGATACGGCCGGCTCGCTCTGCGAAGGTGCCCGTGCCCTTGAAAAACGCGGTGCAAAGCGCATCTTTGCTTCGTGCTCGCATGCCATCCTGTCGGACCCGGCTGTTCAGCGCATCAACGAATCCCCAATCGAAAAGCTCGTCATCACGGATACGATTCCTCTGCCGCCGGAAAAGCAGTCGGATAAGTTCGTTGTTCTGTCGCTGGCTGATGCTCTCGGCGATGTCATCATGCGCATCCAGAGTCATCGTTCGGTAAGCCAGCTTTTTCGCTAAGATAAGAGCAGCATTTGCTGATACATGAGGAAAAGGCCTTTTCCAGAAGGAAAGGGCCTTTTTCATTAGTATTCGTTGTTCATTGTTGAGAAGGTGATTGTTTGAGTCGTGAAGAAAAAAACGTGACGGACCTTTTTATCCGCCATTTCAGTTTTTGGCCGCATCTTTCCGATGCAGAGAAAGACCTCTTGAATACTCATACCCATGCCGTCCATTACGAAAAAGGCGCGCAGGTGCACCGCGGCCCGTTTGACTGCATCGGCGTGCTGCTCATCAAGAAGGGGCAGCTGCGTGTCTACACACTTTCGGAAGATGGGCGCGATGTGACGCTTTACCGTCTGTTCCCTGATGATATTGGCATTCTTTCGGCCGCCTGCACCCTCGATTCCGTGACTTTTGATGTCTATATCGATGCAGAGGAAGATACCGACGTGCTGCTGACAGATTCTTCGGCGTTCCGCAAACTGTCGGATGGCAATATCTACGTGCGCTGCTATGCGTACGAGCTGGCTGCGAAGCGTCTCTCAGATATGCTGTGGAAGCTGCAGCAGGTATTGTTTTTGTCGGCCGACCGTCGTTTTGCGATATTCCTGCTTGAAGAAAGCAGGGAGAGGAAGACCGATACGGTGCATTTGACGCATGAGCAGATGGCCCGTTATATGGGAACGGCCCGAGAGGTCGTGACGCGCCTGATTAAGTATTTCAATCAGGAGGGCTGGACCAGGTCGGGCCGTGGCTGTCTGCAGATCAGGGACCGCGATGCCTTGAAGAAGCTTGCCGGTCCTTATTGATGCTGCCGTGAGATATGTGTTTGGAGAGAGATGTGGAGTTTATAAGAGTCAGCCGATGAGTTCTTCGACTTTTTCTTTCGGGATGAGGCCGATGGATTCATTGACCTTCTGGCCATTGCGGAAGACAATCAGCGTCGGGATGCTCATGATGCCGAACTGCTGGGCGAGTTCCGGCTGTTCATCGACATTGATTTTGCCAACCTTGACATCCGTGTGCTCGCTGGCAACTTTGTCGACAATCGGGGAGAGCATACGGCAGGGGCCGCACCACGTTGCCCAGAAATCGATGAGCACGGTGCCTTCTGCTTTAAGTACTTCGCTTTCAAAATTATCTTTGGTGATGACTACTGGTGTCATGATAAGAAATTCCTCCTTCTGCCATATGAAAAAAGTATAAAACTGTTTTAGTTGAGTTCCAAGGGTGTTTTTTGATGCGTTTCCTTTGGATTTGACTATAGTATAGCAGGGAAGCATAGTCTTTTCCGTGACTTGCTCACATTTTTTTATTGTTTAACTGCCGTTTAACTCTCTGTCTTATAATGAAGCCTGTTTAAAACACAGCGGAGCGTGCAGGGAAATCTTAATTTTCCATGCAGAGTGCGGACAGCTGTGTTATAATGGGCGTACTGCTGTAAAAGGCAGGAATAACTTACCTTGTGTACTAGGAGGAAGAAAAGTGGATCTAAGTATTGCCGATTTACTCAAGACCATCATCCTTGGCGTGGTTGAGGGCCTCACGGAGTGGCTGCCGGTATCGAGTACGGGTCATATGATCCTCGTCGATGAGTTCATCAAACTGGACGTCAGCAAGGCGTTCATGGATATGTTTTTGGTGGTCATCCAGCTCGGCGCCATCATGGCCGTCGTTGTCCTGAGCTTTGAGAAGCTCAATCCGTTCTCTTCGTGGAAAACGCGTCAGGAAAAACACGATACCATCCAGCTCTGGATGAAGGTCATTGTGGCCTGCCTGCCGGCAGCGGTCATCGGCCTGCTCTTCAATAAATACATGGAAGAACATTTCATGACGGCTCCGGTCGTCGCGACGACGCTTATCTTCTACGGCATCATGTTCATCATTGTCGAGAACTACAATAAGCACCGCCGTCCGGTCATCACGGACCTGCGCCGCCTCGATTACAAGACGGCCTTCATCATCGGTGTATTCCAGGTCCTGTCGCTCGTGCCAGGCACAAGCCGTTCCGGCGCGACCATCCTCGGCGGTCTGCTGTTTGGCGCGAGCCGCACGGTGGCAGCAGAGTTCACCTTCTTCCTCGCCATTCCGGTCATGTTTGGTGCCAGTGCCCTGAAGATGGTCAAGTTTGGCTTCCATTATTCGAGTGCCGAAATCATCATCCTCGTTGTAGGCATGGTCACGGCGTTCATTGTCTCCATCCTGTCCATCAAATTCCTCATGCGCTACATCAAGACGAATGACTTCAAGGCGTTCGGCTGGTACCGCATCGCTCTTGGCATTGTCGTCTTCGCTTATCTCTTCCTGATTGGCGACCCGACGGCTAATGACTAAAATATGACAAAAGCCTTCTGAGTTCTGCTCAGGGGGCTTTTTTTGTCAAGCAGAGTGGAATATGGTAGACTTAGTAGAGCAAATCATGAGACGATGTATTTATAATAGAAGAAAGATAGAAGAAAGAGGCTTATTCACTATGAAAATTATTGCAGGCCTTGGCAATCCCGGCGCGGAGTATGCTAAGACGAAACATAATGTCGGCTTCATGTTCATCGATGCATTGGCGGACAAGCTGGGCATCCGTGAGGCAGACTGGAAGGATAAATTTGATGCGAAAGTCGCCGACACGCGCATCGGCACGGAAAAAGTCGTGCTCGTCAAGCCGCAGACGTATATGAATGACAGCGGACGTTCGCTCGGACCTATCCTGAACTGGTACAAGCTGGCTCCGGAAGACCTTATCGTCGTGCATGATGATATGGATATTCCTGCCGGTACCATCCGCATCCGCAAGAAAGGCAGTGCGGGCGGCCATAATGGCATCAAGTCCATCCTCGCGCATGTCGGCGATGAGCATTTTGCGCGCGTGCGCATCGGCATCGGCCGTCCGCTGCCGGGCTGGACCGTCGTCAAGCACGTGTTGGCGGGCTTTACAGAGGAAGACCAGCCGAAAATCAAAGAGGCCATTGCCTATCTGATTCCGGCGGTGGAATGCATCGTGACGGATGATGTCGATATGGCGATGAACAAATTCAATCCGAAAAAGAAGAAAAAAGCGAAGAAGACGGAAAAAGAAAGAGCATCTGCGGCAGATACTGCGTCAGATGCAGTGAAAGAGACAGGAAAGGCGGAGCAGCATGAGCCAGAAACAAAATGAGAACGAAATGATCACGGCGGTCTATGCCGATGAAGACGGCAATATCCTTGATGCACCGGGCATGCGCGGCATGGGCCGCACGGGCCGCGAGAACATCCTGCTGCAGCCGGAGGACCTGATTCCGCTGCCGGAAAGCGCGGACCTCATGCTGCTGCCCGACCGTCTGGCCGTCGGCCGGAGTCCGGAAGGCGAGACAATGCCCATCAGCGGCCTTGCTGTGGCGGCGATCCTGCCGGCCGGCTACACGCGCCTTTACATGCCAGCCTATGAACGCGCGGAAGATGCTCAGCGTCTGCCGCTTTACGGCTACACGGCCGTGGTCGTCTATCAAGATGAGCTGTACTGCGCGGCCGTTTATACGGATGAAAACGACAAGTGGGACCCGGTTCATTACAATACGAAGGAACTGCCGAAGCTAGTCAAGCGCACGAAAAAGGATTTGCCGGGCAACCGCATTGTCGAACAGGTCGGCGGCTGTTCCTTAAAATGGCACTGCTGCACGGCACAGAATCTCTTCTACCGCCGCTGGGAATGCGGCATCCCGACTTCGCCGGTATGCAATGCCAACTGCTTTGGCTGCATTTCGCTGCAGCCGGCAGAATGCTGCCCGTCGCCGCAGGAACGCATCAAATTCCGTCCGACGCCGGAAGAAATCGCCGAAGTCGGTATCTACCATCTTTCCGTGGCGCCTGACGGTATCATCAGCTTTGGTCAGGGCTGCGAGGGTGAGCCGTCGCTGGCTGCCGACAATATCTCCGCCGGCATCAAGCTGATTCGCGCCAAGACAAAAAAGGGCCAGATTAACATGAACTCGAATGCGGGCTGGACCGAGGGCATCAAAAAAATCGTTGATGCCGGTCTCGACTCGCTGCGCGTTTCCATCATCAGTGCCCGCGAGGAAAGCTACGATGCGTATTACCGCGCGAGCTATCATCTGGCAAATGTCAAGGAATCCATCCGCTATGCCCTCGACCACGGTGTATATGTCTCGCTGAATCTGCTCTATTTCCCGGGCTTCAATGACCGTGAGGAAGAACTTGCGGCCTGGCAGGATTTCTTCCGCGAGCTGCCCGTGCAGATGATTCAGGTGCGCAATCTCAACATCGACCCCGATGCGTTCCTTGACATCATGCCCGAGCCCAAGGGCAAAATCCTCGGCACGCGTCATTTCATGGAAGTTCTGCATAAAGAATTTCCGCAGCTCGTCATCGGCAGTTTCAGTCACTACGTTGAGAAATGAGCCTTTTGACAGGCTGTGAACAGTTCATTCTGTAACAAATGATACAACCAAGCGATGAGAACCTGTATTATAATCATCCTATAGCAAACACAGTGAATGTATGAAATCGCGATACAGCCCGTCTGGAAGGAGCCATTATATATGAAGAAGATTGATTTAAATAAAAGCGTTGCCGAACTCGTCCACGAATATCCAGAACTCAAGGAAATCCTTGCCGAACTCGGTTTTACCGATATCATGAAGCCGGCGGCCCTCAAGCTTATGGGACGCATCATGACGCTGCCGCGCGGCGCCGTCGTCAAGGGCATCCCGATGGAAAAAATCCGTACGGCACTCGCGGAGAAGGGCTTTACGGTGGTAGGTGCTGAAGAACAGCAGCGCCAAACTCTGCTGCGCGAATACGTCGGCCGCTTGAACCGCGGTGAATCCCTCGAGTCGGTGCGCGCTGACTTTGTGCGCAACTTCGAGCATGTCGATGCCGCGGAGATTGCCGACGCTGAACAGGACCTCATCAAGGGCGGCGTGCCTTTGAAAGATGTTCAGAAGCTCTGTGATGTCCATGCTGCCCTCTTCCATGACCGTAAAGAGATGGAGAAAGCTGAGCTGCAGGCCATCGCAGAAAAGACGCATAAGGCCGCAGCTGCTTCGCAGTTCCTTGCCGAAGAGGAGCTGCCGGAGGGACACCCGCTGAGCCTGCTGAAGCTTGAGAATACAGAACTCACGAAGCATCTCGATGCCATTGCGCATGAGATGACGGGGGAAGAGAATGTGGCCAAAATCACGGGGATGGTGGCTGGTCTCAATGCTGTTCGCCTGCATTATGCCAAAAAGGAAGAACTCCTGATGCCAATGCTTTATGATTACGGCGTTACGGGCCCGTCTCAGGTCATGTGGGGGGTCGATGATGAAATCAAGCGCGAGCTCGGCACCATCACGAAGGCTCTGAAAGAAGATGCGGAAAACTATCCTCTCTATAAAGGACGCATCAATCAGGTCTGCACGCGCATCCGCGAGATGGTGTTCAAGGAAGAGCGCATCCTGTTCCCACTGTCCCTGCGTTATTTCACACAGGAGCAGTGGTATGAGGTTTACCGCGACCTCTTTGAGATGGGCATGTCCTTCGTCGATGTCGAGACGATGCCGCGCTGGCCGGAGGGCGAGAAGTGGCTCGCGGCGAAGAACGCAGAAGTGGCACCTGCTGTCCTTGATGGCAAGGTCAAAATGCCGACTGGCGAATTGACGGTCCGTCAGCTGCAGGGGATTTTGAAGCTCATCGATGTCGATATCACGTTCATCGATAAGGATGACATCGTACGTTACTTCCTCAATGAGGGCAAAGTCTTCTCGCGCCCGCTCTCGGCACTCGGCCGCGAAGTCTACAGCTGCCATCCGCCTGAAATCATCCCCGTCGTGCGCCAGATGCTGTTCGACTTCAAGGCAAAGAAACGCACGCACATGGAAGTATGGCGCCGCATCATGGGCCGTCCCATCGGTGTGCGCTACATGGCCGTCTATGACGATGACGGTGAATACATCGGTACCGTTGAATTCGTACAGGACTACCAGAAGGCACTGGACAAATTCAAAAAATAAAATATTGAAATAAAGATAAAGACAGGAAAAGTCAGTTTCTCCGCAAAGAGAAGCTGACTTTTCTTGAAATTTTCACACATTTTTATTATAATAAGGGTAACGATAAAACATGTATTGAAGATTTGGGGGCGATTTTGATGATTCGACCGATTCCATTCAATATCCGTGAAAACGCTGAGCGTGGGCGTGAAGCGTTGGAAAAAGCTATTGACTTCATGACCGAGCAGCCGTGCAATCCGCTCGGACGCGTCAGCGGTGCACTCTCTTCGTTCCGTGTGGATGTCATTGACACGCCGGACCGCTATGAGATTTTTGCCGAGCTGCCGGGCTTCCACAAAGATCAGATTACCGTTTCGTATGACGATAACAGCGGCTATCTGACCATCAAGGCCGAGCGTCCGGACCCTGATATGGATGTCAAATTCATCTGCCGCGAGCGCCGTATCGGCACGTTTGAGCGCACGTTCCAGATTGACGACATCGTCAAGGACGAGGTCGCTGTCTCGCTTGAAGATGGCGTGCTTCACATTGTCCTGCCGAAAGAACCGGCAGAGACGAATAAGACCGTCTTTGATATCAAGTAAGCAACGATAAAGTGAATATCCCCCTCCAAGGTGACAGGCAGCAGTCATAGGTCCTGCACGGCAGGGCTTTGCCTGCTGTCTCCTCTTGGAGGGAATTTTTGTGAAGGAGAGATTTTTTTGTTTGCCAATCCATCCGTGGAACAGATTTCCGCAGAGGCACTGCGGGAGCTTCAGCTGACGCGCCTGCAGAAACAGCTGCGCTGGGCCGGAGAAAAATGCTCGCATTACCGTGAGTCATTTGCCGAGGCTGGGGTCAGTGCCAAAGAAGTGCAGGAACTCGATGCCCTGCAGAATTTTCCGCTGCTGCCGCGCGGGGGTCTGCAGGGAAAAAACGCCTTTGATTTTCTGACGATGCCGCTTTCGAGCCTGCTGCGCATTTCTTATATGCACAGCGGTCAGGATGAGGATAACGTCTTTGTGCATTTTGCGACCAACGGCGATATTGCGCATCATGTCGAACAGATGACGCGCAGCCTCGTGGCCTGCGGACTTCATAATGCGGCTTTGGTCGGCATCCTCGGCGACGGCGCCGACAGCCGGCTCATGGACATCCATTATGCCAGCGAATTCATCGGTGCGGCCGTCACCATGCTTGGTCAGGACAAGAAAAAATGGCCGCAGATGCTTGACTTTGTGACGCCGGAAACGCTGATTGGCACGCCGAAGCGGCTGGCCGAGCTCGATGACATTCTGCAGCAGAAAGGCAGCGGCCTCAGTGAACTACCGCTGGCGCGTATCATCTGCCTGCATGCTTCCGTGCCTTCATCCTCATTGGTGACCTCGGTCAATGACCTGGCACCTGCGAAAGTTTACCACATGCTGGCCCTGCCATTCCTCGGCACCGCGGCGCCTTTCCTGCCCTGTGAGCCGTCAAAGTTCATCTTTCATCTGCAGGAAGACTACACCATGGCTGAAATCATCGACCCTGCGACGAAAAAGCCGTCGGCCGGCAGCGGCGAGCTCGTACTGACTTCTCTGGCGGCTGAGGCCATGCCCGTCATCCGTCTCTGCACGGGCCTGATGGTGGAGCCTGCGGCAGGTCCGTGCAGCTGTGGGCGCACGCACAGCCGTTTCCGTCTGCTCGTCGGCTAAATTCTGCCAAATGCCTGAAAAGTCATAGATATGCATTGCATAATGGAGACTGATTTGTTAAAATAAACCAAGAAGATTGTTCCCTTCATGGGGGAGAATCTTATGATGAAAATTGCATTATGAACGATTTCACTAGGGGAGCTTATAGCTGAGAGGATGCGTCCGACCCTTGGAACCTGTTGGGTTAATACCTGCGTAGGGAAGTGACAAAGCTATTTTGCCGTCCGGTACGCCGGACGGCTTTTATTTTTAGGAGGTATATTATGTCGACACAAATGCAGCTGGCCCGTGAAGGCCGCATCACCGATGCAATGAAGATTGTTGCTGAGGAAGAACATATTCCTGCCGAGACGATACGCGAACGCGTCGCCAACGGCACGATTGCCATCTGTGCCAATATCAATCATAAGAATCTGCGCCCGCGCGGCGTTGGTGAAGGCCTGCGTGTCAAGGTCAACGCCAATATCGGTACGTCGAGCACGTTCCCGGACATCGAGCCGGAGCTCAAGAAGCTCGACGAAGCTGTCCGCTGCGGCGCCGATGCTGTCATGGACCTTTCGACGGGCAACAACATCGATATTTCGCGTCAGCGCATCATTGAACATTCGCCCATCATGGTCGGCACGGTGCCTCTTTATCAGGCGACGGTCCGTTCCATCCGCGAGCATGGCGCTGTTGTCGAGATGACGGATACGGATATCCTCGAGACCATTGAGCAGCAGGCCAAAGACGGCGCCGACTTCATGACGCTGCACTGCGGTGTCACGCGTTCGGCCATTGAACGTATGCGCCGTCAGGGCCGCGTCATGGATATCGTAAGCCGCGGCGGTTCGTTCATCGCCGGCTGGATGCTCCACAATGAGATGGAAAATCCTCTTTATGAGCATTATGATGATATCCTCGATATCTGCGAGAAATACGATGTGACCATCAGCCTCGGTGACGGCATGCGTCCGGGCTGTACGGCTGACGCCACGGACCGCGGCCAGCTCACGGAGCTCATCACGCTCGGCGAACTCGTTGACCGCGCGTGGAAACGCGGCGTACAGGTCATGGTCGAGGGACCGGGCCATGTGCCGTACGACCAGATTGAGGCAAATATGAAACTCGAGAAACGCATCTGCCGCAAGGCTCCGTTCTACGTGCTCGGACCTCTGGTCACGGATATCGCCCCAGGCTACGACCATATCACGGCAGCCATCGGCGGCACGCTCGCGGCTGTTTCGGGCGCTGATTTCCTCTGCTACGTCACGCCGGCCGAGCATCTGGCCCTGCCGACGATTGAGGATGTCCATACGGGCGTCATCACGAGCCGCATCGCTGCCCATGCTGCCGACCTCGTGCGCGGCGTGCCGGGCGCGCGCGAATGGGATCTCGCTATGGCCAAGGCCCGCAAGGTCCTCGACTGGAACAAACAGATGGAACTTGCCATCGACCCGGACCTCGCCAAGGCAAAACGCGGCGCGCGCAATCCGCAGGACGAAGGCGCCTGCTCGATGTGCGGCGACTACTGCGCGGTCGAGATCATCAATAAATACTTCCATAAGGAGGAATGCCCGTGCAAGGATTGATAGATTGATACATGATACATTGTCTTTTCTCGCCAACGGCATAAAATGAAAAAACAGGCTGTCCGCTTCATTGGGCGGACAGCCTGTTTTTTGTGTCGACTTATGTGTGTATTGTCTTATTTGATGGTATTTAAGCGTTCGGCCAGTTTCTGTGCCGACTCATCATCGTACGTACTCGTCATGATGGGCTGATTGCCGAGCATGACGGTCTTGCCGTCGACATGGGCCTGACTTTTATTCTGGCCGTTATGATAGGCAGCGGCAAGGTTGCCCAGCACGAAGTAGGAACGCTCCGCACCCGACATATCGCCGGAAGCGGCCGGTGTGACAAAATTTTTGCCGTTGACCTTGACGGTGCCGTCTTTCGCAGTCACGTGCTTATTGCTGTACTCATAAAGTTTTTTGACGTAAGTATCGCGGCGGTCGCCGTCGGACGGGTGGTCGGAAATGAACTGCTGGAAGGACGACGGCTGCGTTTTTTCTTTATCCATGACGCGCTGCCAGACCGCGGCAGTGGCACCGGGGTTGTAATTCGAGTGCGTGATATACTCAAAAGCCAGGGCATCGGCCTCGCGTTCCATCGGTTTCGTGATGTTGCGGTTGTTGATGACTGTAGTGACAATGCTGCCGAGCGTCGTGCCCGTGGCTGCCCCGAGAATCTGCATATTAAGGCTGCGGCGCGCACCTTTGGCCGGATGGTCTTTCTGGCCGTGGCCCATCTCGTGGCCGAGGACGACGGCAATCTCGTCATCGTTGGTCAGCACGCTGAACAGTCCCGTGTTGATGCTCATATTATGGCCAAGCGTGCAGAAGGCGTTAAAGCTCGTATCGTTATTGATGAAGTAATTGTACGGTTTATCGTAAATGGTCGGGTCTACGGAGCCGATGGCCGCCGTCAGATTGGCCATGATGGTATCAATCCGGCTGTTCAGGGCATAATCGTTATTGACCCCGTACTCTTTTTTCATCTCTTCGAAAAATTCCTGACGCCCTTCCTCTGAGTCGTTGTATTTCTTGAGAAACTTTGACAGCTGCGCATGGGCCATGGCGCCTTCAATGCCGGCACCGATGACGCTGCCCCAGCCAAATTCTGCATGAGCGACAGGAGCAGGAGCCAGAACATACGCTCCCGGGACCATGATGACACCGGCGGCCAGTACCGCAGCCATTTTCTTTTGCCAAGTATGCCAGCCATTTTTCGCCTGCATAGAGCATCCTTCTTTCTTGTCAAGACAATGAGACTTTCCTTATGAGTTCTTGCAAATCATTTTTGGGATTTGCGTGATTTTGGGGAATCTGTTTTCTGTTTTTTTGTATCAGGGCTTGTTCTTTTTACGTCAACAGCTCTGAGAAAAACGCGCATCATGTCTTCGGCAATCGGGATCTTTTCGTCGGGCAGGGAAGATGCAAGAATCTGCAGCTTTCTGGTACGGGCGGGTTCTTTGGCGAGATTTGACTTGCCGAGCAGCAGATAGTCCGTGCTGATCTGCAGCGCCTTGGCAAGTTTGACGATGGTTGTCGAAGTCATGCTCTTTTTGCCGAGCTCGATATCCGACAGGAACTGCGGTGAAATATCTGCCCACTCCGCGACCTGCTCACGTGTATATTGATGGGTGTCCCGTATTTGACGTACACGATTGCCGATGATCTGGTTCATATCTTTTCTGTTCATCATAGCAGTATACCTCTAACACCTCTTTCATTTAATAGTATAATACCGAACATTTATTTCTATTAAAAGAAACGATAGATATCCAGAAAGGCATACTTTAGTTACGCTAAAATACTGAAAATTTATCCTTTTTATTTTATGATACTACGATTTGCTGAAAATTTGATGTGTTTATTTGTGAATGATGATATTTTTTTAGAATAGTACAACTACAGTTATTTACATGATTAAACTTTAGTTGTATCATAAGAGTGATATAAAACAATATCAACATGTAGTCATTAAGGGGGACTCATCAGGGAAAATCAGGAAAAAACGATGCAGGAGAAACAATCACAATCTGTTCAGCCGCAAATCATCATTGCTAAGTCACCAAAAAGCGTAGGGATTGCACGGATACTGACTCTGCTGTTTGGTCCATTAGGCTTACTGTATTCTACAGTAAAAGGCGGACTCATCTTGATTGTTGTTGGTGCTGTACTTAATATGACCATGCACCATGATTATATTACCGGTAAAGTGACTGATCGTTATGACAATCCAATGCAATGGGTCAAGCTGACTTTTGAAGCGTATGGCGGAACGAAAGGCGTTGTTACGGCTTATACGGATGAAGATGGAAATTATAAAGCAGTTTTGCCAATTGATGGAAGCTATTGGATAACAGTCTCACAGGACGGGGATAAAACGCATCGTGAGCAGTCGCCTCTTGATGGCGGCTGGGTACGCAATTATACGCTGTATGAAGAGTAATAACTTAAGGAGGTGTGGGGGATATGAAAAGATCCGTTGCAAGAAAAACTGTAACACTTTTGCTGGCAGGTTGCTTTGCTTTCGGTAGTACATTTGCTGCCTATGATTTACCGCGAGCAGAAGCAGGTCTGTTTGATATTGGCGATATTCTTCAAGCTGGTATTAATATTGCGCAGGCTCGTGATACGGTAAAAAAACAACTTGATGTGCTTGATAAAACAGCAGATGATCAGCAATATATTTTTGAAAGGACGCAATCACAAACTGGAGTCTATGATGATCCCTACCTGAATGAGCGTTTGGATGGTATTATGGCCAATATGACAGCGGCTATTGGGCAGGTTGATAAAACGGTATATGATTTACCGTATGTCTATTACGTTTCTTCTTTTGATTATTTTAATGCAGCTTGTGGCATGGGACATGTCATGTATGTCAACAAGGGGGCCTTTGATTTCGTGGCCAATGATGATGAACTGGCAGTAGTCTTAGGGCATGAAATGGGACATGGTCAGGCTCATCATGTAGCAAAATCATATTTGCGTAGTATAGATAGGGCCCTTTTGGCGCAGGTTGGCTCAGCAGCATTGGGAGGAACTGCTTTAACCGAATATCTGGCAAATGCAACTTATGCATATTCATCCGTTCACGCTTCTAAAGGTGATGAAAAAGAGGCAGATGCACTTTCCTGGGACTATATGATACATTCAAATTATAATCCTGGCGCTACTGCAGCTGTTTGGCAACGCGTTTTAGAAAAATTAGGAGATAACACGCAGAGTGGTGTAAATCTTTGGATTAACCCATCAGATCATCCGAATAACATGTCACGCCGTGACCGTTATGAGAAAAAACTGGAAGAATACAGCGGCAAGCATGTATCGGTCAAAGATGGCAATGTTAGCGTGAATGGCAAAAAATTTGTGACGCCGGCACCGGCGGGCGGCATGTCGACAGCAGAGCGTGCTTATTTTGTCGAAGGAAATCTTGCCGCAGCCTATCATAATGGGCACAACAAGCAGGCAGCCCGTGCAGATGGAAATACAGTTATGCTGGGAGCACAGCCTATCATGACCTGTGTTGACGGTGACGAAAATGTACAGACGTTAGTAGACCGTTTGAATAAGAACAAATAATAATCTTTTTACATGGGAATGAGAATAGCATAAATAAAACCTATGCTTGATGTTCTTTCTCAAAGATAGTATACTACAGATAAGAAATAAGGAATTCGGTGCAATTGCTTCACCGTAATGTATGACGCCCCTGCCAGGAGTAGTGACCTGACAGGGGCGTCATGTTTTTCTGATTCCTGCTTAAGTGAAGTCGCAGTACTACAGATTAGGAATTTTGACAATCGTCTCACCCCCTTTGCTGTGTAGTACAGTTGCAGGGAAGCAACGGCATATGTATTATATCATATAGTAAACTGCTGTTTGAACATCATAGATAGAAAAAATAGAGCTTTATGAGTTTCTTGCAGGAATGTTGTCGAAAGATAGCGAATACTTCAGCAAAGAGGGAATGCTCTCGATGAATATTTGGAATTGAGGTGTTTCATATGCTAGTCAAGGATATCATGACGAAGAATGTCATCACGGTCAAGAAAGATGCATCAATCCGTGAAATTGCCCAGACCATCGTTGACCACGATATTTCGGGGCTGCCGGTCGTAGACGAAGAGGGGAAGGTCTGCGGCATTGTCAGTGAGGGCGACCTCGTGCGCAAGGAGTTTGCGCCGGAACTGCCGGATGAGCTCTGCATTCTTGGAGCGGTCATCTACTATTCGGGGCTGCGCGAGTATCAGGATGCGTTCCGCAAGATAGCGGCGATTTCGGCGGAGCAGCTCATGACGAAAAAAGTCGTCGCGGTACATGAAGACGATGATGTCAGCAAGGTCGCTAAAATCATGTATGATAAACATGTCAAGCGCGTGCCGGTGCTCGACGGAGAAAAACATCTGCTCGGTATTGTCAGCCGCCGTGACATTGTCAAGATGATGCTTTCGTGAATCAGATTTCTCGACTCGGCAATAAAAAAATCGGCCCAGCGTGAGGCCGATTTTTTTATGCCTGTGTTTTCTTTTTGGTCTTGGGCTTTCCCGTCCGGCTGGAGAAGAAGTAGACGAGCAGGGTCAGTACGAGGCCGAGCACAGCGTAAGGCCAGCCTTTTTCGAAAAAAGCATAGATGGTCGCACCAAGGCAGAAGAGCACGGCAAAGAATGTCTGCTTGGCATTTTCACGGCGGTAGCGGAACGTCTCGTAATCGACACCGACGATTTTTTCGAAGCAGTCTGGGCAGATGACTTCTTTCTGGCCATTCTTGCCTTCATGGACCAGTGCTTCTTTCTCGTTGAGCTCACGTCCGCAGACCGAACATTTGAACATGGGAATCCCTCTTTTCGATGATTTTCAGCCTCTTTTTCAGAGGACTCTGACAGACTCTATTATAGCGAAAAATCTTTTATCTGGCTATCTCGGGAAAGGTCTGTGATTTCTTGACACTAAAGGGGAAAACCAGTAGAATAGAAAGGTATAGTTATGTCAAAACTACCGATATAAATTATGCATGAAAGCAAAAAAAGAAAAGGGGGGTGAATATTATCGTTACAATAATATTAGCGGTAATAGTAGCAGTAATCGTCGGCGCTGGCGGCGGCTATGTCATGCGCAAACGCACGGCAGAGTCCCAGATCGGCTCGGCGGAAGCTGAAGCAAAACGAATTGTAGATGATGCAGCCAAACGCGGCGAGACGAAGAAGAAAGAAGCCTTGCTCGAAGCGAAGGAAGATATCCATCGCCTGCGTCAGGAGCTCGACCGTGAGACGAAAGACCGTCGCTCGGAACTCCAGCGTCAGGAACGCCGTGTCGTCCAGAAGGAAGAAAATCTCGATCGCAAGCTCGATTCCATCGAGAAACGTGAGGAAGCGCTGACGCGCAAGGAAGTCCGCCTTGACAAGAGTCAGGCAGCCATCAATGAGATGCACGAGCAGCAGAAGGCAGAGCTCGAACGCATTTCGGGTTTGACGGCAGAAGATGCCCGCACGATGCTCATGGCAGAGGCTGAGGAAGAACTCAAGCACGAAAAAGCCATGAAAATCAAAGAGTACGTGCAGCAGACGAAGGATGAAGCCGACAAGAAGGCACGTGAAATCCTGTCGACGGCCATCCAGCGCTGCGCGGCTGATCATGTCGCTGAAACGACGGTTTCCGTCGTGGCACTGCCGAACGATGAGATGAAAGGCCGCATCATCGGCCGCGAGGGACGCAATATCCGCACGCTCGAAACGCTGACGGGTATCGACCTCATCATCGATGATACGCCTGAGGCCGTCATCCTGTCGGGCTTTGACCCGGTCCGCCGCGAGATTGCCCGCATCGCACTCGAGAAGCTCATTCAGGATGGCCGCATCCATCCGGCCCGCATTGAGGAGATGGTCGAAAAAGCCAAGCGCGAAGTCGACCAGCGCATCAAGGAAGCCGGTGAACAGGCCACGTTTGAAACGGGCGTGCATGGTCTTCACCCGGAGCTCATCCGTCTGCTCGGCCGCCTGCGCTATCGCACGAGCTACGGCCAGAACGTGCTCAATCATTCCATCGAAGTTTCGCACCTTGCTGGTGTCATGGCAGCAGAACTTGGCTGCGATGTCATGCTGGCGAAGCGCGGCGGTCTGCTCCATGATATCGGCAAGGCCATCGACCACGAGGTTGAAGGTTCGCATACGACGATTGGTGCTGACATTGCCCGCAAGTATCATGAATCGAAGGATGTCATTAATGCCATCCTTTCGCACCATGGAGATGTTGAAGCGACGAGCGTCGAATCCGTTCTCGTCGCAGCAGCGGATGCTGTCTCGGCCGCAAGACCGGGCGCACGCCGCGAAAGCCTTGAGTCCTATCTCAAGCGCCTCAAGAGCCTCGAAGAGATTGCTGAGTCCTTCGATGGCGTCGAGCGCTGCTTTGCCATTCAGGCAGGCCGCGAAATCCGCGTCATGGTTAAGCCGGATAAGGTGGATGACGCTGAGGCCGCAGCACTCGCTCATAACATTGTCAAGAAAATCGAAGACGAGCTCGAATATCCTGGCCAGATTAAGGCTACGGTCATTCGTGAGACGCGCGTCGTCGATTATGCGAAATAAAGAAATCTGCTGTACTGAGGGTGCGGGCCTTGTCCCGGACCCTCAGTCTTTTAAGAGGGAAATATCATGTTTGGATTCAAATCGCAGTCAAGGAGCAAGGCAGAGGAAAAAGCCGGCATCCAGTTCTTAGCGGCACTGCTCGTCTGCTATCCGGAAATCAGCTCTGTCACATACGACCCGAAAAAGACCGCCTTGACCTTTGATTTTGTGGTGCGCGGCAGTTATCCGGAAAAAGAGCTCAATGCCTTCACGAAGCTCTTGTCGGAGAGTGTTGAGACGTATCATGCACTTACGGACGGCAGCCATGTTTATCTGGCGGTCCGCGGCGAAGAGATTGTCGCGGAGAACAGGACGGTCATGTTCCACGTGGACCGCGATATCCGTTCACTCGACCGCGGGGAACTCACGCTTTTGGCGCGCCTTTTCACGGAGCACTTCGGCAAGGCCCTGCTCGTTGACAGCCACTCGCTGAAATCCTTGGAACAGGATTTTGCCTCGGTGCAGAGTGAGCTCCTTGACCAGATGCTCGGTCAGGCCAGGGAACTGCATTTCCGCATGCATATGGTCGGACTGCGTGAGGGCGACCGCGTCGTTGTTTATAACCGCTGAAATCGCTGAACTGCAGCGGAACAGATTTTGTGGGATGGAGGATGTATCTTGAAAATCATGCTGGTAGGAGATGTCATCGGCCACGCGGGCCGCAGGGCATTTCGTAAAATCACACCGAAACTTCGTGAGGAAAAAGGCATTGACGTGGTCATCGTCAATGGCGAGAACTCTGCAGGGGGCAAGGGCTTTACGCGCAAATCCCTCGATGAGCTTTACCGCGGCGGCGCGGATATCGTCACGTCGGGCAATCATGTCTGGGATAAGAAGGATGTGCTCGAATTCATCGACAGGGAGCCTTTTCTCATTCGTCCGGCCAATTATCCTGAGGGAACGCCGGGCAGGGGCTGGTGCTCGTATCCGTTCAAGGCCAAGAACATCGGGGTCATGAATCTTTCGGGACGCGCGTTCATGCCGCCGCTTGACTGCCCGTTCCAGAAAGTCGAGGACCTGCTGCATGAGATGAAGGAGGAATGCGACATCATCTTCCTCGACTTTCATGCGGAGACAACTTCGGAAAAAATTGCGATGGGCTGGTACCTCGATGGACGCGTCAATGGCGTCGTCGGCACGCACACGCATGTGCAGACGGCCGATGAACGCATTCTGCCGCAGGGAACGGCTTACATCACCGACCTCGGCATGGTCGGCCCGCGCGATTCGGTGCTCGGTGTCAAGACGGAACTCATCCTGAGAAAATTCACGACGGCGATGCCCGTGCGTTTTGATGTAGCGGAAGGCCCCTGTATTTACTCGGCTCTGATTGTCGAAATCGACAATGCAGCCAACAAAACCTGCGGCATTGAACGCCTGCTGCTGAACGAAGAAGATTTTTAACCTAATCCGCCAGAAGTCCTCCACCTCTTAGGTGGGGGATGAAGGCGGG
>USAK01000018.1 GCA_900552565.1 uncultured Selenomonas sp. | reverse complement strand
GCAGCAATACGATGTTGCTTATTGAATCGATTTACACAAAACTCTTGACACACCCTCTGCATAGAGGAATCCCCGCATTTATCTAGAAACTATAAATTGTATATCCATTGTAACAAACTTGCCGCCCTGCGGCAAGGCATCTATGAATCAAAAAGGAGAGTTTATCATGGCAGTTATTGAACCAGCACCTATGCAGGCAAATAAAAACATCGGCACGATTACGCTTGTCAAGCTCCTGACACCAAAAGAGCTTGACGGCAAATGCGACATGTTCGCCAAAGTCATCATTCCCCCGCTTTGCGGCATCGATGTGCATAAACACGAGGGCAACACGGAAACGTATCACATCCTCTCAGGTCAGGCCCTCTATACGGATAACGGCGAAGAATCCGTCATCGAAGCAGGTACGACGACGTTCTGTGCCGACGGAGACACCCATGGCATCCGCAACATCTCCAAGACGGAAGACCTTGTTTTCATGGCCCTGATTATCCGCAAATAAACAACAATATCTCTGCATACAATAAAATGCTATCCATATAGAGACTGCTCTCTGCATGGATAGCATTTTTCTGTCTTAAGTCAATGTTGAGTCATTCCTCAGTTATTGTGCGGAACGAGGTCCTCATCGCGCAGCTTGCCCTCTTTAGCGCGCTGGGCAAATTCTGCCGTTGCCGTGAAGAGAACATCCGTCGAGCTGTTCAAAGCCGTCTCGCAAGCATCCTGAATGACGCCGATGATGAAGCCGACACCGACAACCTGCATGGCAATGTCATTGCCGATACCGAAGGATGCGCAGGCCACAGGAATGAGCAGCAGCGAGCCGCCGGCAACGCCCGAAGCACCGCAGGCACCGATGGTCGAAACAATGCAGAGCAGCAGCGCCGTCGGCAGGTCAATGGCAATGCCGAGCGTATGAGCCGCAGCCAGCGAAAGCACGGCAATCGTGATGGCCGCACCGCTCATATTGATGGTTGCGCCGAGCGGGATAGAAATCGAGTACGTATCCTCGTCAAGGCCGAGGCGTTTGCAGAGCGAAAGGTTCACAGGAATATTCGCTGCCGAGCTGCGCGTAAAGAACGCATAGAGGCCGCTTTCCTTGAGCGTCGTCCAGACGAGCGGATACGGATTGCGATGGATGTGCAGATAAACAATCAGCGGGTTCATGATGAGAGCCACCGAGAAGAACGCTACGAGCAGAACACCGAGGACCTGAATGTAGCCGAGCAGGGCACCGAGACCGCTCGTGCCGATGGCGTTGGCCACGAGGCCCATGATGCCGAACGGAGCAAAGCGGATAATCCACTGCACGATTTTCGTGACGGTCTTCGCAAAATCATTGAGCATGGTCTTCGTCGTGTCATTGGCCGCATGCAGGGCAATGCCTGCGAGGCAGGCCCAGGCGAGGATACCGATGTAATTGGCATTCGCGAGTGCATGAATTGGGTTGTCGACGACCGACAGGATAAGGTTATGCAGGACCTCGATGATGCCCGATGGCGGCGCGAGCTGCGCATCCGGTGCGACCTGCAGATGCAGGACCGTCGGGAAGGCAAAGGAATATGCCACAGCCACCAGCGAAGCACAGAACGTCGCCACGATGTAAAGGCGGACAATCGGCTTCATCGAGGCACTGGCGTCCGAATTCTTCTGCGCCAGGGCATTCATGACAAGCACGAAGACAAGTACTGGTGCCACGCCCTTGAGGGCACGAACAAAGAGATCGCCGAGAACTGCCACGGCCGGTACGGCCTGCGGTGCAGCCAGGGCTATGATGATACCGAGTACCAGTCCGACCGCAATGAGCTTGATGAGGGCGGTCTCCCGGTACTTCTTACCGATTTTATGTAACATATGAATCCTCCTTAAACGCATCAAACACTTCGCGTTTCTCTCAAAAATACATATGTTAGTATACACTAAACAGTACAAGGATGCAAGACTTTTCCTGTATTTTGTTTATTATGCGCGTACTCTGTATCCATTATAAAAAAAAGGCGTGTACATTTCATAATAATGTACACGTTAAAAGGACAAAGTGTATCAATTCTCTGCTTATTTATCCCTGTGCCGCCATCTCTTCCTGTTCTTTCAGACTCTCAAGCTCAATAAGATATCTTCCTATCGCGTCCTGCCAGCGCGGCAGCAGTGAAAAACCAGCTTCCCTGAGGCTCTTCTTGCTCATGCGGGAATTGTGCGGGCGTACGGCACGCGTCGGATAGGCCGAAGACGGTACAGGAGTAACCTTAATATCCATACCGGCCTGGCGAAAAATCTCCGCCGCAAATTCTGCCCAGGAGCAAAAGCCTTCATTCGTCGCATGGTAGACGCCATATTTTTCCGTCTGAATCATATCCGCCAGCAGCACGGCGAGATCGCGCGTATACGTCGGCGAGCCAATCTGGTCATCCACGACCGTGAGCGCCTTATGCGTCTGTCCAAGCTTCAGCATCGTGCGCACGAAATTTTTGCCGTTGATGCCAAATACCCACGAGATCCGCACAATGAAATAACGCTTAAGGATTTGCTGCACAGCCTCTTCACCGGCGAGTTTCGACTGGCCATAGACATTTTTAGGGTCTTTTGGGGCATCGACCGCGTATGGCTCCGTGCCGTCTCCTGGGAAAACATAATCCGTGCTGATATAGACCATCTTGGCATGGAAATCGCGGCAAAGGCGCGCCAGAGCCGCTGTTCCCTCAGCGTTGACGGCCATACAGGTCTCTTTATCATCTTCTGCGCGGTCCACAGCCGTATACGCGGCGCAGTGAATGACAGCCGTCGGCCTGTATGCTTCCATATAACGGCGCATGGCTCCTGCATCCGTCAGCGGAAATTCTTTGCTGGAAACGCCGCGCACTTCCATATCTCTGTCCTGCAGCTCTATGACACAGTCATGACCGAGCTGTCCTGTAACGCCTGTGACCAATACCCTCATCTTCACATGCTCCCTTCCATTTTCTCCATTTCGCACGTTCAGTGCTGTTCCGTGCTTTGAATCTTTTTATCTATTCTTCCAGAAGGTACAATCTTCCTGCTTTTATTCCATAAAAGTATACGACAAAACGGATAAGTTCTGCTTTATCCCCGTCATCCTATGTTATACTGATAGCATCGCACATGAATCTCATGAACGCACATCAGACTCTCGTTGTCTGCATTTATATCCTGAAGAATCATAAAGATTGGAGACTCTATGGAATACTTAAAGACCCTGATCCTTTCCATCATCGGCGGCATTGTCATGACGTACCTCAATGCACCGCTGCCATGGACACTTGGTCCGATTGTCTTTGTCGCCCTCGGCTCACTGGTCCGCAAGCGCCCGTTCCGCTGGTCGCTGCGCGTCCGCAATATCGCCCTCATCCTGCTCGGCTACGCCATGGGCCGCCCTTTTACGCTGGAAACGGGCCGTGCCATCCTCTCGCAGTTCCCCCTGATGCTGACGGCCACGCTCATTACGGTCTCTGCGGGGGGATTTACGGCTTGGCTGATGTTCCGCCATACAAAAATCAACTTCACGAGCTGTCTTTTGGGCTGCGTGCCCGGCGGTCTTTCCCAGATGGTCATTCTCGCCGATGAAATACGCGATGCTGACCTCACCGCTGTCACCATCATGCAGACCCTGCGCATGCTCTCCGTCGTCTTCGTCATCCCGTTTTTGACCATCCATGTACTGCCGCCCGCTTCTCATGCCGGCACAGCACAGGCCGTACATCAGGCCGGCTCGCCTGCTGAGGTCCTGACCTTTGCCGCTGTAGCCGTTCTCGGTGCCATCACTGCCAAAAAAATCCATCTGCCCACTGCGCCAATGCTCGGACCTATCCTGAGTACCGCAGCCTTTGTCGTCATCACGGATTCTGCCGCACCGGCCGTTCCTGTCCCTTACATCAACGCCGCACAGATTCTCGTAGGTGCGTATATCGGTTCGAGCATTGACCTCACACGCCTGCACCAGTATCACGGCATGGGCAAAGTGCTTTTGGGCGGTGTCCTGCTCGTGCTGTGCGTCAGCATGATTCTGGGCATTGTCATCGCCAATCTGACCGGCATCGACCTTGCCACAGCCTTTCTTTCCACCGCGCCTGGCGGCCTCACCGAGATGGGCATCACCGCACTTGTTGTCGGTGCGGACAGTTCAACGATGGTGGCCTATCAGCTCACGCGCCTGCTTTTCATCATGCTCGTCTTTCCTTATATCGCCCGCGGCATCGTCTATCTCTACCGCAAAAAAAGCGCTGGGCAGACCTTTAAAGACTGAGTTCTCCCTTCCATAAATTTTCTCAAGACAAAAAGGAAAAATAAAAATTGCGCCGAATAAATAACTTAGAAAATCGTAGTTTCATTCGCTGCGTTCACTGCATCCGCTGCAATTGTACCGTTTTGTCTTTGTCTTTTTATGGAAGGGAGTCTGATGTATGGATCCAGCAGTATTGACCCTGATTGTCCTCGGGGTTGCAGCCTTTTTCTTCGTGACCGAGCTTATCCCGCTGGCAGTCACTGCCATGAGTGCTTCGATTGCGCTCGGTCTGCTCGGCGTTCTAACGCCAAAACAGGTCTTTTCCGGCCTGTCAAATTCCACAGTCGTCCTGTTTGCCGGCATGTTCGTCATCGGTGCTGCCATGTTCCAGACGGGCCTTGCCCAACGCATCGGCATCTCCGTGGTCCATGCAGCCGGCACCGGCGAAAAACGGCTGATGGCCGCCATCATGATTGTCACAATCATCCTGTCTTCGGTCTCGTCCAATACGGCAACAGTCGCCTGCCTGATGCCTGTTGTCATCCAGATCTGCGCGGTGGCGCGTCTCGCTGTTTCGCCGCAGCTCATGGCTCTTGCTGTAGCCGCCAACGTCGGCGGTACCATCACGATGATCGGCACACCGCCGAACATCCTCATGAGTGCGACGCTTTCAGCCAGCGGCCTGCAGCCATTCGGCTTCTTTGAGTTCGCCTGGATTGGCATCCCGCTCTCTGTCACAGGTCTCATCTACATGCTGACCATCGGCCGCCGGCTCTGCCCGCATGGCCATATTGACAGTGCCCTGAGCGACCTGACCTCCGACCTTCCGAAGGACACGCGCAAAATGGCGATTTGTGCAGCCATCCTGATTCTTGTCGTCGTGGCTATGGCCATGTCCAAGACCATCAATGTCCCCATGCAGGTCTCGGCCATCATCGGTGCACTGGCCTGTGTCGTCACGGGCTGCCTCAGTGAGAAGCAGGCCTATGGCGGCATCGACTGGACGACGATTTTCCTGTTTGCCGGCATGCTGCCTTTGGCAGAAGCTATGGATAAGACCGGTGCCGGTGCCATGATTGCCAATTTCGTCGTCAGCATCATCGGCAGCAACGCCTCCCCGATGATCATTGTCGTGGCCCTTTTCCTGCTGTCGTGCGGCCTGACGCAGTTCATGTCGAATACCGCAGCTGCAGCCCTGCTCGCCCCGATTGGCATCTCGATTGCCCAGTCCATCGGCGTCTCGCCGTTCCCTGTGCTCATGGCCATCGGCATCGCTGCCTCCTGCGCCTTCACGACGCCGGTTGCTACGCCGCCGAATACGCTTATCCTGAGCCCTGGCAAATTCCATTTCATGGATTATGTTAAGGTCGGCCTGCCGCTTGTTTTCATTTCCCTGATTGTCTGCGCTGTCATCATCCCGATGGTCTGGCCGTTCTGATGACACAGGAATATCATGAATATCATTGAATCTACAGAAAGAATACGAGGTACATTTATGGATAGAGAAGAATTACTTGGTACGCTGAAAAAACTCGATGAAGAAGTCTTTGCTGAATTCCAGGACGAGATTGAAGAGCAGCGTTTCACCCTGTCGCTCATACCGACGGTCAATGCTGAATCGCCGCTGGCTGCTTATCTTGAGGGCAGCATCCTCGCCAATGTCAGCACGGATTACCACGGCATCAGCCGCACGGGACGGTTTGAACGCATTGCCGTCGAACGCGCCAAAAAACGCTTCGGTGCAGAACACGCCATCGTGCGCCTCAGCAGCATCAGCGCTGCCTCGCGTGTCGTATTTCTCGCCCTCTTGAAGCCCGGCAATCCCGTGCTTTCGTTCAACGGGCGCAAGAAAGAACACTGCCAGGGCCTCAGCTATCGCTTCTCCACGTTCGGCCCCGACTGGAAAAACCACGATATCGACTGGCAGGAGCTCAATGAGCAGATTGACCGCCATCAGCCAAAAATCATCATCTTTTCGCCGACAAGCTTTCCTTTCACCATTGACACGAAACGCCTGGCCAAGACGGCACATGATGCCGGCGCCCTGCTCTGGGTCGATATCGGCCAGAACGTCGGACTCGTCGCGGCAGGGCTTCTGCCCTCGCCTGTCCAGGACGCGGATATCGTGACGTTCCCGACGAATGACTCCCTGCAGGGACCGGAAGGTGCCATCATCCTCTGCAAGAAAGAACTTGCCGAGACATTAGACCGCGCCGTCATCGAACACGGCCATTCGGCCCTGCACAAGAACCGTCTGGCAGCTCTTGCTGTCGCGCTGCTCGAGGCAGGCAGCCAGAATTTCCATCTCTACGGTGAGCAGGTCATCGCCAACGCCAAGACGCTGAGCATCGTGCTCAAGGACTCCGGCGTCAATGTCTGGGGTGACGATACGGACTGTCACCTCGTCGTCGCCGCCCTGCCTGACGGCACGGACCCGCAGCAGATTGAACAGCATCTGCACCGCGCCGGTTTCCTCGTCAAGACGGCACATCTTTCCTGGAAGGACAATACGCCGGCTCACCCTGTGCTGCGCCTTTCCAGTCTCAATCCGACCACACGCTCTCTCAAAGAAAAAGAGATGGTCATGGTCGGCCAGATGCTTGCCAAAGCCCTGCACACGACCGATGCTGCAGAACTTGAAGCCATCCGCAAAAAAATCAGCTCCATGCTCATCGATAAGCCAATTTACTCAGAAGAATGGCTCGCTGATGTAGCAGACCCCGACACATTCTTCAACGGTGCCGACGAACTCAGCATCCGCCATATCGCCTCAAGCGAAAAAAAGAATCTGTTTGGCCGCTTATTCCATTAAAAAGGAAACAGCAAACACGAAAAATCCCATTGCCATATCATGCGGCAATGGGATTTTTTCTGCCTTTTCAGGCCTGCTGTCCATGTTCTTTTATCGTTTGTTCGTCTGCCAAAGGAATGGTCAGGATGAATTTTGTACCTTGGCCGAGCTGGCTTTCTACATCAATCGTGATGTCATGCTGCTCAGCAATCCAGCTGGCAATAGAGAGGCCGAGGCCTGTACCGCCGACACTGCCTGCCTGCTTCGTCCGCGAGGTATCCGCGCGGTAGAAACGTTCAAAGATTTTGGACTGGTCTTCTTCCGCAATGCCGATGCCATTGTCGGCAAAGGTCAGTCTCATGGCTTTTTCATCGGGAACGCACCGCGATGCTACTTCGATGTGACCGCCCTCCGGCGTATACTTGACGGCATTTTCGAGGAAAATACGCATCATCTGGCGCATCGTCGCGGGGTCGGCAAAAATCAAGCCTGCCTCATTTTCTGCCAGCGTCAGCGTATGTTTCTTCGTTACCAGCTGCATCTTGCGCACGGCATCATCGACGACCTCCGCCAGATTGATGACGTCCTTATGAAGAATCTGGCGCTTTTGGTCAGCCCGCGCTAAGAAAAGAAGCTTCTCTATGAGGTCCTGCATATCCTCAGCCTCGGAGCGGATGGCAGTGATGCCTTCTTCGAGAATCTTCGTGTCGGAGCTGCCCCAGCGCGACAGGAGATCCGAATACCCGAGGATGACCGTCACCGGGGTCCGCAGTTCATGCGAGGCATCCGAGACGAAACGCTGCTGCTGCTGAAAGCCGCGTTCGAGACGGTCGAGCATATGATTGAATGTCGACGCGAGTTCCGCGAGTTCATCATGTGCCGGCGGCACCTCGATGCGGCGGTCCATGCGCTCGACTTCAATCTTGCGCGCCGTCTGTGTAAGGTCACGTATCGGCTGCAGGATGCGGCTGCTCAGGAAGTAGCCGGCCAGCAAAGCAACGATGAAGCCAATAATCGTGATGATGAAAATCAGCTGCTGCAGATGCTCCAGAAAATAATTTTCCGTCGTAATGGTACGGAAAAAATGCATCTGATAAACCTGACCATGGTCCACGACGTCCATGGTCGCATGATAAATCGTGAACCGGTCAAACGCCACGACATCCATGCTCTTATCCGCCCAGAACGGCGGATTTTTCACGCGGTACTTTTCCACCATATCCAGCGAAGGATAGCGTGAATCGGTTTCATAAACCACGCGTCCCGTGAGGTCCGTCACCCGCAGGACGATGCCCGGCGGCACAACACTGCCGGCCTCCAGAAATTCCTGAAGGCTCCCGGAAGACCCGAGTCCGCGCTTCACGCCTTCCATCGCAATATTGATTTCACGGTCCGCTTCATGATAGAACGAAAAATAGATGCCCAGCCCCATGATGATGCTCGTGAACATGAGCACGATGAGCAGGATGGCTGCATAAAGGCAGGTAATCTTCGTCGAGATTTTCATGCGCCAGAGCGGGCTGCGCAGATAAAGGCGGTGCAGGACGGCCTTACTCTTTGACAGCATAGCCTACGCCCCGGACCGTATAAATGTATTTCTCATGGAAATGGTCGTCGAGTTTTGCGCGCAGATAACGGATGTAGACATCGACGACATTCGTATCGCCGCTGTAATCGTAGCCCCAAACCTTCTCGAGAATCTGGTCGCGCGTAAGTACCGTGCGTTTGTTGCGCATCATGTATTCGAGCAGCGAATATTCTTTCTTCGTCAGATGTACCGGCTCGCCATCGACCTCGACCTCATAGCGTTTCGGATACATGACAAGGTTCTTGACCTGCAGGCGTTCCTCAAGAGGCACACCATCCTGGTCCGGCACATGCTTGCGCAGGGCATTGCGGATGCGGGCCATGAGTTCTTCGATGGCAAACGGCTTCGTCATATAATCATCGGCACCAATATCGAGGCCGGCAACCTTATCCTCAACATCATCCTTGGCCGTCAGCATGATGATAGGCAGCGACGATACCTCGCGCACGCGCTTGCAGATGGTCAGGCCATCCATGCCCGGCAGCATGATGTCAAGCAGGACAAGGTCGAAATTCCCCTGCATGATGCGTTCGTAAGCACGCGTGCCATTTTCTTCGATTTCCGTCTCGAAGCCCTCATGCTCGAGTTCAATCTGCAGGAAACGGGCAATGCGGTGCTCATCTTCAACAATAAAAATACGAACTGGCTTATCCATGTCTTTCCCTCCGTTTTACGCGAACAAAAGATAAGAAAAAAAGAGATATATTTTTTAATATATCTCTACTATATCTCAATCGCGATAAAAAAGAAAGCCTTTTCTTCTGATTTAATTCGAATCTAATTGCTTTCAAACGATAACCTTATTTTACTGGGCTTTTTCGCCGAGAAACATCTCGCGGAACAGCTTGATGAGGTGCTTGCTCGAAGAAGAGAGCGTGCGGTTCTTGAGCCAGGCAATGACCGTATGCGTGCTCATTTCCGGCTCGACTAATTTTTTATAGTACAGATTGCCATCCGTCAGCAGCGTCCGCGAGGAAACCGGCAGGATGGCTGCGCCCATATCCATCTTGGCGAGCAGCAGATCCTGTACGATACTGTCCGAGACACAGATGATTTTAGGCTCAAAGCCCAGCTTGCGGCAGTTTGCTATGAAGATGCTCTGCCAGCGCAGCGGGATGATGATGGGGACATCGCGGAGTTCTTCCATGCGGATTTCCTGTTTCGAGCCACCGAGAATCTTCTTTTTATTCATGACGACCACCAGCGGCTCATTAGGCAGAACGATGGATTCGTAGACTTTGGAATCCACCTGCGTACGCGTGATGCCAATCTCGATGACGCGGTTGTCGAGCAGTTCGAGAATACGCGCGCCTTCTGCCTCCCAAATCTGGTACGTGACCTGCGGATAGCGGCGATGGAATTCCGAAATGAGCTCCGGCAGCAGCAGGGCTCCGGATGTCGTAATCGTGCCGAGCTGAATAGAGCCTGCCACGCCCGAGCCAATCTCCGTAATCTCGCGCACGGTGCCATCGACCATGCCGAGGATATGTTCCACGCGCGAATAGAGCACGCGCCCTGCATCCGTCAGACGGATACGGCGGCTGCCGCGCTCAAAAAGCTGCACGCCGAGGGAGGTTTCCAGACGCTTCATCTGGCGCGAAAGCGCCGGCTGGGCAATGTCCAGCCGCTGCGCCGCATGGCTGATATTCCCCTCTTCGACAATGGCATAAAATGCCCGCATATCCTTGATTTCCATAATACACTCTCTTTCCGGCCACAGCCGCTGCCTATAGCAAATCTTTATACGTTCTATATCTCTTTATGCTATTATACTTTTTCCTACAAAAATAGGCAAATACTTTTCCTAAAAATTATAGGTTGGAAGAGTTATTCTTCTCCTATATTTCTGTCAATTCATACTTGTGCTTTTCCTCTCTCATGTTATAATATAAGCTGTATTATTGGAAGTTTTACGATACCATGTATTGTTATCATAAAGGAGTTTTTCATATGACGAGAATCAAAGACGCACTCGATGCAGTGGCTGCCGCCATTATCGCCCAGAAAGATTATCTCACAGACCTTGACCGCCAGATTGCCGACGGCGATCACGGCATCAACATGGCACGCGGGTTCCGCGCCGCCGTCGATGCCGTAGAAGAAATGGACGATACCACCAAACCAGGACCTGTCCTCTACACCATTGGCAAAGCCTTTATCCGCAACGTCGGCGGTGCAGCCGGCCCTCTTTACGGCACGGGCTTTGTCAAGGCTTCTGAGGTCTGCGATGACGAGACAAAACTCAATGTCGCCTCTTTCGAGAAGCTTCTCAGTGCCGCTATTGAGGGCATCGAGAAGCGCGGTCATGCCCAGAAAGGCGACAAGACCATGCTCGACGCCCTGATTCCGATTCATGAATGCTTCCTGCCAGAAAATGCCGAGGGCAAAACGCTGTTTGAAGTCCTGCAGGAAGCCTCGCATGCGGCCAAGGAAGGCGTCGACTTCACGAAGACCATCGCCGCCCGCCGCGGACGCGCCAGCCTCGTCGGCGAGCGCAGCATCGGCCACGAAGACCCGGGTGCCGTAAGCTCGATGCTCATGTACAGGGCCCTTTACAATTTCCTCAGAAAATAAGCAAAAGCCAGCAGACCAAAGGCAGGGAGGCCTCCGCCCCTTGTCTTTTCTTGTCTCTGCTGCTTTTCTGTAGTATACTTTTAAAAGATATTGTGCAGCGCAAAGTCCTGTAAGTTTCTATATGAATAAGAGGAGGAATTCCATTGACAAAGCAGACTGTTCGCACGCGTTTCGCGCCGAGCCCGACGGGTTACATGCATATCGGCAACCTGCGCACGGCTCTTTATGGCTACCTTTACGCAAAATCCCAGCACGGCCAGTTTATCCTGCGCATTGAGGATACTGACCGCACGCGCTACGTCGCTGATGCCGTCGATTTCATCAACCGCACGCTCGAGATGGCCCATATCGTTCCGGACGAAAGCCCGGCCCTCGGCGGACCTTATGCTCCGTACGTTCAGAGCGAACGCCTTGACCTTTACAAGAAATACGCAGAAGAGCTCGTCAAGACGGGTCATGCCTACTACTGCTTCTGCGACCCTGAGGAAGACCACTCGGCCGGCAAATTTGGCGGCTATGACCGCACCTGCCGCAATCTTTCGCCGGAAGTCATCGAAGAGCACCTCAAGAACGGCGACCCCTATGTCATCCGCCAGAAAATGCCGCTGACGGGCGAGACGACGTTCTTCGATGTACTGCACGGCAACATCACCATCAAGAATGAAGAGCTTGAGGACCAGGTCCTCCTGAAGCGCGACGGCATGCCGACGTACAACTTCGCCAATGTCATCGATGACCATCTCATGCACATCACGCACATCATGCGCGGTGCCGAGTTCATCACGTCGACGCCGAAGTACATCCTGCTTTACGAGTCCTTTGGCTGGGACGTCCCGACGTTCATCCACCTCGCTCCGGTCATGGGCAAAAACGCTGACGGCTCTACGTCGAAGCTTTCGAAACGCCATGGTGCCACGAGCTTTGATGACCTCGTCAAGGCCGGCTACCTGCCCGATGCCATCGTCAACTACGTCGCCCTGCTCGGCTGGAATCCGAAGACGACAAATCAGGAAATCTTCTCGATGGATGAGCTCATCGCTCATTTCAGCCTTGAAGGGCTCTCGAAATCTCCGGCTGTCTTTGACTACGACAAGCTCGGCTGGATTAACGGCGAATACCTCAAAGCCATGAGCGATGAAGATTTTGCCAAGATGGCCCGTCCGTTTGCCGGTGAACTGCCAGACTATCTCGAAGCCAACTGGGACCATCTCTCCGCCCTCCTCAAGACGCGCATCCAGCGCCTTTCCGACCTGCCGCAGGAAATTGCCTTCCTCATCGAGCAGCCGGAATTCGACGCCGAGCTTTACGTCAATAAGCGCAACAAAGTCACGCCGGAAAAAGCAGCAGAGCTGCTGCCGGGCATGATGGAACTCTTAGCGGCCGTACCTGAAGCAGAGTGGAACAACGACAGCCTTTACGAAAAGCTCAATGCCTACATTGAAGAAAAAGGCATCAAGAAGGGCCTTGCCATGTGGGTCCTGCGCATCGCTGCAGCTGGCCAGAAAGTCACGCCGGGCGGAGCTACGGAAATCCTCTCGCTGCTTGGCAAAAAAATTTCTATGGAACGTCTCAAAAAAAGTCTTGCCAAACTGCAGGAGTTGTAATATAATTATTTAAGTCAGTTACGTGGCACCTTCGTCAAGCGGTTAAGACACCGGCCTCTCACGCCGGGTTCATGGGTTCGAATCCCATAGGTGTCACCACGGCGCCTTCGTCAAGTGGTTAAGACACCGGCCTCTCACGCCGGGTTCATGGGTTCGAATCCCATAGGCGTCACCATCGGCACCTTCGTCAAGCGGTTAAGACACCGGCCTCTCACGCCGGGTTCATGGGTTCGAATCCCATAGGTGTCACCATTCGAAATTACAGCCAGGATGCGCAAGCTCCTGGCTTTTTTATTTCTCTAGCGTCTCTTGAAAATCTGGAAAGGAAGATTCCCATGCTCTTTGCCTCTATGCTGGCCCTCGGCGCTCTTATCGGCTTTGTCGGTGCCGGCGGTGCGGGCGTCACGATTACACTGCTGACCGTCGGCTTTCACGTGCCCATTCACACGGCCCTTGCCGTGGCTCTTGCCTCGATGGTCTTCACCATGCTCTCCGGCACCATCAGCCATTTCCGTCAGCACGAAGTTCTCGTCAAGACGGGTGCCATCATGGGCTGCGGCGGTATTCTCGGTGCGTATCTCGGCGCCAACTTTTCCAATATGCTCCCCTCCAATATCCTCAGTGCTGTCACAGGCCTACTGCTCGCTTCCAGTGCGGTCACGCTCTACATCAAGATGTATCAAGGTGCCTGGCTCGAACGTCATTTCCCGGTTCGCAAGGAACTGCTGACCGGCCGCAAACTCTGGATTTACGGACTCTCCCTCGGTGTCTTCATGGGCTTCCTGTCCGGTGCTTTCGGCATCGGTGCAGCAGCTTACATTCAGCTGGCTCTCATGGTCGTCTTTGGCGTGCCGCTGCTGCAGACCATCGGCACCTGCATGATGGTCATCCTGCCGATTTCTGCAGCAGGCGGCCTCAGCTACCTATTCAACGGCCGTCTCGATTTTCCCATTTTCTTCCAGACACTCGCCGGACTCATGATTGGCGCCTGGTTCGGTGCAAAATGGACACATCTCGCACCGCTGCGCCTGCTGCGCGTCTTCATCGTCGGCATGCCGGCCGTCGGCGGCATCATCATGATTCTGTTCCATTGATATAAATAAAACAGATATAAAACCGTGCATTCACCAAAAAAAGGTCATCCCTGCAGATGACCTTTTTTATTGCCTAGATTCCCTATGATATTGTATGTCGTGCACTTTCATACCTTGTGAAGCAGCGCGTACAGAGCGCCGAGCATCCCGGCATCATTGCCGAGCCGGGCAAAGGCCAGATGCGTATGCTCCCGCATGGCCGGCATGACCAGGGCTTCCAACCGCTGCTGCAGCATGGGGCCAAGGATTTCCTGCTGGGCCATGACGCCGCCGCCGAGCACGATGACTTCAGGATTCAGCAGACAGCAGACGGCCACCAGGCCTTCGCCCAGATTGTCAGCCAGGGCCGCAATAGCCGCCAGAGCATCTTCATCGGCCTCCATGGCCCAGTCAAAGACCATTTCGCCTGTAATTTCCGACGGACTCATATTATGCGAGAACGCGGCCTCACGAATCAGGGCACGTGTCGAAGCCACATCCTCAAGGATGCGTTTTTCGCCGTGCAGGCGCAGATAACCGATTTCGCCCGCGCTGAAGCTCGCCCCATGCCAGATTTTCCCGTCCTGCACAAAGCAGCCGCCCAGATTCGTGCCGACCGTAATCATGAAAGCCGAAGCTGCGCCCTTCGCAGCACCAAGCCAGACTTCGCCGAGAGCCGCCGCATTGACGTCGTTCTCCACAAGCACAGGCAGCTTGACCGCTTCGCGCACGATTCGGCCAAGCTTCGTCCCGCTGTAGCCGGGGAATGTCGCCTCACCGGCAAAGACAATCTCGCCATCATCCCCCGGACGCACGATGCCGGCCGTATCAATGGCCACGCCGGCCAGTTCATGACGCTGGCTGAGGTCTTTGACGAGGGCAATGACTTTTTGCGAAATCGCGGCCCCGCCGTCTTCCCGTGCCCGTGTCGGGCAGGCCGACTTTTCCAGAAAGCGGCCCTCATCTGTCGCACAGCCGTACTTGATCGACGTGCCGCCGATATCGATGACTGCATAATTCTTCATGAAGATCCTTCCTTTCCCAGCCGTCCAGTTTTTCTTAGATTGACAAGTCCCTGCGATGTTTGCGGAAGCCCTTATCCTCCGCAATAAAACGCCCCATGGCCTTGATACGGCCGCCCATGCATCTGCGGCACTGCTCCGGCGTATCGGCCACGCAGATTTTACCGGGATAGAGCGCGTATTTACGCCGCGAATCGCCCTCCGTGACATTGGGCATGACGACGTTGGCCCCCGATGCCAAGATGAGCTCACGTCCATGCGGCACCATGGTTTCCATCGCTGTCGTCGCGGGGATATTTGCCTCAGGCAGCAGCAGGCGCAGCAGCGACACCATGCGCCGCGTCAGATGAAAATCCCCTTTAGGGGCGCTGCCAAGCGGCGTGTCGGGATTCGGAATCAAGGGACCGATGCCGACCATATCCGCGTCAAGCTTCTGATAAAAGAGGATATCCTCGGCAATAGATACAGGCGTCTGCCCCGGAAGGCCCACGAGCGTTCCTGTACCGACTTCATATCCCAACGTGCGCAAGTCCCTGAGGCAGCGCACGCGGTTGTCATAACTCATGCCGGGGTCAAACTTTTCGTAGACCTCACGGTCCGTCGTCTCGATGCGCAGCAGGTAGCGGTCTGCCCCAGCCTCGCGCCAGAGCCTGTATTCGTCAAAGCTCCGTTCGCCGACGGACAGCGTCACGGCCAGGTCCAGCGCCTTGATGCGGCGGATGATGCCTGCCAGACGCTCGGCCGTGAAATACATATCCTCACCGGACTGCAGCACGACCGTATGATAGCCGTCCCCCTTCGCCTTCTCCGCCAGTCCGACGATTTCATCAGCACCGAGGCGATAGCGCTCCAAGCGCTGATTATCGCGCCGCAGACCGCAGTACATGCAGTCCTGACGGCAGATATTCGAGAATTCAATCAGGCCGCGCAGATGCACGCCATCGCCGACAAATTCCTGCCGCACGTGGTCGGCAGCTGCCGCTAAGGGCTCCTCTGCCTGCGATGAAGCCAGCAGGCACGTCAGTTCCTCTTTTTTCAGCGTATGTTCCTGTTCTGCCTTGGCAATGAGCTGCAGAATTTTTTCCTCGTTTGGCATCGGCGTCATCATTTTTTACGTTTCACCGCGCTTGCTGAAGTCTGCGAAGTCTGATACGGCGTGACGACCGGCTGGAACAGCGGGTCTTTCTTTGTCTTGAGTATCTTCGCATCCGCCGAACTCAGCTTTCCCTTTGTACGGGCCAGGATTTCGTCCTGATGATTTGCCGCATACTGCAGGATGGCATAATAAAATTTGGATTCAACATCTTTGCCGGTCATCTTCTTCATATCGATGACAGGCAGATTGTCATATGTGCTGAGCGTCGACCACGTGCTGTCAAGGTCATCATGCTTCGTGACCTTGACCGTGCGGTCGCGCAGGTTGAATTCCAGATAATCGGCCGAGCCGACGAGATCGTCGTAGCCTTTGACAGATTCCATTTTCCAGCGGCGCTTGTCGATGACATCCTGTTTCTGAACATCATCGAAGGTCCGCAGGGTCGGCACGATGAGTGTGCCGAGGTCAATCTCGCCGTTTGGCTTGACGCCGTAGCACATCTGCTCTTTATTGAAGTAATAATTCTGCCGCGATGTCGACTGCACCCACTGGAATACGGTCTCCGGCACTTCTATCTGCGCACTTGCCTGGCAGGCAGGCACTGCCGTGAAAACAGCGGCAGCAGCCATCAGGCCGAGGCAGGTGTTCTTTATCGTTCTCATCATTCTCATGAAGAATTCCCCCTGTATTCTGGAATGAGATTATTATAGAACATGCGGCTGAAAGTTAAGTGAAGCCTCAGGCAGCTTTAATCATCGCTCTCTTTATAGAGTTCATCGAGGACATACGGCGTCTCCTGATAAACGTAATAGTTGAGCCAGTTTGCAAAGAGAAGATGGGCAACACTGCGCCAGCGCACGACCGGCTTCTGCGTCGGGTCATCATTTGGGTAGTAATTCTGCGGGATTTTCGGGTGCATGCCCGCCTTCTCATCGCGGTCATACTCCTGTTTGAGCGTCAGCGGGTCGTATTCCGCATGGCCCGTGATGAAGAATTGACGCTTCTTAAGATTGGCGATGGCATAGACGCCGGCGTCGCCCTCTGCTTCGGCAAGAATCGTGAGCTCTGGAACCTTCTCGATATCCTCGCGGTGATTTTCCGTGTGGCGCGAATGCGGTACATAGAATTCATCATCAAAGCCGCGGAACAATTTTTCATGCTCGACGCAGAGATGATGCTTATAGACGCCAAAAATCTTCTGCGGCACCTGATATTTGGGAATACCGTAATGATAGTAAAGGCCGGCCTGCGCACCCCAGCAGATGTGGAACGTGGAATAGACATGCGTCTTGCTCCATTCCATGATTTCAGCAATCTCGTCCCAGTATGCGACTTCTTCAAACGGCATCATCTCGACAGGTGCACCCGTGATGATCATGCCATCGTATTTCTTATGGCGCACTTCCGCAAACGTACCATAGAACTCCGTCAGATATTCCTGCGGTGTATGGCTTGGCGTATACGACTCCGTATAAATGAAATCTACTTCAATCTGCAGCGGCGTATTGCCGAGCAGACGCAAAAGCTGAGTCTCCGTGATGTATTTAATCGGCATGAGATTCAGGATGAGAATCTTAAGCGGGCGGATATCCTGGCTGTAAGCGCGGTCCGAATCCATGACGAAGATATTCTCTCCTTCGAGGATATGTGCGGCCGGCAGATTGTTTGGTATCTTGATTGGCATGAAAACACTTCCTTCCGCATGCCATGATGATGGCAGCAGCGCCATCGGCTGTCAAAATGTATAATCTGTTTTATTATACCACAGACTGCATAAAAAAAGGCAGGCTGCCAAGAACAAAAGCAGCCTGTCTTAGTACAATTCAAAAAATATCTGTAAATCTGTAAAAAATCAAATTCTGAGGCCCGGTCTTACCAGATGGCGTAGCGGTGAACCCAGGAAGAATTTGCCTCAGCATATTCGCGCAGGTGCAGGAGGCCCTGATACTCCGGCGTATCCGCGGCAAGCATGCGGTAGCTGCCATCCAGCGAATCACCGGCATCCTGCCAGCCCTGTGCTGGTGTCCAGATATCTGCCTGCACCGTGCGCTCCGTCCCCTGCGGCAGATTGACATGCTTCTTCATGAAGGCAATCTGCGTGACATTGCCATCGGCATCCTTGTATTCGGCCCATTCCCAGACCACCATGTTCTCCCCCTTCATGCGCATCGTCGTCGTATCTGCCGTCACATGCGTCTGACTGCCGTCCACGGCCGTATCCTCCCAGAGCGTCAGCCAGCGGTCCTTCGCCGCAGCGCGCTGCGTCTCGCCTGCCCCGAAGACCTGGTCGACGATGGCATCGTAAAAGGATTCATCAAACTGCTGACTCGTGACTTCCTTGACGCGGCCATCGACTTTCGACCAGATGACCTGCCCCTGCGGGTCGTAAAAATCCTCTTTTGCATACTGGATGGTGCGGTTCTGCGGATTGATGATGACCTCAGCCAGACTGTACGACAGCTTCGACGGGTCCGGCAGCAGATAATTGAGCCCGTAATTCTCAATCGTTTCCTGCGCGCCCTCGTAGCTGTACGCGGTCTTCGTCCACGCGGCGATTTCCGTCGCAACATCACCATGGCCCGTCGCCGCCTTATGGGATACGACTACGGACGAGGGGTCAAAATACTTGCTGTACTTGCTGTCTGAGCTCAGCCAGTACCAGCCGTCGGCCTGCACCGCATGCATTGGCAGGACCATGAACACGAAAAGCAGCAGACATCCCTGCAGCAGACAAAATAACGCCTTCATGAGCTTCACCTCTGTTCTGTTTTATCTGTTTCTATCCATATTGTACTGTATTTCTCCGCAATCGGCAAGAAACAGTCCCAGCATCCCGTTTAATGCACGCCGGGAATCCTGACATCCTCAAGAATGCCGAGAAGTGCGGCAATGGCCATACCGTAATTCGTCATGGGCACCTGCTGACGGCGGCAGGCGGCCACGCGGCTCATGACGTAGGCGCGGTTGAACATGCAGGCCCCGCAGTGGATGACAAGGTCATAGGGCGAAAGGTCCTGCGGAAAATCGCGGCCAGATGTCACATCTATCGTAAGGCTCTCACCTAAACGCCTGCGCAGGAGCCGCGGCAGTTTGACGCGCCCGATGTCTTCATGCAGCGGCTTGTGCGTGCAGGCCTCGGCAATCAGGATATGCGCATCGGCAGGAAGGTCCAGCATCCGGCGGGCCGAAGCGGCAAAAAATGCTGCATCGCCCTTATACGCAGCAAAGAGCACGGAAAACGACGTCAGTTGGCTGCCTTCCGGCAAAAGTTCATGGACCTGACGAAATGCCTGAGAATCCGTGATGACGAGGTCCGGCTGCTTCATCGCTGCCAGCATCGACGGCAGGCAGTCCGTCGTACAGCACGAGACGAGGCACTTGCGGTCCAGGAGTTCGCGCAGCGTCTGCACCTGCGGCAGAATCAAACGTCCTTTTGGTGCCTGGATATCCTGCGGCATGACGAGCAGCACGCGGCTGCCCGCTGTGCATACCTCGCCCGTGATGGAACGCGCCTGATAATCTTCCGGCAGATGGCGGGCAATTTCCGTACGCAGCGCTTCTACGCCCTCACCGGAACGCGAGCTGACGAGCACGGCCGGTTCTCCCGTGGCCTGCAGTATCCGTTTCTGCAGCGCCCTGCCGCCGTCTTTGACCTCATCCACACGGCTGACGACGGGAATGACGGGAATCTTCTGCGCCTGCAGGCGCTGCAGCCAGTCAAATTCCTCTGAGAAATCATCCTCTTTCCCGTATTCCTGCACAGCCGCATCCTGATGAAACAGGACCATGGCAATATCCGTTTCTTTCGCCGCATCTTCCGTGCGTTTGACGCGCAGGCCGCCAAGGCTGCCGACATCGTCAAAACCAGCCGTGTCGATAAAGACCACCGGACCGATGCCGTGAATTTCCATGGATTTATAGACAGGGTCGGTCGTCGTGCCCGGCACCGGTGAAACGGTCGCCACGCGCTGTCCTGTCAAAGCATTGACCAGCGACGACTTGCCGCTGTTGCGACGTCCAAAAAGACCGATATGCAGGCGCATGGCCCGCGGCGTATCATTAAGGCGCATAAAAATTCCCTCCCATCAGGATATGTCATAAGACATCTTCAGTATAGCATAGCCGAATGTCCCTCTGCATGATAAAATAAAGTGAATACTATATGAGGAAAACGAGGTTTTATCATGAGTGATTACACGAATTTCGAAGTCGGGCAGAAATTCCCGCTGCCCATTGCCACACAGGCGGATGGTGCCATGTTCCAGGTCGATGCCAACGGCGCCATGTTCATCCTGCAGCTCTCCCGTACCGACGTCATCGCGCGCGAAGCCTTCCGTACCGGCAAAATGGAATTTGCCTTCTATGAACAGGACGGACTCCTTTTCCTGCTCTACCAGATTGACGGCATCTTCAAGGAAGGCTGGGGCGATGCGCCGCTTTCCCTGCACACGCTGAAGCCAGAGCTGCTGCCGACAGAAAAGAGCCTGCAGGACAAGACGCTGCACCTCTATCTCGTCGATACGACGCTGCAGATTCTCCTCGCCCAACGCGATATCGAGCTAAACAGCAAGTGCCAGGCCATCATCCAGAAGCACGCCGCAGCACAAAAAAAGAAGCCCTTCTCGGATGAGGGCTTCCGCAAAAAGGTCCAGAGCATCTGGCAGAAAATGACACCGGCCATGATGCGCCAAAAAGCTTCTGCCGTGCAGAGCGTCCCTCTTGCCATCCCCAAAGCTCCTTCTCAGATAGCACAAACGAATGCTGTCAGCAGTAAAAAACTGCACTGAAACAGCACTTTCCTTCATTATAATATATACAGAAAAACTGCATAAAAAAGCTCGCCCTGACGGACGAGCTTTTTATTTTACTATATTTTACAACATCAATCAGGCAACGCCTTCAGCAGCTGCTGCCGTGCGTTTGTTGAGCCAAGCCTGTACGAGCTCATGTTCGTCTTTGGCCGAGGCTTCACTGCCCGTCGCATATTCTGCAAAGCTCTTGCCCATGAGTTTAGCTGCCTTGCCGAACTGTCTGACTCTTACCGGAACATAAACTTCTTCCATCCACTGCGAATAAATCTGTACTTTCATGATAATCTCTCCTTGAACTGCATGATCGCAAAATCAGTAATGGTAACAAACACCCACGACTCACTTCTGTCAATCGTCCAGATCACAAGACAAACTTTCCTTCATGTGCTGGTTCTCAAGGAGAACATTCCCACGTGGCTAAAAGTCTGTGCCACCATCTTGCTAATCAGATGACTTTCTTTCAAGCTGAGGTGTATCTCGGTTCGATGTATATTATAACGTGACCGGTTCCAACCGTCAAGGGGTAATCAATAAAAAGCATGATACAATATAAGAAATTTATTCCAAATCGAACGAAGTAAATGTTCTTTGGCGTTTGTCGAAGCGCACCGTTCCCGTATAGCCGAAGCTTTTTGCATAGTCCACGGCCATCTGGTTGTAATTGCCGCAGTCCTCCGGCTTATGGGCATCGGACGTCGTGATGATGGGGAGCTCGTACTTGGCCGCAATCTTCATGAAGTCAGGGTACGGCGAGATTTCATGAATCGGATAGCGGTAGTACGTACCCGTGTTGACATCGACGACCATGTTGGCCTTCTTAAGAGCCTTGGCAGCACGCACAAGATACGGCGTGACATCAAAGTCCGGCAGATAGCGGAACAGGCGGATGTTGAACGGATGGCCGAGCACATCATAGAGACCCGAGTCCGCGAGCTTCTCGACTTCCTCCGTATACCACTCGTAAATGTCTTCCAGAGGATGCTTATCCCACTCGGCCTTGATTTCCGAAGAATCATACGCCCAGCCGTGCAGGAAATGAACGGAGCCAATCAAATAATCAAAATCATAGTCCTTGAGAATGTCCCGCACTTTCCCCTGGTCCTGGAAATTGCAGACTTCCATGCCAATCTTGACATTGTGTTTCTTCTGCAGCTTATGCATAAAGGCAAAGTATTCATCAATCGTATACTTGAACTTGTTGCTCTTGAGCCACTGCTGCTGAAATTTGCCGATGAAGGAATCATCGAGTACGAGGTCTTCGTAGTAAAGGGATTTGAACTCCGGAAACGTATGCGAATGTTCCGAGATGCCAATTTCCCCAAGGCCGCGTTTTTTCGCTGCCGTGAAAAAGCCCTCGACCCAGTTTTCATCATACGAGCCCTTCTCAAAATGCATATGATAGTCTGTGCGCATTTACATCAGTCCTTCTTTCATCAAACGGCGGATTCCCTGCAGTACGCCCTTTTCCTCATTCGTCCCCGTCTCGAAGCGCGCAATCTTCTTGATTTCAGGATACGCATTCTTCATCGCGAAACTGTAATCCACAGCCTGCAGCATTTCCGCATCATTCATAAAATCGCCAAAGGCCGCGCATTCATCCGGACGGATGCCAAAGCGTTTCTGGACTTCTTTGACGGCAATGCCCTTATTGATATCCGGATGCATGAGGTCGACCCAGTAGTCACTCGACAGGACGACCTGCAGGTCCGGCTCGAACGGCTTCATGACCGGATAAATCGTCTCCGCCGCATGGCCCGAAGGGTCAAAGAACGAGGTCTTTATCGGGGTATCCGGCACATCGATGAAGGAAGGGATGGGTTCTGAATGCGTATAGTATTTATGGAGCTCCTTGAGAAATTCTTCCGTATACTGGCTCGTCAGCACATAGCCATTCTTCATACCGCAGAAGACACCGTAAATATTCGGCAGGCTCTCTGCTGTCTTGAGGACCTGCTGGGCCAGCGTTTTCTCCATCGGGCAGGAAAAAATCAATTCGTCGCGATACATGACCATCGTGCCGTTTTCCGCGAGGAACAGAAAATCATCCTTATATTTGCTGAAACTGTCTTCCAGCGAATAATACTGGCGTCCGGAGGCCGGCGCAAACATCACGCCTCGCTTTTTGAGTTCAGCCACGATTTCATCGAAGCCCTCTGGCACATTGCCCTGGTCATCAAGCAGCGTCCCATCCATATCCGAGAAAATTATCTTGATCATAGATACCCTCACATTCTCAGCCGTTCCCGAGGAACGTTTTTTCCATATTCAAAGACAATCCCATTATATCAGGAACAACGGCCTTGTTTCAATCAAATAAAAACTGCCGCACAAAAAATGTGCAGCAGTTCAGGGTGGTTAATTTTCTCGATGCTCGGTCAGCTGGCAATGCCCGGCGTCGTCATGTGCTCCGGCGAAAGAATGCTGTGCAGGCGGCTCTTGACGCAGAGGCAGACTTTGATGCTGGTCGGGAACAAATCATTCGTGGACTGTGCCATGTTGACATGATTGTTCGGCGAAACAATATCATAGGAGCCGCGCGGTTTCTCCCAAAGGTCAAGGGCGCGGTTGGCGAGGACTTCATTCATATTCATATTGATGGAAGTCCCGGCACCGCCCTGAATCGGGTCGACAGGAAACTGGTCATTCCAGCGGCCATTGATGACTTCATTTGCCGCTGTGATGATGGCTTGTCCGATATTCGGAGTCAGACGGCTCGTCTCCATATTGGCAATGGCGGCCGCCTTCTTGACTTTTGCCAGAGAAGCGATGAACTCAGGATCCAGATGCTGATGCGTGATCTTGAAATTCTCCATGGCACGCATCGTCTGTACGCCATACAGGACCGCATCCGGCACTTCCATCTCACCTAAGAAATCATGTTCCGTTCTCATTTTTTCTGCTCCTCTTGACAAATTCAATGCCGACCATGCCGCCGAAGCCCCGCCCATCGCCGATGACGCCGTATTTCTGCTTCCATTCTTCGTAACGGGCCATGACTTTCCGGCCCATGGAAACAGAACGCTCCGCTAAGTGGTCACGCTCCATGATTTCGATGGTCTTGAGCGCAGCCGCACAGGCCAGGGCATCCTTAATCCATTCAATCGGGACTGGGATGAAGCCGCCCTCGCCCTGCAGGGGTTCTACGACAATGGCTGCGACGTATCCTGCCGGCGAACAGTTCTCGAAAACTTCTTTGAGCTTGCCAATGTAATACGAAAGGGCTGCTTTCTTCGGCATGCCTGCAGGACGCCGGTAAATGTACGGGAATTCCGCGCGGTAAACGCCGTCTGGGAAAGGCCCCATGCCCTTGGCATACGCTTTTTTCGCCGTCATGGACATCGTCAGGAGCGTGCGCCCATGAAACGCGCCGGAAAAGACAATGATATTCGGCCGCTTCGTGAAGGCCTTGGCCACCTTGACCGCATTCTCATCGGCCTCCGCGCCGCAGTGAATGGCATCGGGAATGGCCTGCTCACGGCGGGCAATCAGAGCTGCCGATTTTGGCCCCGGCAGCGTCTCGGTTATGATTTCAGGTAATGCATCGCTTAACATGATGACTCCCTCCCATGTCTGCTTCCAGATGATTTCTTTCACATCTGCTTGGATATGGATATTGTGCAGGATAGATGGCAAATACGGATTTTCTCAGGGATATTGAGGCCATCATGCCCGCAGGGATTTTTCAAGGATATGCCGGCCAGAGTGCTGTCCATGACTCATGGCAGGAACTTTCCTCAGACTACGAGGAAGCCTGCACAGCGGCGGCAGCTGCCAGCTGTCAGAAAAAAACAGCCTTGCCTTTGATGAACTCGGCATCTACCGGCTGTTCTTCCGCGCCGGAGATACTGCCCTGCTGAAAAAAATGCGCGACGAGCAGCTCCTGCTCCTGAAAGATTACGACAGGGCTCATCATGCCCATCTTCTCTCTACGCTGCGCGCGTATCTCTTCCACAATAACAGCCTGCAGCAGACGGCGGCCCTCACCTTCACCCACCGCAACACCGTCAATTACCGCATGAATAAAATCAAGGAACTCACAGGCAGTGACTTTACGGATTCTGTCGTCTGTTTCCACTATATGCTGGCCTTTTATATGGAAGATTACCTGCGGCTTCATGAACCGAACTCCGAGAAACTATACACCGCCCATTCCTTAGAACGCACAGGGATTTGTCGAATCCCGTTCCGTGCTCTATAATGAATCCATAGAAATCATCCATATATCCGTTGATTCCATTCGATTGTGAGGTTGAATATATATGAAAGCAATCATACACGGCAAAACCATCCTGCCTGACAAAGAAGAAAATTTCACCATACGCCGAGGGCTTGTCCTGCTGTTCGACGAGAACATCCGCGACATCCTGACGGAAGAAGAATTTGCGGCTCTGCCGCAGGGTTCCGTCAATGAAACCATCGATGCCGATGGCTGCTATGTTTCGCCGGGCTTCCTCAATGTTCATATCCATGGCTGTGTCGGTGCCGATACGATGGACGACGACCCTGAGGCTATCCACAAAATGCAGCTGTTTCAGGCAAAAACCGGCGTGACCTCGTTCCTGCCCACGACCATGACCTACGACTTCAAGACGCTGGACCGTGCCTTTACCCATGTGCGTGAGGCCATGGAGCGCCATGACGGCGCGCGCGTGCTCGGCTGTCATATGGAAGGCCCGTTCATCAGCCCCGCCAAAAAGGGAGCGCAGGCCGAAAAAAATATTGCCAAGGCCAATTTTGCCAAGATTGCCCCGTATAAAGACATCGTGCGCATCATCACCGTCGCTCCCGAGAAGCTCCATGATGACGGCCGTTTCATTGCCGACTGCCTGAAAAACAACATCGTCGTCTCCCTCGGCCATACGGCAGCTGACTACGACACGGCACGCAAGGCCATCGAAACTTACGGTGCATCGCATATTACACATCTCTTCAATGCCATGACGGGCCTCCATCAGCGCCGCCCGGGTGTCGTCGGTGCCGCGCTCGATACCGAGGCCAACTGCGAACTCATTGTCGACAACGTCCACATCCATCCGGCGGTCCAGCGCCTCGTCTATCAGCTAAAAAAAGACCACCTGATTCTCATCACCGACTCCCTGCGTGCCTGCGGCCTCGGCGACGGCCCCTCTGAGCTCGGCGGACAGAAAGTCTTCGTTAAGGGCACGCTGGCCACACTTGAGGACGGCACGATTGCCGGCAGCGTGCTCTGCATGAACGACGGACTGCGCATCTTCCGCGAGAATACGAACGCCCCCATTGAAGAAGTCATCTCCATGGTCACCAAGACCCCAGCTCAGGAACTCCATCTTTATGATACGCTCGGGTCCCTGAGCATCGGCAAAAAGGCCGATATCACGATTTTCGATGAATCCTTCCATATCAAGCATACGCTTGTGGAAGGCCGTGAGGTCCATCCTATAAAATAAAAAAATTCTCTCCTGTCTGCGGGCATGGAGAGAATTTTTTATTGGTGCATTTTATTTACGGGCCGCCGAGGGTACAACGCCTATCGTGCAGAGAATCGTAAAGACGATAAACGATATCTCGATATTGCGCAGAAGTTCATCACTTGGCGTCAGGAAATTCCAATCCAGTGACAAAAGCATCGTCACAATGGCCACGGACGTGACCTGCCCGACCAGGCGCACCGTGCCGAGCATCGATGTTGCCAGACTGTAGTATTTCTTTGGCACCGAGCCCATGATGGCATTGTTGTTCGGCGCGGCAAACAAGGCAAAGCCCACGCCAATGACCATGACTACGGGCACGACGAGCCAGAGAGACCGCAGGTGAACAGCGAAAACCAGCCCCAAAAGTCCCAAAGCAGTAACGCCCATGCCCAGAGAAGCGAGTTTCCCCGGTGCATGCTTATCGGAGAGTTTTCCTGTCACGGGAGAAAGCATAGCCATGACGATAGGCTGAATCAGCATCATGAAGCCAGCTTCACGCGACGAAAGGCCGAGAATCGACTGCAAATAAATGGAAAGCAGGAAGCTGATGCCGAATGTCGCACTATAGTTAATCATGGCCGCGAGATTCGATAAGGAGAATTCCCTGTTGCCGGACAGGATGTAAAGCGGCAAAATAGGGTCTTTTGCCCCCAGCTCATGACGTACAAAAAAGCCAAAGACAAAAAGGCCGCCCAAGAGCACGCCCCACGCCCAGGAAAGATTGGCAAGCTCCGAAAGGCCGAACATCGCGAGCACCATGGCAATGCCATAGAGCACCGCGCCTTTCGCATCCACACCCGTGGCGTTCTGTGCAAGCCATTCTTCATGCAGATAATACTTCGTCGCGAGCACGCAGGCAAGACAGGCCAAGGTAATGAAAACAAAGATGCTCTGCCAGCCGGCATAATAATTGAGCAGTCCGCCAAGAACCGGACCGCAGGCCAGACCGACATAGACCATCGAGACCATCCAGCCAAGTGCCCAGCCTCGTTTTTCCGGCGGGAAAGCAAGTGCCACAATGGACATATTCGTCGCATAGAGCATCGCCGCCGCCAACCCCTGCAGTCCCCGCGCTGCCAGCAGAAAAGTCATATCCGGCGTAAAAATACAGAGAAAGGATGATACCGTAAACAGTATCGTCCCCCAGAAAAAGATGCGCCGCTTGCCCAGCCGGTCGGCCAGCTTGCCCATGGGCAGCAGAAAGACAATGGAGACCAGCAGAAAAATCTCCAGCACCCAGCCAAGCTCGTTGGCTGAAGCTGCATAGGCACTGCCGATGTCTGGCAGGGAAAGCGTCAGGGCACTGCTTGTAAATGGCGTCACAAACGACGACATCATCATGATAAAAAGAATTTTGCTGCGATTTGTTACTTTCATAAGTCACCACGAATCCATAAATATCAAAAATACCTCTCGTATTCCTTGGTAGAGAATCAAACTCATTCTACCCAATTCCCCTAAAAAAATCAATTCGTTTCTTTTCCGGTACTGCAGCAAAAATCGTCTGACTTGACTTATCGGGTTTTGCTGTTATAATTTATTTCCCTAAGATAATTATCTAAAGAAAGGAACGACCATTATCTCATGGATATACAATTAACCAAACGCTTTCTGCTGGCCTGCCATACAGCGAGGCATATCTGCGAAAGCATGCCGGAGCTGCCGCAGGGCCTCACGCCGCGGCTTGTCCGCATCATCGATGTCATCCACCAGCTGCAGTCGCAGCAGGACATTGTGCGCGTCGGTGATGTCAGCCATCTCATGAACGGCACCGCCCCGAGCATCACGCGCTCTCTCAACAAGCTGACTGCCCTTGGCTATGTCAAAAAATTCGTCAGGCCTCTGACCGGCGCGTTTTTTCCGTGCAGCTGACCCCCAGCGGCAACAGCATTTATAAGCATTATGTCTATGATTTCCATCATTGGCTCAACGAACGGCTCAACGGTCTTTCCTCCGAGGATATGAACACAGCGATTCGTGTCATTGACCGTGTCGCTGCTGAGATTCAGCCGGTAAAATCCATTTTTACTGACTTTGCTGAGCAGCCCGGCCCCAAAGATGCAACATCATCAAAAGAAAAGGAGTCTTAATCCTATGTCTGTCAGAAAATCTACACATGCTTCGGCCATGCCCCCATTCGAGCGCCGGGCTGACCTGCGCTTTTTTCTTTCCATCATCGCGGCCGGACTGCTGTCATTTACCGGCGTCGTCATCGAAACGGCCATGAACATCACCTTTCCAACGCTCATGCAGGAATTTTCCATATCAGATGGAACCGCAGACTGAAGCCGGAAGCCTAAAGATAAGAAAATCTCATCTCATTTTCATAGATTCTACACCTGATTTTCAGCCGGTTTCGTTAGACTGAAACCAAGTGAAGTACCTCCGACAGAAAGAAGGGTCTCTATGAAAAAGAATTTTTATCTCGACCTGCTGCTCTTCTTCAGCGGTCTTATCTGCATCGCCACGGGCATCGTGCTCGACTTTCACCTGTTTGCCGGTCTCGGCAATGGACGTGCCGTCAAGGGGATTGTTACCAACATCCATACCTACAGCGGCTACATCATGATGGTTGGACTGCTCTTCCATCTGGTCTGGCACTGGCAGTGGGTCAAGGCCGTGGCGAAAAAGCAGCTCGGTAAATCTCGGTAAATAATAAAAGGCAAAGAAAAAACGCGTTCCCAAAGGGTCCGCGTTTTTTTTGCCTTTTCGTTTATGTAAGGAATCATTCACCACGGCGGCCGTGATAAAGGCACCATGGTTCTTCGCTCATGTAATCGCCATTATGATAGTAGGCAGCACGCGCACGGCAGCCGCCGCAGGCGCCCTTGTACTGGCAGGAGCCGCAGCCGCCACTGTAGTCGAGCGTGCGCAGCTTCTGCAGGACTTCATTCTTGGCCCAGATCTCATCAAACGGCGTCTCGCGCACATCGCCGAGCTCCATATTGAGGTAAGCACACGGCTGTACCTTGCCGCGCGGGCTGATGATACAGTAGGAAAGGCCTGCAAGGCAGCCTCTGTGAAAGCGCGTTTTATACCCAAGCTGGTCCGCGATGCGCAGAAACTGCGGCGCACACGTCGGTTTAAGCTCAATGTCGACTTCCTGCTGCTTCTTCATGATGCGCGTGAGCACGTCTTCATACTGCTCCGCACGCAGCGACTCTTCTTCAATCGTCTTGGCGCGTCCCGTCGGCACGAGGAAGAAGAAATGATGTGCCTTGGCGCCAATCTCGACAGCAAAATCCGTCATGGCCTCAAGTTCGCCCTGATTCCAGTCCATGACTGTCGTATGAATCTGGAACGGCAGTCCGACGGCACGGCAGTTCTTCATGCCCTGTACGGCACCTTCCCAACCGCCGGGGAAGCTGCGGAATTTATCATGCTTGGCTGGGTCGAGAGAATCAAGCGAGATGCCCATCGCACGGGCACCGGCTTCCTTGAGCTTCTTCGCCATGTCAAGCGTAATCAGCGTGCCGTTCGTGCCAAAGACAGGAATCATATGGAGGTCCGAAGCGTATTTGACGAGCTCGAGGATGTCGGGGCGCATCAAAGGCTCGCCGCCCGAGAAAATCATGATTTTAAAACCGGCTTTGGCAATCTCGCGCAGGAGTTTCTTGCCCTCTTCGGTGCTGAGTTCTTCCTCAGCCTTGCAGCCTGCCTCACGGTAGCAGTGGGCACAGTACATATTGCAGGCATTTGTCGTGTTCCACGAGATGATTTTCATTTCTTTTCCTCCGTCAGTCCGATTTCCTCATCCGTCAGATAGCAGCTCGGATCCGACTCCCAGAAGTCGCCCGTCCGCGCCTCAGCACGCGTGCGGAAATTGCCGTTGCAGTTGTCGAGCCATTTGCATTTCGCGCAGCGTCCTTTGAGCAGCGGCTTGCGGTCTTTAAGACCTGCCATGATGGGATTCGACGTATCCTGCCAGATATCGCCGAACTTGCGCTCACGCACGTTGCCGAACGTATGATGCTGCGTGAACTGGTCCGGATGAACATAGCCCAACGGGTCAACCTCGCCAAAGGCAATGCCCGAGCGGTTGCCGCCGTTCATCGAGATATAGTTCTTGATTTGGGCGGCCGTCTCCATATCGCCGGCTTCGAGGGCTTTGAGATACATATACGGACCATCGCAGTGATTGTCGACCGTGAGAATTTCCTTCTGCAGGCCGCGCTCCTCAAAATCCTTTGTGCGGCGGATAATTGTATCCATCGCACGGCGCGATTCTTCCGGCGTGACATCCTGGTCCATCATCTGTTCGCCGCGTCCGGAGTAAACGAGATGGTAGAAGCAGACACGGTTGATATTTTCTTCTTCAATAAAATCGAAGATACGGTCAAGCTCCTGGATATTGTGGTGGTTGATTGTGAAACGCAGGCCGACGCGCTGGCCAACGGCTACGCAGTTCTTGATGCCCTGCATGGCTTTTTCATAAGCACCTTCGACGCCGCGGAATTTATCGTTGACATCTTTAAGGCCGTCGAGCGAGATGCCGACATAGCCGACACCGATATCCTTGATGCGCTGCGCGACTTCGCGCGTAATCAGCGTGCCGTTCGTCGAAAGCGTCGGACGCACGCCTTTTGCCTGTGCATAGGCCGCGAGTTCAAAGAAGTCCGGGCGAATCAATGGCTCGCCGCCGGAGAACAGCAGCACCGGCACATGGAAATCTGCAAGGTCATCGATGAACTTCTTGGCTTCTTCCGTCGTCAGCTCATTCTTGTATTTCTTGGCATCTGACTTCATATAACAATGCATGCATTTCAGATTGCAGGTCTTCGTCGAGTTCCAGACGACGACAGGGCCCACACCTTCAGCCGCACCATTGCGCATCGTATGCGCGTTTTTCGTATAACGCAGGCGGTCACCAAAGTATTCCCGTGCGAATAAAAGTTTTGTTACACTAATCATACATTTTCTCCCAAGATATAAAGTTGCAGGACAGCAGCACATGGCTGTCCCAAAGACAGTTTCATTCCCTACAGCCTTTACAGCGTTTATGACTGCCTGCGGATGCCCGAAAGCAGCAGGCGCGTCTTGAGCGCTACATTCTGCTGGAAGCTGATAGGCAGACGGCTGAAGGCCGCCGCCTGATAAATGGAATGGAACATTTCCGCAATGAGGTCTGCCGGCACATCGTCGCGGATTTCTCCCGCTGCCTGCCCCTGCCGCAGAATGTCCTCAAATATGGACTTAAACCCAGGCGTTGTCATGCCTTTCGCTGCTTTCGCCTGCGGTTTGGCCGAGTGCTCCGCTGCCGAAAGGAACAGCGGCAGCAGAAAACGGTTCTCATCGAGGAAACGCGCCGTGATGGCACTGCCCGCTTCCAAAAGTTCATAGGAAGGCCGTTTCGCCTCACGCATGCACTGCAGTTCCGCATTGACTTCCTGTACAAAGCGTCCGAGCAGGCACATGAGAATCTCTTCCTTCGACTCGAAGTAGTTGTAGAACGTGCCAAGGCCGAGGTCAGCGGCATTCATGATATCAGCAATGGACGTTTCCTTGAAGCCCTGGCGGGAAAACTCGCGGACAGCGGCATCGAGGATTGCCTTGCGTGACAGCAGTTTCTTTCTCTCTCTGCGTCCCATCTTCTCTTCCATTCGTATCGCTCCCGTCTATAAGAAATACCTGTCTTCTGTTGACTATTCTATTATATCGGAAAAGAATCATTTTATAAAGGGAAAAATGAACTTAATTCATCTTTTTATTTTTGAGCCCGTATATTTCAAAAAAGTACCGAAAAAGAAATTTCTTTATAAAAAGTGTTGACAGTATCCCCAGAAGGTGATATTATAATATCCGTTGACAGCGATAAACGCCAACAAGAACATGACTCAGTAGCTCAGCTGGATTAGAGTATTTGACTACGAATCAAAGGGTCGGGGGTTCGAGTCCCTCCTGGGTCACCATTTGAAAGTACAAGCACTTGCCTCGGCAAGTGCTTTTTTCGTATCACCTGCGAAAATCTGCCGATGTAGGTATTATAGAAAGGAACGATTGCATGCTTTACATCATCACCAAACTCATCACCGAAGGACAGCAGAAGGCTTTCTCCATCATCGGAGCCTCAGAGGACAAGAAACGCGCTGCCGCCATCGCCGCAGATGTCTACAAGGACTACAACAAAAATGCCTCCTTCCAGAACATCGAGATGATTACTGAATGGCTGGCCACGCGCCAGACGTATTCCTTCCGCAAAGATAAAGACCACCGCCTGCAGCTGGCCATCACCGGCCTCGAGAGTGAGGTACAGCCTGAGGACAAGCAGCTTGTCTTCAGTGCCGCAGCTGAAGAAGAAGAACTCATGCGCCGCGTAAGCCAGGCCCTGTTTGAAGGAAAACATGCCGCGGAACGCAGCAACGGCACGGTCCACTCCTGCCCGATTGAAAAATAAATTCGATACAATTATGCAGCACAAAAAAATCCGCCCCCTCAGGGAGCGGATTTTTTATTGCGCCGAGTTTATATTTTATTCGTCTGCCAGCACAGCGCCGTTCGAGGCAATGACATCTTTATACCAATAGAAGGATTTCTTCGGATAGCGCGCCAGCGTTCCCGTGCCATCATCATTGCGGTCGACATAGATAAAGCCGTAGCGTTTGCTCATCTGCGCGGTCGAGGCCGAGACGAGGTCGATGCTGCCCCAGGTCGTATAGCCCATGACCGGCACGCCGTCCTCGATGGCCTCACCGAGCTGTACAAGATGGTCATGAAGATAGTTGATGCGGTAATCATCCTCGACCGTCCTGCCGCCCTTGTCATCATCCACCAGCACGTCCTTAGCGCCCAGGCCATTCTCAACGATGAACAGCGGCTTCTGCCAGCGGTCATAGTAGCGGTTCAGCACATAGCGCAGGCCCTGCGGGTCAATCGTCCAGCCCCATTCGCTCTTCTTGAGATACGGGTTCTCCTTGCCGCCCATGAGGTTAGCGCTCTCTCCCGCCTGACCGTAGCAACCTTCGCAGAGGCTGGAATAATAGCTAAACGAGACAAAGTCCACCGTGTTTTCTGCAAGCAGCCGTTCTTCCTCAGCCGTCATCCTGATGGTGATGCCGTGTTCGCGGAAATAGCGCTTCATATAGCCCGGATACCGGCCGCGTACGTGCATATCCCCGAAAAAGTCATTGGCATGATTGGCCTGCATGACCGCGATAATATCATCAGGGTCCGGCGTCAGCGGATAAATCGGCAGAGCAAGAATCATGCAGCCGACCTTGGCTTCCGGCATGATTTCATGGGCCAGCTTCGTCGCGAGAGCCGACGCGACCAGTTCATGATGGCAGGCCTGATAAAGGTCAGAAAGACGGAGTTCTTCACGCGGCGTCATGATGCCGCCCGACAGCAGCGGCTGATGCAGCACCGAGTTGATTTCGTTAAACGTCAGCCAGTATTTAACCTTCCCCTTATAGCGGTTAAAAAGCGTGCGCACATAATTCTCATAGAAGCCGATGAGGTCGTGATTGACCCAGCCGTTGTATTTCTTTGCCAGATGCAGCGGCGTCTCATAATGGGAAATCGTCACGAGCGGCTCGATGCCGTATTTATGGCACTCCGCAAAGAGGTCATCATAGAACTGCAGCCCCTTCTCATTGGGCTCCGCATCATCGCCATTCGGGAAAATGCGGCTCCAGGCAATCGATGTACGGAATACCTTAAAGCCCATCTCGGCAAACAGCTTGATATCTTCCTTGTAACGATGATAGAAATCAATGCCTTCAAGCTTGAGGTTGTCCGGTGTCGGCTCCTCCGTCGGCCCGGTCAGGATGCCCTTTGGCATGACATCCTGGATATCGAGGCCCTTGCCGTCTTCGTTATACGCACCTTCGCACTGATTGGCCGCCACCGCGCCGCCCCAAAGGAATCCTTCTGGAAATTTCATGTACTATCGCTCCATTCATTATTCTCATTATTCATTTCGCGACTCATCACTGACAAGTCAGCAAGATTCATAAGTGCATCGTATCATGTTTATAAAAAAGCGGCAAGATTTCAGGCATGAAAAAAGCGCCGCTTGCGCGACGCTGTACATTCAAGGTGGTGGGCAGGGATGGATTCGAACCATCGTAATCCGAAGATGACAGATTTACAGT
>USAK01000017.1 GCA_900552565.1 uncultured Selenomonas sp. | reverse complement strand
TTATATCAAACGAAAGTAGCTGCCTGCTTCGGCAGGGCAAAATCGGACGCAATGAATCAGGAAAGATGTTCGTGAGGGCATCTACAGTATAGATTTGTGTAATATAAAATAGATATTTACAGATTTATCGTAGCGGACGAGAGGGATTTGAACAGCTCATGGACTTTCATGCAGTGCCGCTGCTTGTCGGACTGCGCCCTGCGAGCCTGCTGTCTTTCCGCAAGGATCATTTCGCGGATTTTGAAGCATTGCTCGACTCTTATCGACCTTGTTTCTCGTGCAAGGGGATTGAGATCTTTCGCGTGGCTGAGGGCGAAGCGTATGTTCTGCTGCTTTTCTACCGCGCGGAAATCCTGCAGCACTATGGCTATCCCTGTGCGGAAGGGCTTTCCGCCTGTCTTCATTACCTGCAGCTGCGCATGCGGCTGCAAAAGTCATTTCCGCATGAGATTGGCCTGTTTCTTGGCTATCCTGTCGAGGATGTTGTAGGATTTATCACGCACAAGGGACAGGATTTCTGCTATAGTGGGTATTGGAAGGTATATGCCAATGAAGAAGAGATACGTGCTCTCTTTGACCGCTTTGCGCACTGCACGGAGAAATTTTGTTCGCAGCTGGAAGCGGGCTGTTCGTTCCCTGAACTTGTCAAGGCTGTTTGAGGCAATGAGAAATAGGAAATACGTATCTATATATATAGAAGGAAACGGAGGATTTTTATGAGCAGGATTGCAATTATTTATTGGACCGGCACGGGCAATACGCTGGAAATGGCCAAGGCTATCGAAAAGGGCGTCAAGGGCGCTGGGGCCGATGTCGAGGTCTTTGAGGTGGAATCGTTCGGCGGCGCCGCAAAGCTCAAGGACTACGATGGCCTGATGTTCGGCTGTCCGGCCATGGGCGATGAGGTCCTTGAGGAAGGCGCGTTTGAACCGTTCTTTGCCGAGGCGGAAGGCCAGCTCGCAGATAAGCCCGTTGCTTTGTTCGGTTCGTACGGCTGGGGCGGCGGTGCCTGGATGGAGTCGTGGGCCGAGCGTACGCGCGGCGACGGCGCCAAACTCTTCGGTGATGGCCTTGCCGTCGAGAATGCGCCGGACGATGAGGCACTGGCTGCCTGCGAAAAACTCGGCGCCGATTTTGCAGCGTCCCTTTGAGAATTTCGGTAATAAAAATGGCTTCCCGACAGTTTCATCGGGAAGCCATTTTTTACGCTATATATTATAGTAGGTTTTGCTGTCTTGGAGAATTATGCTTCAGCTTCTTCCAGCTTGGCGTCTTCTGCTTTAGCCGCAACAAAGACGTTCTTGCGTTCGCCATTGAGTTTGTACTGGATGGTCAGGACGAGCAGGCCGGAGAGCAGCATGAATGCCCCCATGATGTAGTAGCCGAAATCGAAGGAACCCGTCGTGACTTTGACCCAAGCCATCATGTTCGGGCCGACCCAGCCGCCGAGGTTGCCGCAGGAGTTGATGAGAGCGACGGAACCAGCCGCTGCCGGACCCGTGAGGAATGTCGTCGGGATCGTCCACCAAACACCCATGGCTGCATGGATGCCGATAGCGGAGAGGCAGACAAGCGCAAGAGCAACCGGCAGGCTGTGAGCAAACGGGGAAAGACCGAGACCAAGAGCACCGACGAACAACGTGATGGCTACATGCCAGACTTTATCGCCTGTTTTCGTCGACGTTTTGCTGATGATGAGCTGGACGACGAGAGCAGCACTCATCGGGATGGCGATAGCACCGCCGAGCAGCGAAGTGGAAAGACCGGAAAGTTCTTTGAGGACGGTCGGCATCCAGAAGTAGAAGCCCCAGAAACCAACGACCCAGAGGAAATAGATGAGGCAGAGCTTGAGGACTTTCGGGTCACGGAAAGCCTGGAGAACCGTGTATTTTTTACGGGACTGCATAGCAGCCTGTTCGCGGTTGAAGTTTTCCGTCAGATACTGTTTTTCATCATCCGTGAGCCAGTTTACCTGGTCCGGACGGTCTTTGACGCAGAAGAAGAAGAAAGCAGCGAAGGCAAGGGCCGGGATAGCTTCGAGGATGAAGAGTTCCTGCCAGCCGTGCATGCCGAAGAACGAAGTTTCAAGAAGAACGCCGGCAAGCGGGGCACCGATGATATTGGAAAGCAGCAGCGACGTCAGCATGAGGCTTGTAGCGCGGGAACGCTCACCAGCCGTGAACCAGCGCGGGAACAGGACGGAGTAGATGACAGGATAAAGGCTGGCTTCCGATGCGCCCAAGAGGAAGCGGCAAAGGAAGAACTGAAACTCCGTTGTGACGAAGGCCATGAACACGCAGACAAGGCCCCACGTGAACATGATGCGGGCAATCCATTTCGTCGCAGAAAAATGAGAAGCGACGAGCGAGCCCGGAATCTCGAAAATCAGATAGCCGACGAAGAAGATGCCAGCGCCCATACCGAAGACCTCCGGCGTGATCCACGGGAGATCCGCGGTCATCGTGAGTTTTGCATAAGCGATGTTGACGCGGTCAATGCAGGCGATGATTGAGACGAGGAAGACCGGCAGAATGATGCGCCAGTCGCGTACTCGTTTTAGACGGGCAAAATCGACGTTTGCTACATGTTCCATAATGATACCTCCAAGATGAAATGAAAAATAAAAGCTGTTTGCTGAAAATAAAAAATCCGTCCCTCTGAAAGGGACGGATTTGATTTCCGCGTTACCACCCAAGTTCCGTGCAAAAGCACGACGCTCTGACGTACTCAGGTATTCGTAATGTACTACGTACCATCATACGCGGCTCCTGTAACGGGGAGCGGTCGTGGCCACTTACTCTGGATTCAGCGCCATGCCTCGAGGATGATTTTCGGCTTCCTGCTCATCACCGGCTTTCACCATACCCGGCTCGCTATGCATCAGCAGTGGAAACGTACTCTTTCCTGTCTTCAGCTATGTTCGTTATGTGAACTGTTGTTTTGATTACGTGTACTATCATAACGCTGCAGTGTAACCTTGTCAACGCTTTTTTTGAAAAAATTTTGAGCCTCTTTTGGGCAGTTTTGCTCGGGAATAAAAATCTTTGCGTGAAAAGTTCGGTTTTTTCGTGCTGGGAGAGGATTTTGCCCCGAAGATATAGTATAATAAGAACAAGTAGAAAGGAACGATGGAAATGATTTTTGAAAAGGAAGCCGTCATTCATGATGAAGGCGGCATCCACGCCCGCGTCGCGGCGATGATTGTGCAGCGTGCGCAGGAGCTCTGCAAGCGCTATGAATGCCACCTCTATCTGCGCAGCGAGCGCAGTGAGCGCTGTGAGATGCACAGCCTCATGAAACTCGTGGCGCTGAAGGTCAATCAGGGGGATTCGGTCTTTGTCTCTTCGGAAGGGGATAATGGCCGTCAGGCTGTCCTCGAGATGGTCCGCTTCCTTGAAAGTGACTTCATTATGAATGAGGCCGAGGAAATTCATGGCGTCGATAAGCTGCTGCATGAGAATGCCCTGATGCAGGAACGCTTGCAGATGATTTTAGAATCTGTGCAGGATGGCATCTGCGTCGTCGACCGCAGCGGCGAAGTCACGTACGTCAATCCTTCCTATCTGCGCATTGTCCACAAGACACCGGAGATGGTCGTCGGACAGAATGTATTCGAGAAGGCCGCGGACGGCAACCGCTGTGCCGTGCTGCGTTCGGGCATTGCCCGCATCGGCAGCATCCGTCATAAGAAAGACGGCACGACGATTGTTGCGAATGTCAATCCGATTTTTGTCGACGGTGAAATCGCCGGCGTTGTTTCGGTCATCAAGGATATTACGGAAATCCAGACGCTTATGGAGCGCCTGTCGCAGGTTTCGGCTAAGGCAGAATACCTCGAGCAGGAGCTGCTGCGCACGAAAAAGACGGCTCAGGCTTTTGCCAATTATATCGGCAAAAGCGGCAAAGTCGTCGACGTACTGGCCCTCGCGTCCAAGGCCGCGGCTTCTTCGGCGAATGTCCTCATTCGCGGCGAAAGCGGCACGGGCAAAGAGGTCATCGCTGAGGGCATCCACTATGCGAGCGGCCGGCGCCGCGGTCCGTTTATCCGCGTCAACTGCGGGGCTATCCCCGGGGCACTGCTCGAGTCTGAGCTCTTTGGGCATGAGAAGGGTGCGTTCACCGGTGCGGTGCGCCGCAAGCTCGGCAAGTTTGAGCTTGCCAACCACGGCACGATTTTCCTCGATGAGATTGGCGAACTCGATAAAAACCTGCAGGTCAAGCTGCTGCGCGTGCTGCAGCAGAAAGAATTTGACCGCGTGGGCGGCGAAGAGACGATTCATGTCGATGTGCGCATCATTGCGGCGACGAACCGCAACCTTGAGGAAATGGTCCATGAAGGCACGTTCCGCGATGACCTTTACTACCGTCTCAACGTCATCCCGATTATTCTGCCGCCGCTGCGCGACCGTCCCGATGATATCCCGCTGCTCGTCGAGCATTTCATCGAGAAAATCAGCAAGGAGAATAAGAAGGACGTACGCGGCATCACCCCTGAGGCCATGCAGATGTTCATGCATTACCGCTGGCCGGGCAATGTCCGTGAGCTCGAGAATGTCATCGAACGCGTCATCACGCTGATGGACAGCGACCTCATCACCGAAGAGCTGCTTCCTTCTTATATTAAGGGGGATATCGCCGGCCGTGAGGTCCGCGGTCAGGCCGACGATACGGTGCTGCCGTGGGAAGAATACGAGAAGCAGATTATCGCCAATGCCCTGCGTCAGGGGACGAGCTTCAACGGTGCGGCAAAACTTCTGCGCATCAGCCATAAGACCGTAGCTGCCAAGGCGAGGAAGTACGGCTTGGTATAATTTACCAATGCTTGGTAAAATTTACCAAGCGAGCGGCGCGCTTTTGGTAAATTTTACCAAAACTTCGCTTAGATGAATTCCCAAAAGAAATGAACAATCCTAAAACGAATGAGATAGCTGCCGGCAGGGCCCTTACCATAAGGCTTTGCAGGTCAAAATAAAATTTTCTGCATGGCGGGAAAAGTTGGCACGCATCTTGCATAATTAATAAGTGCTGATTATGTTCCTGCAATGGCAGGAGAAGTAACATTAATGATTTTCAGAATGGAGAGGTTCAAATGACTCAGGAAACGATTACGATTGAAAACAAGACTGGTATCCACGCTCGTCCAGCTTCCATCTTTGTTCAGACGGCTACGAAGTTCAAATCCAAGATTCAGCTGCAGGCAAAGGGCAAGACGATTGACGCTAAGAGCATTCTCATGATCATGAGCATGGGTCTTGTCAAAGGCACGGAAGTCACGATCATCGCTGACGGCCCGGATGAAGCTGAGGCTGTCAAAGCTCTGAAAGACCTCATCGCCTCCAAGTTCGGCGAGGAATAATCTTTCGTTTGGAAGTAGATATGTGAAATGACCTTCCTCCGGCTTCGGCGGGAGGAAGGTCATTTTCGTAAGTGCACATGGACGTGTTGGTGCACGCGAATGCAGGGAATTTTTCAGGGGGAAATCAAAATGGCAGAAATCATTCGTGGTAAAGGCGTTATCTCCGGTATCGCCATGGGCAAAATCATGCTCGCAGGCCAGAACCTCGACGGCTATCTGGTCAACTATGAACCGGAAGACAAAGAGACGGAGAAGAAAAAGGCACAGGACGCACTGACGGCTGTGGCTGAAATCCTGCGCGAGAGCATCGAAAAGCTCAAGAGCAAGGATATGAAGGAACAGGCCGCTATCATGGAAGCACACCGCATGATGGTACAGGACCCGATGATGTCCGACAATATCATGGCTAAGATAGACGAACTCGGCAATGCACCGCAGGCTGTCCTCAAGGCAGCGGAGGAGCAGGCGGTCATGTTCGAGCAGATGGAAGACGAGTACTTCGCTGCCCGTGCCGTCGATCTGCGCGATGTCGGCAAGCGCGTCGCTAAATACATCCTCGGTGTCAAAGAGCCGGAAATCGGTGACGAGAAAGTTATCCTCTGCGGCCGTGAAATCGAGCCTTCGGTCATCGCCGGTATGGAGACGGAGAAGATCGCCGGTGTCCTGCTCGGTTCGGGCAGCACGACGGCGCATGCTGTCATCATCGCCAAAGCCCGTGCTATCCCGACGATTGTCGGCCTCAACAAAGAGGACCGCATCGACAAGATCTCTGATGGCGACCGTGTCATCATGGACGGCGAGCGCGGCGTCATCGTCATCAACCCGACGGCTGAAGATATCGCCAGCTACGATGACAAAATCAAGAAGCAGAAAGAGCTCGCTGCTCACTATGCAGCACTCAAAAACCTGCCGGCCGTTACGACGGACGGTGTCAAAGTTGACCTCATGGCCAACATCGGCACACATATGGACGTCGACAACGCGCTGAACTATGGCGCTGAAGGCGTCGGCCTGTTTCGTTCGGAATTCGTCTTCATGGGCCGTCAGGAAATCCCGACGGAGGAAGACCAGTTCAAGGCCTATAGAGAAGCTGTTGAGAAGTGCAAGGGCAAGCTTTGCGTCATCCGCACGATGGATATCGGCGGTGATAAGCCGCTGCCGTACCTCAATATTCCGGAAGAGGAAAACCCGTTCCTCGGCTACCGCGCCGTCCGCATCAGCTTGCAGCGCCGCGACCTCTTCCTGCCGCAGCTTAAGGCTATCCTGCGCGCCGGTGTTTACGGCAAAGCAGCCATCATGATTCCGATGATCATCAACGTCTCGGAATTCAAGAAGGTCAAAGAGTTCATCGAAGAGGCAAAACTCGAACTCACGCACGAGGGCAAGAAGTACTCCGATGATGTCCAGGTCGGCATCATGGTTGAGACGCCGGCAGCTGCTGTCATGACGCCGGTTCTCGCCAAATACGTTGACTTCTTCTCGATTGGCACGAACGACCTCGTTCAGTACACGCTGGCTGTTGACCGCGGCAATGCGAACATCTCGTACCTCTACAACCACTTCAACCCGGCTGTCCTGCGCCTCGTACAGCGCACGATTACGAGTGCCCGCGAGAACGGCATCTGGGCCGGCATGTGCGGTGAGATGGCTTCGGACCCGAACGCTGCTGTCCTGCTCATGGCTATGGGAATCAACGAGCTTTCGATGAGTGCTCCGTCCATTCCGCGCGTCAAGGAGAAGATCCGCTCCATCAGCTCCGTCAAGGCCAAGGAAGTCCTCGCTGACGTCATGGCTATGGAAGACGGCGACGAAATCAAGGCTTACCTGCAGAAAGTTCTTTAATCCTTAAGCCTAAGGATTTCATCATGAGTCTCCCTTCGGGGAGGCTTTTTTATGTCCATAGGCAGTTGACGCCTGCGACTGGACAAGACTCGTCTGGTAGAGTAAACTATATGGGTATATACTATAAAAATCGTATCTCTGTAAAGACGATTAGGAGGGATTTATTTGGAAAAGAGAGGAAGTTTCTCGACGCGTCTGGGATTCATCCTGGTCTCGGCGGGCTGTGCCATCGGCCTCGGCAATGTCTGGCGTTTCCCGTACATCACGGGCCAGTACGGCGGCGCATCTTTTGTACTCATCTATCTCGTGTTCCTCGCCATCCTCGGTCTGCCCATCATGGTGGCTGAGTTTGCTGTCGGCCGCGGCAGTGTCCGCAGTGCGGCGATGTCATTTGACGTGCTCGAGCCGAAAGGAACAAAGTGGCATCTGTATAAGTACGGGGCCATTGCGGGCAATTTCCTGCTCATGATGTTCTACACGACGGTCTCGGGCTGGATGTTCTATTACCTTTACAAAATGGCCACAGGTGCCTTTGACGGCATGGATGCGGCGGCTGTCGGCGGCGTCTTTGGCGGCCTGCTCGCCGACCCTGTGACGATGGCCGGCTGCATGATTCTCGTCGTCGTGCTCTGCGGCGGTGTCTGCTACCTCGGTGTTGAAGCCGGTGTCGAACGCATCACGAAATGGATGATGGTCGCACTAATGCTCCTGATGATTGTGCTGGCCATCAACTCCATCATGCTGCCGAACAGCGAAATTGGTCTTAAGTATTATCTCTATCCGGATTTCAGCAAAGTCGTGGAATACGGCGTACAGGAAGTCGTCTTCGCTGCCATGGGCCAGGCCTTCTTTACGCTGAGCCTTGGCATTGGTGCTCTCGCTATCTTCGGCAGCTATATCGGCAAGTCGAAGCGCCTGACGGGCGAGGCCATCTGGGTTATCGTACTCGATACGTTCGTTGCCATCATGGCCGGCCTGATCATCTTCCCGGCCTGCTTCAGCTACGGCGTCAATCCGGGCAGCGGCCCGAACCTCTTGTTCGTCACGCTGCCGAACGTCTTTAACCACATGCCGTTCGGTCATTTCTGGGGCGCGATGTTCTTCCTGTTCATGGCGTTTGCCTCGATGTCGACGGTCATCGCCGTCTTCGAGAACCTCATCGCCTGCTTCTTTGAGCTGCTGCACAAAGACCGCAGAACCATCATTCGCTGGGGCATTCCTCTTATCATCCTGCTTTCCATGCCGTGCGTGCTCGGCTTCAACGTCTGGAGCGGCTTCATGCCGCTTGGCAAGGGCTCGAACGTCCTGAGCCTTGAAGACTTCATCGTCAGCAACAACCTGCTGCCGCTCGGCAGCCTCGTCTATCTGGCCTTCTGCACGAGCCGCTACGGCTGGGGCTGGAATAATTTCATCAAAGAAGCCGATACGGGCAAAGGCATCGCCTTCCCAAAGTGGATTCGCTTCTACGCAACGTGGATTCTGCCGCTCATCGTACTTTACATCTTCGCGGCGGGTTATTACGCGATGTTCTTTAAATAATGGATTTACAGCCATAAAAAAGACCGGACCTCATAAAAGGGTCCGGTCTTTTTGTGTTCTTATATATATGTTGTCAGGTCTATGACTGCCTGTGCAGCAGTTTGGCTTTGACGATGCGGTGCACGGATTCATCGATGCGTTCCATCGGGATGGTGCCGTCGTTCACGGCATCGAGCAGGCCGAGGTAGACATCGGTCTCGTGCGGATATTCGTGGCAGACAAGCACGATGTCGGAGCCGGCCTCGACGGCACGCACGCCGAGTTCGCGGAAGCTGTAATGCTTGGCAAGTGCGCCCATCTCGACATCGTCGGTGATAATGAGGCCGCGGTAGCCGAGTTCATCGCGCAGGAGCCCCGTCTGGATATTTTTCGAAAGGCTGGCAGGATGGTCAGGGTCGAGGGCAGGGTATTTCAGATGCGATACGAGGATGAAGTAATCTTCCGGCTGGCGTTCATCGATGATGGTCTTAAAAGGCACGAGGTCTTTTTCCATGAGCTCATCTTTGGAGGCCGTGATGGAAGAAATGTCCTGGTGCGAGTCGACCGTGCCGCGGCCGATGCCTGGAAAATGCTTGAGGGCGTACATCATGCGCGCTTCCTCATAGCCCTGCGTGGCAGCTTCGACAAACTTGGCCGCCTGCTTTGCATCGGCACTGAAAGCCCGTTCATAGTTGCCGACATCGGCAACAGGGGCGAAGTTGACGTTGAAGCCGAGCTTTTTGAGCTGTTCGCCGGTCCTGCGGGCAGATTCCTCAGCTGCGGGGACTTTGCCTGTGCGGCCGATGGCCTGCTGCGACTCCGGCGGCGTGATGAACGATTTGCCGCGCACGACAGCGCCGCCTTCCTCATCGACACCGATGAACAGCGGTACTTTTTCTTCGGCATTGTCCTGCAGGTCCGCGATGAGTTTCTGCGTCTGCTCCGCCGATTCCATATTGCGGTCGAACAGGATGACGCCGCCCATATGGTACTGATGCAGCATGTAGCGGCTGTCGTCCGAGACTTCGGTGCCCTGCACGCCAATCATGACCATCTGGCCGACTTTTTCGGTCGTCGTCATGGAACTGACGATATCGTCGACCTGTTCGTCCAGTGTTTTTTCCTTTGGTGCTGCCGACTGCTGGGCATTGCCGCAGCCAAGTGACAGCAGGCTCATGCCCATGAGCAGCAGGGCAAGGCCTTTTTTCCATGGTTTCATTGGCTCGCTATCCTTTCTTTTTTTGCGCGCCGGTCCAGGCTGAGGTCAGCTGCGCCGGACTTTGGCAAATTCAATCTCGGGCACATGGTCGATGAGATTCATCTTATGGGCCAGCGAGTAGAATGTCTTGAGGCCGTCGATGTATTCTTCGGTGAGGTTCCAGCGGATAATCGGGCCGAGGTATTCGTCGAGCTGTTCATAGGTGAACGTCGGTTTCTTCGGCAGGATTTCGCGGATGGCCGCATCCTTGTGTTCACCGGCTGTCAGGAACGCATGATGGATGCGGTCGTAGACGAGCTGCAGGAGCTCCGGCCGCGTTTCAGCAAAGCGGCGGCTCGCGACCCAGAGGGCATAGACCATCTTTTTGCCGGTCATTTTCTTCCATTCGAGGCCGAGGTCATAATAATAGAAGCCTTCGAGCGGATGATGGTAGAGCCAGAGGGCGTCATCGCCGATGAGCAGGGAAGCCGTGGCATCTTCAGGAATCGGGTCTTCCGGTGTGATGTGACGGATGTAGTAGTTCGGGATGGCACCGTAGGCAAGGCGCAGGATGATTTTGAGCAGGCAGTGCGAGGTCGCGGACTTGGCTGTCAGGATGATTTTGTCATCCTTGAGCGACTCGATGGGCTTGCGCGAGACGAGCAGGATGCTTTCGACATCGCCGTCCGTCGAAACGCAGACATCGGGCAGCACGACGAGTTCTTCGCTGTGGCGCGCGTAGATGATGGACGAGACGTTGCTGACGTCAAGGCGGTGGTTGACAATATCGCTGTTGAGCTCCGCCGGTACGCCGCGCGTCAGCTGCAGCCCTTCGGCGGCCCCGTGCGCATAGCCCCAGGTGAGCGGCAGTACGTTCAGGAAATTGATATGTCCGACTCTTGGACAGGTCATAAGGTATCCCCCTTTTTCATTCATTCGTCTCTATCATTATACACGCTGAATGCCCGAAAATACATGAGCTTTCTCATGTATACCGTATATTGGCGTTAATTTATGGTATTTGTTCTAAAATAACACCGGATAATTGACTTTTTGAACGGATATGGTAAAATTTTATTTGATGGAATCAACTTGTTTACGTGATGTCAACAAACACATGATTCAAATCGTATATTCGAGTCATTTTATCGTTTAGAACATTCTTCATCATTTGGAGGGGATACCATTATGGATGAATACATTAACATTGGCCGCTGGTTTTCGGTCTTGTACCGCCGTTCACAGATTTTTGTTGTGGAGGCCTGCGAGAAGCTGCATCTGACGTATTCGGAGTACGTCATGCTGCTGCGCATTTACGACCATGAAGGGGCAAGACAGGACGAGCTCGCGGCTATGCTTTATCTCGATAAGGCCGTCGTGACGCGCACGATGAATATGCTTGAGAAGAAAGGCCTCGTTTACCGCGAGCAGGACGCACGCGATAAGCGCGCGAAACATGTCTATCTGACGGACTTCGGCAAGGAGCAGCATGCTTATCTGCGCAATGTCATTCAGCGCTGGGTCGATTATCTCGTCGAAGACATGGAGCCGAAGGAGGTAGATATCATTGTCAAAGGCATCGACCACCTCGTTGAACGTGCCTGCCAGGCCGATATCTACAAACTGGCCAAGAATATTCCGGAGGACATACCTGCAGGAGGGGAACTCGATGAGAAGAAATAAAGGACTAGCTCTGGCGATGGTCCTGCTGCTCGTGACGTTCTCGGCAGCCGGCTGCGGACAGAAAGCTCAGACGGCAGACAAAGCGCCGCTTGTCAAGACGCAGCAGGCGGGCAGCGGCTCGGAGACGGATACGGGTACGTACTCCGGTACGGTGCGCGGCCGCTATGAGACGAACCTCTCGTTCCAGGTCGGCGGCCAGATTCTTTCGCGCAATGTGCAGGAGGGCAGCCGCGTCAAGGCGGGCGACACGCTGATGGTCATCAATGCGAAAGATGTCGTGCAGCAAGCCAATGCCGGCGATGCACAGGTCGCACAGGCCAGAGCCCAGATGGACCTTGCCCAGCGCAATCTCGCACGCTACAGCGAACTATACAATCAGGATGCCGTGGCAGCCTCGGTGCTCGACCAGTATCAGGCCAATTATGACGCGGCCTTCGCGACGTATCAGCAGGCACTGGCACAGGCCGCACAGGGCCACAATGCCCTCGGCTATACGAACCTCACAGCCGGTGCTGATGGCGTCATTTCAAAAATCAATGCCGAGGAAGGGCAGGTCGTTTCGGCCGGTCAGACCGTCATGACTCTCGTGCAGACGGATGAGCTCGAAGTCGAGATTGCCGTGCCGGAAAACCGCATTCAGGATGTGGCAGTCGGTACGCCGGTCAAAGTTTCGTTCTGGGCCCTTTCACAGGATGTCGATGGCACGGTACGCGAGGTCTCGCCGATGGCCGACAGTACGTCGCGAACCTATAAGGTGCGCGTATCCATCCCAAATCCGCCCGAGGGCATGCAGCTGGGCATGACGGCCAGCGTGACCGTGGCCCAGAACGATAAAGCATCATCTTCGGGGGCGGTACTGCCGCTTTCGGCCATCTACCAGACGGGCGATACTCCCGAAGTCTGGATTGTCACGAAAGACAACACGGTTGAACTTCGCCCCGTCACGGTTGAGAACTTTGGGGACAACACGGTGCTCGTGCATGGTCTTGACCCCACAGATACGGTCGTGACCGCCGGCGTCCATAAACTTCATGAAGGAGAAGCCGTGAGAACGGAGGCGGATTCATGAGGAATTTAACCGAAATCTCGCTGAAGAACCGCGTGCTCGTCTGGTATTTCATCATCGTCACGGCGATTGGCGGTATTTTTGCCTACAATAAATTAGGACGCATGGAAGACCCGCAGTTCACGATTCGCCAGATGGTCATTTCTGCCGCCTGGCCGGGAGCCACGGCACAGGAAATGCAGGAGCAGGTCACGGATAAGCTCGAGAAAAAGCTGCAGGACACGCGCGGACTCGATAATATCAAGAGTGAGACGCGCGACGGCCAGACAGTCATCTATGTCGAGCTCAGTGATGAAGTCGACAAGAGCCAGGTCCGCGAGACTTGGAAGGACGTGCGCAATCTCTGCGAAGATGAAAAAGTCGACCTGCCGCAGGGCGTCTACGGCCCGTATTACAACGACCGCTTTGATGATGTCTACGGCTCTGTCTATGCTGTGACGGGCGATGGCTACTCGTATGAAGAGATGCGCCAGCAGGCCGAAAAGACGAGACGGCTGCTCCTCAATGTCCCGAGTGTCCAGAAGGTCGAACTCATTGGCGAGCAGGAAGAGAAGGTCTACATCGAGATGGACCGCGCGAAGCTCGCGGAGCTTGGCATCAGCCCGCAGACCATCACGAATGCGCTGGCACAGCAGAACGACATGACGGCCACAGGCATGGTCGAGACGCAGACGGATAATGTCTATGTGCGCGTTTCGGGCCAGTTCGATGATATTGACGCCATCCGCCAGATGCCAATCAACGCGGGCGGCAAGGTCCTGCGTCTCGGCGATATCGCCAAGGTCGAACGCCGCTACGAGGAACCGGCCGCGCCGAAGATGTACTTTAACGGCGAACCGGCTATCGGCATTGCCGTATCGATGGAAGACGGCGGCAATATCCTGAAGCTCGGCGACGACCTCAAATCCCTGATGGGCAAGATTCAGCAAGATATGCCAGTAGGCCTTGAGATTCATCAGGTCTCCGACCAGCCGAGCGTTGTCAACGAATCCATCCATGACTTCGTCAAGACGCTGTTTGAAGCTATCGTCATTGTCCTGGCTGTGAGCTTCCTGTCCCTCGGTTTTCGTACGGGCCTCGTTGTCGCGGGCTGCATCCCGCTCGTACTCTGCGGCGTCTTTGTCGTCATGTACGCAGCTGGCATCGACCTGCACAAAGTCTCATTAGGCTCTTTGATTATCGCATTGGGCCTGCTTGTCGATGATGCCATCATCGCCGTTGAGATGATGAGCGTTAAGCTCGAGATGGGACTCAATCGCTTCGACGCAGCCTGCTATGCCTTCAGGGCCACGGCCAAGCCGATGCTCACGGGTACATTGATTACGTGCTGCGGCTTTATCCCTGTTGCTTTTGCTAAAGGCATGGCCAGCGAATTCTGCAGCGCCTTGTTCCCGGTCATCGCGACGGCCCTGCTGCTGTCGTGGATTGTCTCGGTCATGGTCGCGCCGCTTTACGGCTATTATCTCATCCGCGTCGAAGTCAAGAAAGATGCCGAGGGCAAGATTGACCCGTACCAGAGCCGTTTTTACACGTACTTCCGCAAAGTGCTCAATCTCTTCCTGACGCACCGCAAAGTGGTACTTATTGCGACGGCCTGCGTCTTTGCCGTCTCGCTTTTCATGATGAAATTCATCAAGCAGGAATTCTTCCCACCATCCTTGAGGCCGGAAATTCTCGTTGAGCTCAAACTTCCGGAAGGCTCCTCGATGGCAGCTTCGCAGGAAGTCTGCGACCGAATGTCGTCATTTTTGCAGGAACGTCAGGATAAACTCACGAACTATTCCTATTACGTCGGCCAGTACGCACCGCGTTTTGTGCTGACCGTTGACCCGAAGGCCTCGGCTGACAACTGCTCGCAGTTTGTCATCGTCGCGAAAGATACGGCTTCGCGCGAAGCTCTGGCAAAAGACCTGCAGGATGCCTTTGACGGGGAATTTTCCGATGTCAGCGGCAATATCCAATTCATCCAGACGGGCCCGCCGGCGGACCATCCCGTCATGCTGCGCGTTTCCGGTTATACCGTCGAGCAGGCGAAGAAGACCGCGGCACAAGTTGCGGATATCCTCGCTGCGGACCCGAATAATTACAATATCCAGTATGACTGGGGCGAAAAGAGCAAGGTCGTACACCTTGAACTCGACCAGGATAAGCTGCGTTCCATGGGCGTGACGAGTCAGGCTGTTTCGCAGACGCTCTATACAGAAATCACCGGTGCCAAGGCCGCGGAGTTTTATACGGGCGACCGCACAATCGACATCGACCTGCGCCTGGCCTCTGCCGACCGCCAGAATCTCGCGGAACTCGAGAATCTGCCGATTTACCTCGGCTCGGCCGGCTACGTGACACTCGGCCAGATTGCCAAGATTTCCTATGACGCCGAAGACGGCCTCATCAAACGCTATGACCTTATGCCGACCGTGACCGTCAGCGCCGATGTCCATTCGGGCACGGCCAACGATGCGACGAGCAAAGCCTATGCAGCGACAAAAGAGATTCGCGACAATCTGCCGCTTGGCTGCTCGATTGAAGAAGCCGGCACGCTCGAGGACAGCAACAAGTCCGTCGGCTTCCTCGTCAAGCCGATTCCAGTGATGATTTTCCTCATCATGACGCTTCTGATGTTCCAGCTGCGCAGCTTCAAGGATATGGTACTGACCATTCTCACGGCGCCGCTCGGCATTATCGGCGTGACGGCCGGCATGCTGCTGCTCGATAAGGCCATGGGCTTTGTCGCCATCCTCGGCGTGCTCGCGCTCTCCGGCATGATTATCCGCAACTCGGTCATCCTCATCGACCAGATTCAAAAACATCTGGCCGAAGGCGAAAAACCATGGGATGCCGTCGTCGATTCCGCCGTACTGCGCTTCCGTCCGATTATGCTGACTGCCGCTGCCGCCATCCTCGGCATGCTGCCCTTGATGAAGAGCACCTTCTGGGGGCCAATGGCCGTGGCCATCGCCAGCGGACTTCTTGTAGCAACGGTTCTGACTTTGTTGGTTCTGCCAACGATGTACGTTGCCATGTACAAAATCCATAAAGAATGAGGACCTAGAGTTAGGTTTTGCAAGGGGCCGGGGGGATATATTTCGGCCTCAGGTACGTCCGCAGGACTCATTCTTTCGGATAAGGATGTTGCAATCGCAATAAGAAACGACCATCGTTCGATGAGCGATGGTCGTTTCTTATGTCTATAATAGGTAAGACGGTATAATAGATTAATTTTAAGGGAGATTGGGGATGCTGCGGCTGACGGCGGTGTGGCGGATGATGTCGTCGACGCGCAGGTCGACGGCGAGCTCCTGTTTGTTGAGAGTCTCCGCCTGTGAGAATTCATCGGGGTCGTCGGTCTCGAGTCCTTTGAGGAAGTGATTCCAGGATTCCAGCGTCAGATTTGTGGCCTGCTCGCGCTGGTCGGCAAGGTAGCGGGCGCCGGCAGGGACCTCGACGGCATCGAGTTCTTTCTGGCGTGCCTGCAGGTCGGGGATGACTTCCTGCTCAATCAGCGCTTTGAGCCCCGCTTTCTGCTCGGCGGAAAGATTCCCCGTGCCCGACTTTGTCAGGCTGCCAAAGCGCAGCTTGCAGGCATCGAGTTTTTGATTGTAAGCAGCGACAATATTCTTGGTGGCATCGATGTATTTGGCGATGTCCTCATTGTGCAGCGGCGTGATGGCATCGAGGTAGGCGCGGTAATTCTTGAGGTAGGTGACCTGCCAATGGCCGTCGTTGGCCTGTTCCATAGCCACTTCAAGCGTGAAGGGCGTCTGGGTCCAGTCGTCCTTGATGTTGATTTCGGCCGTGGCTGTCGTGCCGTCGCGCGAGATTTTGCCGATGCTGACGAATGAAGTATTGCGCATCTGGCTGCGCGCGAGAAAACGTTCGTAGTCGATGCCGAGCTGGCGGCCCTTGAGGATGTCCGTGCCGTCGGGCAGGCTCCATTCGCCGGAGCTCACGCGTCTGAGAATCGTATCCTGCGTGCCGCTCGTGAGCTGCGGCTTGATGGTGATGTAGAATTTTTCGTACGCCGATTTGCTCGTGGCGGTCAGCGTTGCGTCGTAGGCAAAGAGGTCGGCCGTGAGGTCGTCGTAGGCACGCGAGGTCACGAGGTCGAGATTGACATAGCGGCGGAACATGTCGGCATCTTTCTTATTCACGGCGTCGACAGCCTGTTCAAGCGCGTATTCCGGTGAACGCTGCTCGGTGTAGTGATGCCAGAAGAGCCCGGCGGCACTGACGATAATCAGTACGATGATAAACATCAGGGCCTGCCGCCGTCTCCTGATGCGGCGTCTGCGTATATTTTTTTCCCAAGTATAGTCATCCATGTATGTACATCCTTTTCTGACGAAGTAAGGTATTTCTTTCATTATACTATAGTCGGCCGCACTCGTCCAAAAAATCACGGCGCCTCATATGTTTTCCACAAGATATCTGTTAAAATAGAAGGTAGGAGCGTGTGTTTGTGTGTGTTGGGGGAATCTCTTTTTATGAAATGGGTCGACCATCAGGTCCTGACAGGGGTCATTGTCTATGCAGCGACGGATGATTTGCTGCTGACCGTTTACAGTATGGCCGGAGCGATATTCCCGGATAAAGTCGAGGGCAGTCCGAGAGCGGGGAATTACTGGAGCTGGCGCAGCCGTCACCGCGGCTGGTCGCACTGGCCCGTGCTTTATCTTGGCATCATTTTTTTTCTGAGCCATCTGGAAGAAATGCAGCTGACTTCGCTGCCCACGGCGGACCTCGTGACCATTGGCACGTATATCTGCATCGGGGCGCTGCTGCACATCGCCGAAGATGCTGTCTGCGGCAAGGTGCCGTTTTTGACACCTTATCATAAAGTCGGCATCCGGCTTTTCAAAGTCGGTTCTGTCACGGAGTACCTCTTTACAATTGCGGCCGTGCTGCTCTGCTACGGCCTGCGCACGCATTTTTCTTTTTTGCAGTAGAATATAGTTGAGAAATCTGGGGATTTATGTATCTGGGAAGGGGAAGTTTAGATGACGTCTTACAGCAGCACGAAAAAGACCAGCAAGATTCTGCGCCTCATGGCAGAAAAGTACCCGACAAAGGAATCCGTTTACGAAAAACTCATTTATCTGCAGTCGTATCTTTCGCTGCCAAAAGGCATCGAGCATTTCATGAGCGACCTGCACGGCGAATACGCCTCGTTTTTTCATATTCTCAATAACTGCTCCGGCGTCATCCGCGAGAAAGTTGACTATGTCTTCGGCGCACGGCTGACCGAGGAAGAAAAGGCCGAGTTCTGTACGCTGATTTATTACCCCAAAGAAAAAATCGACCAGATGCGCGAGGAACGCCGCGCGACGCCGGCCTGGTACCGCGAAAATCTCTCACGCCTTTTAGAGCTCGTCAAACTCATGAGCTACAAGTATCCGGCTTCAAAAGTCAGCGGCTTCATCCCTGACCGCTATACTTCCATCATCGTCGAGCTCATGAATACGCGGCCGGAAGCCGACCAGGCCCAGTTTATCTACCTCAAGAAACTCCTCAATACCATCGTGCAGATTGACAGCGGCGCTGATTTTATCGAGGCCTTCACGGTCCTCGTCAAACGGCTGGCCGTCGACCGGCTGCACATCGTCGGTGACTTTTTTGACCGCGGCAACCGCCCTGACGCTATCCTCCATCTGCTCATGAAGCACCCGTCGGTCGACATCCAGTGGGGCAATCACGATGTCCTCTGGATGGGCGCGGCTCTCGGCAGCGAGGCCTGCATTGCCACGGTCGTGCGCAACTCCCTGCGCTATCACAATACGGACGTGCTTGAACGCGGTTATGGCATCAGCCTGCGGCCGCTTACGACGTTTGCCTCGCATATCTATCCGGACGAAGCGCCTTTAAAGGCCGCGGAACGCGCCATCACGATGATGATGTTTAAGCTCGAAGGCCAGCTCATCGCGCGCAATCCGGAATTTCAGATGCAGAGCCGCCGTCTGCTCGACCATATCGACTTCCGTTCGTCGTACGCGACACTCGGCGACGGCAAACGCTACGAACTTGAAAGCGCGTATTTCCCGACCATCGATGAGTCGAGCGAGGACGTCTATGAACTGACGGCCGCCGAGCAGGAAATCATCGACGACCTGCGCTCGTATTTCCTCGAGAGCACCGTGCTGCACCGCCATGTCGACTACCTCTACCAAAAGGGCAATCTCTACACGTGCTTCAACGGCAATCTGCTGTTCCATGGCTGCGTGCCCTTGAACGAGGACGGCAGCTTCCGCACCATTCGCTTTGACGGCAAGGAGTACCGCGGCCGCAGATGGTTTGACTTCTGCGAGCGAAAAGCGCGGGAGGCATGGCTGCACGGCACGCCGCAGGCCCTTGACTTCATGTATTTCCTCTGGTGCGGCCGGCTGTCGCCGACGTCGGGCCGTGAGTTCAAGACGTTTGAACGCGCGCTGATTCCTGACGAGAGCACGTGGAAGGAGCCGTCCGACCCGTATTACCGCTATATCGATGATGTATCCTGCTGCGAGCGCATCCTCGCGGAATTCGGGCTTGACCCGAAGCGCGGCCACATTATCAACGGCCATGTACCGGTCAAAGTTAAAAAGGGCGAGACGCCGGTCAAGGCCGACGGCAAGGCCATCATCATCGACGGCGGCTTCTGCCGTGCCTATCATAAGAAGACCGGCATTTCAGGCTACACACTGATTTCCAATTCCCGCGGCCTGCGCCTCTTGCAGCATCAGCGCATTGCCGATGTCCGCGAGGCCCTCAAGGCCAATCACGATATCGAGTCCGTATCCGAGACCATCGAGCTGCAGTCGTGCCATAATACCGTCGGCGATACCGACCAGGGCCGCGAGATTCAGGACGAGATTACGGACCTCTACAATCTGCTGCTGGCCTATCAGAACGGTCTCCTGAAACCGCAGGCCTGAAATTTCCTTACATTAATAATCTGCATATCCAATTTTGAAAGGTGACTCCCATGATGAAGCAAGCTTCTATTCCTGCCCCGCTTATGGCCAAATACGAAAAACTGCAGGGCATCCTGCAAAAACTCGGCAGTGTCGCTGTCGCGTTTTCGAGCGGCGTCGACTCGACATTCCTTGTCAAAGCGGCGCATGACACGCTCGGTGCCAAGGCCGTGGCTTTCACGGCGGCGTCGGACTTTGTGCCGCAGCGCGATGTTGATGAGGCAAAAGCCTTCTGCGCCAAAGAGGGCATCGAGCACCACGTCGTGCCGTTCCCCATTCTCACGGTGCCGCACGTTAAGGAGAACCCCGAGAACCGCTGCTACTACTGCAAGCACGCACTTTTCTCTCATATGAAGGAAATCGCGGCCGAGAAGGGTCTTGCCTGTGTTGTCGATGGCTCGAATCTCGATGATGACGGCGATTACCGCCCAGGGCACCGCGCCCTCAGGGAACTCGGCATCGTGAGTCCTCTGCATGAGGCGGGCCTCTATAAGCAGGATATCCGCGACCTTTCCAAGGCCCTTGGCTTGCCGACCTGGGATAAGCCATCCTTTGCCTGCCTCGCTTCGCGTTTCCCGTATGGCACGGAGCTGACGCCAGAGGGGCTTGACCGCGTGAACCTCGCGGAAGAATTCCTCATGGACAGGGGCTTCCGTCAGCTGCGCGTGCGCGCCCATGGAAATATCGCGCGCATCGAGCTCCTGCCCTCAGATATTCCGCGCATGCTCGATGAGAGCCTGCGCGAGAAGACGGCTGCATATTTCCGCAAGCTCGGCTTTGCCTATACAGCCCTCGACCTTCTGGGCTACCGTACGGGCAGCCTCAATGAGACCATCGCCCCAAAACAGTGAGACGCTGCCCCGCGCAGGATTTGCGCTCATGGCGGGGATGATGTACTATAAAGGGTAGCAGTCTTTCAATCCGCATAGATGCATAGAATGGAGATATTTTTGGATGAAATCAACGAAGAAGATTTTATCAGGTCTGATAGTCACGGCCTTAATTCTGCCTGTGGCAGGCACTGCCAGCGCCGCGACGTATCATTCCGATTCTGATACAAGCCTCGGCCTGCTCGATTACCTTGAAAACGAGCACCGTGCGGCAAGGGCGAATAAACCGAATCCAGAGAAGCAGCAGCTCGCCGCTGATACGGCTGAGATGGCGAAGCACCTGCGCTATCCGATTGACCCGACAAAAGCCGCACCGGTGTCCTTTGAGGGCGATGACCTCACATGGAATCAGGCCACAGGCGACTTCACGGCCAAGGGCAAGGTCAAGGTTACACAGCTCGACCAGCACCGCTTCGAGGGCGAGAACATCGACGGCAACACCATCGAGGAACGCATCCATATCCCGGGCAAAGGCCATGTGCTGCAGTTTACGCCGGGCCAGACTGAGGTCATGCTCGATGGCTTTGAGACGAACTACAACTACAAGATGAAGACCGGTTCGATGGAAAATGCCAAGGGCAAGGTCGCCGATAACTACATGACGGGCAAGAAGTTCGAGTTCTATCCCGACAAGATTGTCATTTACGACGGCACGAAGACGAAGTGCAGTGCCATCCATCCGGATTACAACCTTTTTGCGCGTAAGATTGAGATTTACCCGAATGACAAGATGGTCATGCACAATGTTAAGTTCAAAATCAAGGGAGCAACCTTTCTGTCTAAGGAAAGCTATACGGTTGACCTCAAAAAAGATACAACCGTATCCGACTGGTTCCCACGTATTGGCTATGATAAGACGAATGGCCTTTGGATTCGTCAGAACCTCAAACAGCCCATTGCTAAAAATGTTGATGCCAATGCTAAAATCGTCTATACGACGAAAAAGGATTGGCGCAATGAATTTAACGCCGGCTGGGCCAATGCGGGCAGCTATGCGCGTGTAACCTACGGTTATTTTGATGACAGCGATGATAACTGGATCAAGAAGGAGCCGTCGCTGCTTTGGGGGTACAATACACGCCTTGGTAATACGCATTTTCACTACGGCATCAACGGTGAATACGGCCGTTGGAAGCAGGGAACAGTTAAGAGTAATCATAAGATGTATTCCCTCGGTCTAGGGTACGACCCCATTATCGTGGGCGGCTGGAAGCTTCATCTCAGTACAAGCTACGAAATCACGCGCGAATCGTACAACGATGCCCATTATAATGGCTTCAACTACGATGCGACCTTTACAAAGGATTTCGATGACCGCTGGTCGGGCTACGGTGCGTACCGTTATCAGAAGAATAATAGAGAGAATTCGCCGTTTGACTTCGATAACGACAGCTACTCACGCAAGATTGAGGCAGGCTTCAGCTATCGCATCGATGACAATAATCGTGTGGCTTTTGGCACGAAATATGATGTCGATGACCAGACGTGGAAGAAATTCGATTATTACTGGTTCCATGATATGCATTGCTCGCAGCTCATTCTGCACTATGAAGGCCATGACAATACATGGAAGGTCAAATGGCGTTTCCTGCCGATGTAATCGACGGAACGAGAGGAAAGGATGAAAATGTTGCAGCAGGAGCTTGATTCGGTATTGACAGGAATGCAGGGCAAGAAAATCCTCGTCATCGGTGATATGGTGGCCGATATCTATCTCGATGGACGCATCTCGCGCATTTCGCGTGAGGCACCGGTGCTCGTTTTGGAGAAGGCCGGTGAAAAAATCGTCGCGGGCGGCGCGGCCAATGTCGTCAACAACATCGCGACGCTGGGCGGCGACGTCTACGCTGTCGGTCTGCTCGGTGCCGATGCGGCAGCCCGCGGTCTCAAAAAGGTCCTTGCTGACAATGGGGTGCATATCGAAGGCCTGCTGAGCGACGCCAAGCGGCCGACGATTTCCAAGACGCGTGTCGTCGCGGGCGGCCGCGCGACGGTCAGTCAGCAGATTGTGCGCATTGATGCGGAAAGCAAGGAGCCGATGGGCCTGACCTTTGAGGAAAAACTGCATCAGTACATCGAGTCCATCCTGCCGGAAATCGAGGGCGTTGTCCTCAGCGACTACGGCTCAGGCACAATTACCGAGGGCCTGCAGCAGCTTTTGATTTCCTACTGTCAGGAACATGATTTGCCGAGCATCGTCGATTCGCGCTACGATATCCGCCGTTTTCACGGCATCGGCTATGTCAAGCAGAATGATGCGGAGCTTGCTGCCGCTGTCGGCCGCAAACTGCATTCGACCGAGGAAATCTGCGAGGCCGGCGAAGAACTCCGCCGGGAGCTCGATGCTGACGGCGTGCTTGTCACGCGCGGCGAACTCGGCATGACCCTTGTCGAACGGGACGGCAGCATTCACAACATCCCCGTGTCGGATAAGAGTGAGGTTTTTGATGCCTCCGGTGCCGGTGATACGTGCGTTGCGGCTGTCATCCTCGCGCTGGCGTCCGACGCAAAGCCAGCTGACGCCGCACGTCTCAGCAACATCGCCAGCGGCATCGCCGTGCGCAAGCTCGGCACGAGCACCGTCTCGGCAGACGAGCTGCGCCGGACCATGCATCAACTTGAATCGTCAAAGTGAGGGAAGAGAAAATACCATGCTGATTGCACCAAATGATATCGAAAAGCTCTGCGAAATCCTGCACCGTGCAGGGCAGAAGATTGTTTTTACGAACGGCTGCTTTGACATCCTGCATGCGGGTCATGTGCGCTATCTAAATAAGGCGCGTTCCTTTGGCGACTGCCTCGTGCTTGGCCTCAATACGGATGCGTCCGTGCGCGAGAATAAGGGCCTGACGCGTCCCATCAACAGCGAGCTCGACCGCACCGAGGTCGTCGGCGCGCTGAAGGCCGTGGACTATGTCGTTCTGTTCGGCGAGAAGACGGCCGAGACCATCATCGCCAAAGTCCGTCCTGACGTCTACGTCAAGGGCGGCGATTACACGCTCGACACGCTGCCTGAGGCCAAGATTGTCCAGAGTTATGGCGGCCGCGTCGAATTCGTCAATATGGTCGAGGGCCGTTCCACGACGAACATCATCGAGAAAATCAAGCAGGAGGGATGATTCGGCATGAAAAATCTCCTTGTCGTCAAGATGAGTTCCATCGGCGACGTCATTCATGCACTGCCCGTGAGCTGGGCCATCAAGGAGACGTACCCAGATGCCCATCTGACGTGGGTCGTCGAACCACCGGCCTATGACATTGTCGCCATGGACAAGTGCATCGACGAAATCATTATCTTCCATAAAAAGGAATTCCGCAGCTTCGGCGGCTTCCTCAAGAACTTCGGCCCGCTGCGTGAAAAAATACAGGCGCGCGATTACGATGCCGTACTCGACCTGCAGGGCCTCTTTAAGTCCGCCGCCGTTGCGGCCCTTGCCAAAGCCCCGAAAGGCATGAAATTTGGCATGTGGAATATGCGCGAGGGCAGCAAATACGTCTCGCAGCCTGTTGTCGGCGAGCACGTGCATGACCACGTCATTGAACGCTATCTTGACACGGCGCGTGCCATCGGCTGCCAAGTCAAGGAGGTACGCCTGCCCCTTGAAGTGCCGGCAAAGGAGCAGAGCCTCACGCGCCAGATTTTCCAGCAGGCCGGTGCCAATATGGATAATCCTTATGTCGTACTGGTCGTCGGTGCGAGCTGGCCGACCAAATGCTGGCCCGATGGTCACTTCGCCGCGCTGGGCGACTGGCTCTACAACAGGAAAATCATTCCAGTACTCGTTGGCAGCGGACCTGTCGAGATGCAGAAAGCCGCTGAAATCGCGGCAAAGATGGACGTGCCGCCCATCAACCTCGTCGGTAAGCTCAATTTCAAGCAGCTCGCGTATCTTTTTCAACAGTCGGCGGCTGTTGTCGGCGGCGATACGGGTCCGACGCATCTCGCCGTTGGCCTTAAGGCCCCGACGGCCATGCTCATGGGACCGACGTACCCGAGACGCACAGGCCCCTATGGCCAGATGGACAACCTGCTCGTCGTCGACCGCGACTGTCGCGAATGCATGAAACGCGCCTGCCCGCTCGGCCACGACTGCATGGCCATCATCCAGCCGGAAGCCGTCGAGCAGAAGCTCAGCACACTGCTCTCCCATATATAAGAAGGAAAATCCATGTATCAGAACATCCTCGTCATCAACACGATGCATATCGGCGACCTCATGCTCGTGACGCCGGCCTTAAGGACCCTGCGCACGAATTATCCTGAGGCCCATATTGCATTGCTCACAGACAAGCCGCTTGGCGACCTCGTGCGCTGCAACAAGAACATCGACGAATGCATCCTCATCGATAAGCACGGCAAAGACAAGGGATTTTTGGCGCTCCTGCGCTTCATCCGAAAAATCCGCAGCCGTCATTTTGACCTCGTCATCAACTTCCACCGCAATGAGAGGGCCTCGGCCATCGCGGCCTTTTCGGGCGGCAAACGCATCGTCGGCTATTCACAGCCCGGCTTCAAGCGCTTCTTTGACAAGGTCATGCCGAACCGCGCCATGGCCGACACGCCGAAAGAGCTTGTCGAGCATCAGGTGACCTGCCATCTTGAGGTCCTGCGGGAAGCTGCGGGCTGTACGAAAATCGACGACCGCGGCCTTGAGATGTGGCTGCCGCCGGAAGAAGAGGAGAAGGCCGCGAACATCTGGCAGCAGGAATTTTCGCCGGACGCCAAGGTCATCGCGTTCAATATCGGCGCGAGCTGGCTCACGAAACGCTGGCTTGACACGTATTTTGCTGAGTGCGCCGACCGTTTTATCCGCGAAGGCTATGATGTCGCCTTTTTCGGCGGCCCGACCGATGTGCCGATTGTCGAAAAATGCCTCGCCAAGATGCAGGAAAAGGACAGCCCGCAGGTTCATGTCTTCACGGGTAAAGTCAGCCTGATTATTCTTGCGGGGCTCCTGCGGCGCTGCTGCCTGTTCCTCACGACGGATTCCGGCCCCATGCACGTCGGCGTCGCCATGAACGTCCCGATTGTCACGATGTTCGGCGCGAGCCCCGTGCCGACCTTCTATCCCTATGATGGCAAGGATGTTCTCATCAAGACGCCGGAGAAATGTCATCCGTGCGGCATCCATGAATGTCCGCGCACGGGGAAGGAAAATATGGCTTGCATGAAGAATATCCCCGTAGATGTCGTCATGAAGTATGCGGGGGAACTTCTTACGGCCTATCATGCAGAGCCAGCCTGCAAGCTGCCCGCGCATCCGGGCGACTACAAGTGCCGCGTCATTGCGCTTTAAAGATTTTGAGAGGTGTAGAATGGATAGAGAACAGCTTTACGATTTTGTCGCTCAGCGCACATCGCGCTGCAAAATCCTCGTCGTCGGCGATGTTATGCTCGATAAATACTACTACGGCGAAGTCACGCGCATCTCGCCGGAGGCGCCGGTGCCCATCACGCACGTGCTTTCCGAGAAGGAGACCTTAGGCGGCGCGGCCAACGTCGCGCACAACCTCGCGCTTTTAGGCTGCGAGACGAGCATCACGGGCTTTGTTGGCGATGACTATCACTGCCAGAGCCTGCTCGACAAATTCACGGCCAGAGGCATCGACTACCACGGCCTCATCACGACCGACCGTCCGACCACGACGAAACTGCGCGTCATCGGCGGCCATCAGCAGATGATGCGCCTCGACTTTGAGGAATCCGCACCCATCACAGGGCCGTACGCCGAACGCTTTCTCAACTACATCCATCAGAAGCTCAATGAAAGCCTCGACTGCGTGATTATCTCCGATTACGGCAAAGGCTCGTGCACCGAGGAGAACTGCCGCAAAATCATCGAAGCCTGCCATGCCCACGGCGTGCCCGTCGTCGTCGACCCGAAAGGCGCCAACTGGACGAAATATGCCCATGCGGACTACATTACGCCGAACCTCAAGGAAATCAATCAGGTGCTTTTAGAGCCTATCCGCAACGAGGACAAGGCCGTCGAGAAAGCTGCGCATTACGTCATGCGCAAGTTCAAGATTCGCAACATCATCGTCACGCGTTCCGAGGAAGGCCTTTCCCTCGTGCGCGAGAACGAGATTGTTCATATCCCGACGAAGGCACAGGAAGTCTTCGATGTTTCCGGTGCCGGCGATACGGTCATCGCTGTTTTCGCCATGGGCCTTGCCGGCGGCATGAGCCCTGCCGACAGCGCCTACATGGCCAACCTCGCCGCGAGCGTCGTCGTCGCCAAGCTCGGCACGTACGCCGTCAGCCGCGAAGAGCTCATGGCCGTGCTCCGCGGGGAAAAGAGAGACTAAGTCAAGCTACAGATTTTGCTATATACAGGGAGGAATTTCTCATGATTATCGTAACAGGTGGTGCCGGCTTTATCGGCAGCAACATCGTCAAAGAACTCAACCGCCGCGGTCGCACAGACATCCTCATTGTTGACGACCTCAAGGACGGTTCGAACTACAAGAACCTGCGCGGCCTGCAGTTCATCGACTACCAGTACAAGGATGATTTCCTTCAGACTATTGAGGACGATGACTTCGACGGCACGGACATCGACGCCGTTTTCCATGAAGGCGCCTGCTCCGACACGATGGAGTACGATGTCAATTTCATGATGCGCACGAACTATGAGTATTCGAAGTCGCTGCTTCATTTTTGCCTGCAGCACCGCATCCCGTTCATGTACGCTTCGTCCGCTTCGACGTACGGCAGCGGCAAACACGGCTTCCGTGAGGGCGATGCGTGCGAAGATGCCCTGAATCCATACGCTTTCTCGAAGCTTGCCTTCGACCGCTATGTGCGTCAGGTCATGCCCGAAGCTCACAGCCAGATTGTCGGTCTCAAATACTTCAACGTCTACGGTCCGCAGGAACACCACAAGGGCAAGATGGCATCCATCTTCTATCAGCTCTACAACCAGATTAACGAGACGGGCAAGGCCCATCTGTTCCGCGGCTGGGGCGACATCAATGGCACGCCGGTCAAAGACGGCGAACAGTGCCGTGACTTCGTCTACGTCAAGGACGTCGTCAAGGTCAATCTCTGGTTCTGGGAGAACCACGGTCCTTCGGGCATCTACAACTGCGGCACGGGCCATGCCCACAGCTACATCGAAGTGGCACAGGCCGTCATCAAGGCCATGGGCAAGGGCGAAATCGCCTTCCGCGACTTCCCAGAGGTCCTCAAAGGCAAATACCAGAACTTCACCGAGTCCGACCCGACGCATCTCTTAGCTGCCGGCTACGACCAGGGCTTCACGGATATGGACGAAGCCGTCAAGGAATATGTCACGTTTCTCGATAACGGCGGTTACTACGAATATGGAAAATAAGGCCGTCTTCTTCGACCGCGACGGTACCTTGAATGTCGACATCCACTACCTGCACCGCCCCGAGGACTTCATCTGGATAGAAGGAGCCAAGGAAGCCATCAAATACGTCAACGACCAAGGCTATCTCGCCATCCTCGTGACAAACCAGAGTGGCGTTGCCCGCGGCTTTTACCCCGAGAGCGATGTCAAACGCGTCTACGACTGGATGAACGCGGAACTCGGAAAAATCGGTGCCCACCTCGATGCCCTCTACTACTGCCCGCATCATCCCGAAGCTAAGCTGCCCGCATACCGCAAAATCTGCACCTGCCGCAAACCCGCGACCGGCCTCATCGACAAGGCCTGCGCGCGTTTCGGCATCGACCGCACAAAGTCCTACTTTGTCGGCGACAGCGAAGCCGACATGCTCTGTGCGAAAAACGCCGGGCTCAAGGGCCTGCGCTACGAGGGCGGGAGCCTGCGGGAACTCGTCGAACAGCATATATAATCTTCCATATGAAAAGAATCATGTTCAGCATGGTTCTTTTTTATTGCAGAAATAAATTACATCAGGTAAACTATAGAGTAGTTGCTCATAGCAATCAGATAAGGTATAAAGGTGGATCGATATGTTCTCGTTATTTTTTGATGGCATACAGCAGGATTTGCAGATCGCAATTTTGCCGCCTGTGCTGTGTGCGTTGTTCCGACTGATATTTATAGAAGTTTATCGTCCAAAGAAAAATCCCTTTGGAGAGTGGCGAAAATGGCTCGCCTGCTTCCGTTACGGCTTCTGGTGGGGGATGGACTTTAATGCCTATGTTTTCCTGCTGCTGGTTGTTTTTGTCAGCATACCGGGAGCGTTTCTGCCATCCTATTTTGCCATTGGCGATACGGTCAGGCAATTTGCCGTTACAGTTTATGCTGTGGTGCTCTATACAGCTTTTCTCGGCAAGATGATTTTTTATTACCATTATCATGACATCTACAACAGTACCTTGTGGCTTGGGAAGAAGGCAGAGAAGCACAATTTGCTCGATATCTTCTTCCATCAGAACCACGGCGCGCTGTTGATGCTCAGCTATATCCCTTATACGGTGTTTTGCTGGTGGGCGTGCAAGGCTTTTCTGGCCATTCCTCAGATTACGTATTATCTCGTACCGTCGGGGGCCTTGCAGATGGCCATCAACGTTGGCATTGTCCTTTGCGTGGGGCTCGTGTTTTACTATTTCCGCTATGGCGGCACGCTGATTCACGATAATAAGCCGGAGTGGGATACGATTCCGAGCATCGTCAAAGAGGATATCTTTATGGCCCGTGCGACCGTGGACGATCTGGTGGCCTTGGAAAATGTCCTTAAACATCCTCTGCAGGAAGGTCTCAAGCACACAGATGAGCAGGATGCACCCGTCATCGATGCCATCATGCCGGAAAATATGAAGCAGGAAAAATGGAGAACCCTCAAGAATCCGGCCGAAGCCTTTCAGCGCACGGCCAAGGGTCCTCATATTAAGAAGCCAAAGCATATTTTCCTGATTGTCGGAGAAAGCTATGCTCAGATGCCGCTTGATGATATCTACAGCGACTATCACATCATGGACGGGGCCAAGGCCTTCCGTAAGGATCCGCATACGGCTTCTTTAAATAATTTCCTGCCGGCCGGCATGATTTCCCGTCCGGCCATTGTCAGCCTGATGACAGGGATTTTCGATGCCAAACTGGAACTCAACGAACGAGAAGATTTCTGGCATGGCACCTTGGCAACGACTCTGCCGAATCAGCTTCGTAAATTGGGCTATCGGTCCATTTATTGGTATGGCGGCAACCCGACTTACGGCAACTTTGACAAATATGGTCCAGCCGTCGGCTTCGACAAAGTCATGGGAGCGACGGAATTCTGTCCGCCGGATTCACCAAAGACCTGGGTCGGCGTTTATGACCATATTTTCTTAGAGCATGCAGCCGACCTCATCCGCGAAATGGATGACGATACACCTACCTTCCATTATATATACACGACCTCGAATCATGGCCCCTATAAGATGCCACTGAAGGACCTTGGCTTTGATGCCGATGCCGTCCTGAAGGATTTGCCGGAGTCCGTGCGTCATAATCACAAGAAGCAGAAGGTCCTCGGCACCTACTGGTACAGCGATAAGGCAATCTCGAATTTTGTCAAATCCATGCAGGAGACATATCCCGATGCCTTATTCATCGTAACGGGCGATCATGCTCATGTGCCAATTCAGCCAAATGACACGTTGGCGCGTCAGGAAGTCACTTTGCGTGAACAGTTCTGCACATCTTTTGCCATGCATCATCCTGAAATCACGCAGGACATTTTAGCTGGCAACACGATCGGCGGACATATGAACATCATGCCGACTATCTTCGAGCTGATTGCACCAAAGGGCTTCCAGTATTATTCGCTGGTACCTTCGCTTACGGAGCCGATTGAGCAGGTCGTAACGCCTTATCATTGGCTCACAAGGGAGCAGATTGGGGCAGCGGACAAGCCAATATATCAATCTCTGCAGGTTACGGATCAGGATCTGCCTTATCAGGAAGAAGCATCGGGGAAAGTCCGTTATGCCGCAGAAATCGCCGGCTGGGATGCGATTACTTCATGGATTGTTCGTCATCCTGAAGAACTGTATGCTCATAAATGAACATGTTTTTTACAAGCCCTTTCGTAAGATTGGGCTTGTTGATTTTTAGAAATGGGCAATAACCTTTTGTCTGTTTGAAAACATTTTTTATGATATAATGAGAAATAACAGTGTGAATGGATGGCGTTCAATGACTAAGGAGTGTTTGCATGCCCAGTTTGGCAGTATTGATATTGACAAGAAATGAAGAAGCCCATATTGAGGCGTGCATCAAAAGCGCTTCCTTTGCTGATGAAATTGTTATCATCGATTCAGGCAGTACAGATCGGACGCAGGAAAAAGCAACGGCAATGGGAGCAAAGTTCATCACGCATCCAATGGGCGAGGATGGCTTTGCAGGACAACGGAATTTCGCCTTGACGCAGACGGATGCCGATTGGGTATTTTATCTGGATGCGGATGAGAGAATTACCAAGGAGGCGGTTCCGGCCGTTCAGAAGATTGTAGAAGCGAATGTTCCGGCAGCTTATCAGGTAGAACGAAAAAATGTTGTCTTTGGCAAGATGATGCATTATGGAGGCCATCGTCCGGATTTTGTATGCCGGTTGTACCCTCGTGCGGAAATTCATTGGCAGGGAAAGGTACATGAAGGCGTCGAGACCAATCTGCCGAAAAAGACTCTGAAAAATGTACTGCTTCATTATACCTATACGACATGGAAGCAGTATTTTACTAAATTCAATCAATATACCACTTTAGCAGCCCAAGCTATGTTTGAACGTGGAAAGCGTGTGGGCAAGGGCGGTGTACTTGGGCATACGGCGTTTACCTTTATTCGCGATTACTTCTTGCGAAAAGGTTTTCTTGACGGTTTTATGGGCTTAACCATGTCGGTGATGGCCACAGGCTATACTTTCACAAAGTACCTGAAATTGATGAATTTGTATCGATTGCAGGAGCAGGACAGGAGTAACAAGTGAACGAGAAAATAAACATTGTCTTTGCTTGTGACAGCAATTATGCACAGCATGCGACAGTGGCCATGATGTCTATCTTGAAAAACACGACAGCCCCTACTCGTATCGTGTTTTATCTTTTGGATGATCAGATTGATGAAGCGGTCAAAAAGAAGATGAAGGCTTCGATAGAACTTGCAAAGTCTGAGATTCACTTCTGCGAGGTCGAGGCAGGACGCTTTAACGATTTCTTTGTAAGCGGTCAGTTAAGCAGGGCTGCTTATTTTCGCTTGGAAATGGGGCATCTGCTGCCAGATTCGGTGGAAAAGGTCATATATCTCGACTGCGATTTACTGGTCTTAGATGATATCGCCAAAATGTGGGCTTCCGATATGCATAACCATCCTCTGGCGGCTGTCATGGATTTGGGAATCATGGCCTCTGGCAAAGACTGGCGCGGCAAGCAGCAGCAATTGGGCTTTCAGCAGGATGACATATATTTTAATTCCGGTGTACTTATGGTTGATCTGAAAGCATGGCGTGAGCATGATTATGGCAGGCAGGCAGAGCAGTTGGCCGAAAAAAATGCGTACCGCCATCATGATCAGGATGCTCTTAACCAGCTCTTTTATAAGAATTGGCAGCCATTGCCATTGAACTGGAATATTATACCGCCGGTCTGGTACTTGTTCCTTAAAATACTGAGACGGCGCAAATTCCGTCATATGGCGATTGAAGCAAGACGGCATATCAGCATCCTTCATTATGCCGGCGGCTATAAGCCTTGGGAATATGCAAAGTATGAGTCATTTAATGCCAAATATTACGAATACCTGCACCAGACAGAGTTTCGCAACGAAGTGATGCCACAGCCGGATCCCCGCAGAAAGGGGAGATCGATTGCCCGTCAACTCAGACGGCTCCAATTGGCAGAATTCTGGCAGAAATTATTTTCGATATTTTGATAGATTGGGAGTATGGATAAAATATGTTTGATGCGATTCACGTAGGCAAGAAGATTTACAATATGGAGAACTCGAGTGAGGCGCGTCGCTGTGTCGTATTCGTTATTCGCTGTTTGCTGCATCCTCAGAAAATGAAACGTTTGCAACGTTTTTTCACCAGCAATGAAAAACTGTCGCGTATAGCAGATGAATACGGTTTTGTCTATGAGCAGCCAACGCGAGCATTCTTCTATAATAAATCTACCTTTGATGAGCGGATTAAGCTGGTTGAAGAGCATATGACGTACTTGACGGAGCATTTAAAAGGCGATACGGCAGTAGATCTCTATCGTAATCAATCCATCAAGCTATGGCAGTCGCAGGATGATGAAGAAGACCCGTTGCTCTTAAAGCTTACGTATCATCCGGGACAGCGCAAGGAAGGCTTGATGTCAGTCTGGCTGGATTATGAAGGGGAAGCTCTCTATCAGATGATGTTCTGGATTGCCAAAAATAAAGCGGGGATATGGTCTTTGTACATCGGCGCTATGCAGGGCCCTAATGCGGAGAACTCCCGTGAAATCATCAAGAAAGTCACAAAACGCTGTCATGCTTACCGCACAAAAAATTTAATCCTGCATGCTGCACAGGAAGTGGCTAAGGCATTAGGCTTGCAGCATATCTATGCGGTCACGAACTATGGGTACTATGCCAACAACCACATTCGCCGCGACCGCAAGCTTAAGACGAGTTTCAGTGACTTTTGGAAAGAATCCGGCGGCAGACCCTGCGCAGACCAGCGCTTCTATGAACTTCCCATGACAGAATACCGCAAGACCATGGAGGAAATTCCCACAAGAAAAAGAGCAAACTACCGGAGGCGGTTTGCTCTTTTGGATGAAATTGATGCGAGTATTGCCAAGAGTATCGGGAATTTAAGGTGCTAAGAAGTTCTGCAGCCAGCCGGTCAGGGTGTATTCCTGCAGGATTTCTTCGGCGACTGGTTTAAACGGTGTCTTCAGGAAATCAGGCAGTTCCTGTATATCGCGTTCACCAAGGATAAAAATATTTTCCGGGCAGTAAAAATCATAAGACTTGACTTCCGAGCTGGTCGTAATGAGCTTTTTGCGCAGGAAAAGCGTTTCAAAGGGACGCTGCGTGATGCCGGTTTGTCCGTCAGAAATCAGTTCAAGCACGGCTTTGCTGGTGCGAACTCTTTTCTGAACAACAGAATATGGCATATAAGCGCGGCCATTTGCCGCCTTATGACGATGCAGCAGACTGCGGTGGCGATTTTGCGGCACTAAGTTCAATTCATGCGTAAGCCCTGCCTGATCGAGTATCTTTGCGATTTCTTCAATGCGTTCACGACGGTCGCCTTTTTCTTCTCCGATGAAGAAAACATCACGCTGACATTTTAGTTCAGGCATTTTTGCATATTCATCGAAATCATAAGGCGAGAAAATATAGAAATATGGAGCAAATTTTGCCTCATATTTTTTTGCGATCATACGGTCGCAGGTGTAAAAATGCACAGGCATATCACGGTAGCGCGATGGTTCCTTTGGCGTGCCCGGGCGAACAGGGGAGTCATAAAAAGCGCAAAGGTGGCAGTGCGGATTGTGTGAGAGAATATAATCAAATACGTCGCGTCCACGAACTTCATCGATGAGGATGACAGTATCGTATTCGGCAATATGATTTTTCCAGTTGCCATACCAGTGGCTGGGCGTCACACTGTCGCAGAACTGTAAGCCGCGCGGCATATGAAAAGAAAGATCCTTCAAGCGCTTTTGCGAACGGGGAAGGTCTTCCTGATAGATACGGTCGGCGGTGACAGTCGGATAATGAGCTAACCATGCCTGCTGCGGCCGCAAGGGCCAGCCTAGAATAAGAATACGATGATTATTGAGCGAAATCATAGGAGGGACTCCTTTACTTGCTGTCGAATTAGATTATGATAATTAGATTATAGCAATTGGGAGAGTAAGACGTCAATTGATGGGGGCAGAATATGGACTTGAGAGGTGCAATAAGGGGTATAGAGCATTTTGGCAATGATTTAGAGAGCAAGATGCAGATAGCTTATGGGGTAGATCGTAATTTTATACGCCCCATGGGGATATCTATGACATCAATTCTTGAATATAATCCAGATGCGCAATTTCATGTATTTCTCGATAATATTTCGGATGCAGATAGAGAGCGTATTAGAAAAACCGTAGAAAAGTATCAGACTAGTTGTACGTTGTACTATGTAGATCCACGTATACTCAAAGCGTTTCCGGTTCGTGGAACTTGGTCGGTGGCCGTATATTTTCGTTTCTTTACGGCTGAAGCATTGTATGGAAAATATGCGCGATTATTGTATGTGGATGCGGATGTATTGTGTACCGGAGATATCTCGCCGTTGTTTTCTTTTGATATGGAAGGCAATGCCATTGCTGCTGTATCGGATCCGTCATTTGCTGATCTGGTCGATAAAAAGAAGCACATGCAGCGTATCGGAAGTAAAGGCATAGACTATTTCAATGCTGGCATAATCTTAATTGACCTGGAGCGATGGCATGAAGAAGATATTTCTAATAAGGCTATTCAGTTGCTGACGGAAGAACCTGAGCGATGGAAGATAGCACAGGACCAGGATGTATTGAATGTACTGACAGCCGGCCAGGTATATTGGCTGGATGATGGATATAATTATAGAGCGACTTTTGCGGACAGTTACGATGAACATGTGAAATTGGTTCATTATAGCGGCTCGCCGAAACCGTGGACAGAATTTTATTTCTCGCAGGCAGATGTATCGCCATTTGAGAAGGTAAGACAGGATTCACAATGGAAGAATATTCCATTGCAGGCGCCGAAAACGGCAAGAGAAAATCGGTTTATGTCTAAGAAATGTCTGTTTCAGAAGAAGTATTATAGCTTTATCTTGTGGCAACTTCGTTATATATGGGGAAATGGGGAAAGATGAAATAATATAACGGAATATATCTGAAATCTTAAGATGTTGTGTTCATAAATATAGTGTTAATATATATGAGGGAGCTATATGACAGTAGCAGTAGATTTTTTTGATACTCCTATTTTTATTATTTCATACAACAGATTAGATGACTTAAAGCGAATGGTCAGTAATTTATTGTATGATGGTTATAAGAATCTGATTATAATCGATAATGCGTCATCGAATCCTCAGCTATTAAATTATTTAAAAGCTGTTGATGATTCTAGGGTAACAATAAAAAGATTGCAAAAAAACTATGGACATCGTGTCTTATGGGATTCGCATTTTTTTGATGATATCATCCAAAATCAATATTATGTTTTAACAGATCCTGATGTCTTTCCAATAGAGGGGTGCCCTAAGAATTATATCGAGGTATTTTATGATATTTTGAAACAATATCCTAAAAAAACGAAGGTAGGATTTTCGTTGAAAATAGATGATTTGCCAGAGGATTATCCGTATAAATACGATATTATACCTTTTGAATCATTCCATTGGGAAAGAAAATTACCATATAACTTTACAATCTACGATGCCCCTATTGATACAACATTCGCTCTATATAGGCCGGGAGAAATAAAAGAAAATAATTTTTATGATGGGATCCGAACTGGTGGGGCCTATATAGCTCGGCATCAAGGGTGGTATACTCATTCAGCAACATTAAATAAAGAGTATTTGAATGACAACAATGTTTCATCTACATCAATGAATTCAAAAGCAATGAAAAACTTTCAAATACAAGTTATCTTCAGACTGCTTCCCAAAGCCAAACCAGATATAATTCACTTAATGAAAGATATTATGGAACGGACAGATTTAAAAAAATATTCGTTTTTTAGAATGTTGGGATTTGCGGGATACGTTATAAGAAAGAAAATTGTATCATGGATATAAAATGATATTGTTCTATTAGATATCAATCTCTATAGAGCAGTGGTTTAATTAGAACGATATATTAAATATAATAATGAGGTGCCCTATGAATACAATTGATTTATCTGTGATCATCCCCTTTTATAAGGGGAATTCTCATATAAATCATTTATTGGAATGTTTAAAGAAAAATCAAGATAATGCACAAAGAGAATTCTTGGAAATAATTATTGTCAATGATTCACCAAGTGAAAAAGTTTTAATAAATGAGTGTTATAAAGGAAATTTACAAATAAAAATATTGAATAATATTCAAAATACTGGCATTCACAAAAGTCGTGTAGAAGGATTAAAAGCAGCCCAAGGTCAATATGTTTTAATGATCGATCAAGATGATTTGCTGACAGACACGGCACTAAAGCATATTGTACAGGAATTGAAAAAAAAGCAATGTGATATGTATGCATTTAATGCCTACCATCGAAGATATAAAGGCACCACCTATACAGATGAATTGAATATTCCAATGAGTTTCCCTAAAAGATTGGTAATTTCTTTATATACACAATTAGTGGTAGGTAATCAAATTATTTCACCAGGACAGGTAATTATTAGAAGAAAAGCAATTCCCCAAGAATGGTGTGAAAATATTTTACCGCAAAACGGCTCTGATGATTTTTTACTTTGGCTCATGATGTTTAGAAAAAAGTGCAGTATTGAATATATGAACGAGCCAATTTATTATCATATAGAGCATGGAGGGAATTTCTCAGCGGACGTATTGAAGATGATGCAATCTGATTACGCTGTAGCGGATATTTTAGCTAAAACAGATATGCTCACTGAGTGTCAAAAATGGTTATTTAAACGAAAAAATGAATATAAATCATTAAGAATTAATCGTAGTTTGAAAAATAATATTAAAGCTAAACTAGGACATCCAGAAATTTGGATTTCTGAACGTCTTTTTAGGCGCTTGTTCAAAATTTCAAAAAAATGGGATATCATTGCAAAGAATATTTCAAGCATACATAATAATAAATACAGTAGTTTACAACTTTAAGCGGCCTCTTCATCAGACCGAATTACGTCCTGCAAGGCTTTGAGCAAGGCATCTGGATTTTTGCTATTTTGGGCCTTTTGGGCCAAAGTGGCAAAAATTATTTCACGCTGGATCTGCCAGCTCAGGAAGTGCCGCAGCTCTTGTGGGCTGTCATCTTGGTGAGACTGAAAGGTCTCGTCAAGATACGGCAGCATTTTCACTACGGCATGCTCAGCATTCGTGAGATTCATCAGATGCTCAATGCTTGTCTGTTTGCGGACCATGTAATGGCTCAGCTGCCAAAACATCTTCTGCTCGTAATAGTTCGTCTCAATGCCCCAACGGAGTTTGTAAAGACGAAGCGGGTAGAATTCCATTTCCCTGGAGCCGGCATCACGCAGCATTCTGCTGCTTTGCCAGGCAATGCTCATATGCAGAGCCATTGGCTCAACTGTGCTGAGAAAGAGCCGGCGTGAACCGCTTTTGCTCAGCGTCACATAGGCATGGACTTGACAATCGCCAAAAATCTTGGCTTTTACCACCTTGTGTGTTATCAGAAGCTGGTCCATTTTGTAAGTCTTCTTCCAGATATTCCCGTACAAATCATCCAGCGTCAGCCGTCTGCCATATTTTCGCGGACGGCCGGGACCAGTTTTTGCGGCAGGCAGCTCGTAAATCTGCGTATCATGCCGGACATTGCAGATAATGGCAAGATTGT
>USAK01000016.1 GCA_900552565.1 uncultured Selenomonas sp. | reverse complement strand
TTGCCGATGGAAAAAGCGTAGAGAAAATCGAAAGAAGTCTACCAATTACAGAAGTTTCGGTGTATAATGAAGTCATATCGCATAGCCCCTTCTTTGGTGTTTTGGTTTAGCGACTTTATTATACATCGCAAAGGAGGCTATGCGATTTTATTGTGCTTCAAAAGTTGTAAAGTGCTGATTCTTATTGATAAATGCCGTAATCTGTTTGACCTGCTCGACTGCATCGGTATATTCTCTGAGCTGGCTCTTTACATCTTCAAGATTTTTCGCCTGCTTTAAACCTTTAGCTGTTTCATTTGTTAAAAATGCTGCATCCCGAAGTGCAAGTCCACAAAGAAATGCTGCTTTGGCATTATCCTGTTTGGACCAGGTCATCTGATTTTTAGCATGTTCCATCGCATTCTTATCCTGAGAATTCATCATGTTATTCAATGCGTTCTTAAGTGCTATTTTATCTACCGGTGTAACAGATGTTGTTTCGCAAATTTCTCCCCAATCTCTGCTTCCACTAGTCAAACTATTGCCAAGCATAATAAAATTCTGCGCATTAGAATTATCCGCTTGACCAACAGCATCATATATTCTATATTCAGATGTTGCATATGCTCCCGCTGCTAACGCCAGATGATGAATCATGTCATTGCGATGACTGTTCAAACCGTCATAATTGATGTCAAGAGCATGATTAACTGCGTCTTTAGCCGCTTTCTTTGCTTTTCCCTGCAAAGCGCCTATTGCCCCATCAAATATGCCAGCTTCTGCACTCTGCATGCCAATCACTGATGCGTTCTGACTTACGAGATTTGTCGGCTGAACGAACTGCATCGTTATCCCAAATACTGCAGCCATTCCCATTGCCTTTAATATCTTGTTATCCATGAAAATCATCCTTCCCTTTTTCTCCCCATTTGAAAAAAATAAAAGCTATTTATCATTATATATGAGGTTTTACTCATTTTCAACAATTCATTATAAAAATGTTAGTAACTTATTAAAGAATAAATAAATTTAGGCTCCCTAACTAAATGTTAGAGAGCCTTTCTTACTGCAGTGCCTCTTTCAGCACTTCCATATTCTTTTTCATCGCCGTGATATAGGCGTCCATGGCATCTTCGTTGGCCTCGCCCGTGACGACAGGGTCGAGCTCGTACATCTTCGCGCCCGTCTCCTGAGCGATAGTCTGGGCGGCAGCCGGCGAATACTGCGGCTCGGTGAAGAGAACCTTGACCGGCAGGGCGTTGACCTTGGCCACGGTCTCCTCGAGTTCGTGCGGGGTCGGTTCCGTGCCCGGCTCGCGTTCGATGACGCTGATGATGTTGAGCTTGAATTCCTTCGCGAGATACGGGAACGCCTCGTGGAACGTCACGATATCTTTATGCGGCAGATTGTCGAGATTCTCATGCATCTCCTCGCGCAGGGCCGTGAGCTTCGTAACGTAGTCGAGTGCGTTCTTGCGGTAGGCATCGGCATGTGCGGGGTCGGCCTCGCAGAGCTGCGACGTGATGGCTTCGACCTGCGCGATATTGTACGTCACGCTGAGCCAGACATGCGGGTTGACTTCATCGCCGTCCTTGAGGAAGTTGATGTCGTCCGACTTCGAGGCATCGATGACCTTGAGGTTCTTCTGCTGCTTGATGACCTTGTCGAGGAAACTCTCCATACCGGCGCCGTTGACGATAAAGGCATCAGCCTTTTCGAGCGTCTTCATATCTTCCGTCGTCAGCTGGTAATCGTGCAGGCAGCCCGTCTGCGGCTTCGTCATATTGACGACTTCCACGCCGTCAACGCCCTTCGTGATGTTGATGGCATCGATATACATCGGGTAGAACGACGTGACAATGCGGAATTTCTTGTCATGGCTGCTCTGTGTCGTGCCGCAGCCGGCCGCCGTGATGGCAAAGATAGCGAGCATCATGAATATCAGGATTTTTTTCAGATTCAAAAGGATTGTCCCTCCCTATTTCTTACCTTCTTATCTTCTTGAAATATTTTCTCAAGTATATAGAGAAAGTCTGCCCTCTGTCAAGAAAAAAATAGAGCCGCCCGAAAGCAGCTCTGCAGGAATCAAGCTCAGCCGATGATGACGAGGGATTCCTTGACTTTGACGTTCTGACCGGCTTCGACGTTGACTGCCTTGACCGTGCCGTCAGCATCGGCCGTAATCTCGTTCTGCATCTTCATGGCCTCGAGCACGAGCAGGACATCGCCGGCTTTGACCGTCTGGCCTTCTTCGACGACGACTTTGACGATTTTGCCCGGCATCGGTGCATCGATGGAATGTTCACCAGCACCTGCAGCGACGGCTTCTTTGGCCTTAGTCTTGCCTGCCTTCTCCTTCTTCGGTGCCTCTACCTTGGGAGCAGCCACTTTCGGTGCGGCTTTCGGGGCAGCGGCCTGCGGAGCTGCTGCGGCCGTCTCCTGAATCTCTTCGACTTCGACTTCATACGAGATGCCATTGACCTTGATATTGAACTTTTTCATGCGAATTTCCTCCAACTGTCAGCTGCCAGCTGCGAAGCGGCAGCCGGCGTTCTCTATCCTTACTCTTAGTTTCCTTCTATACAGATATCAGCGTCTGCCGCCGCGTGCCGAAAGCGACCATTCGTCGCTGCGCTTGATGCGCAGGGCAATGACTTTATGCTCCGGCTTCGTCATCATCTGGACGGCTGCGGCGATGACAGCCACGATTTCAGGGCTGACACCTCTTACATCCAATCTCATGCTATGTCCTCCCGATTAAAGTGGAATATTGCCGTGCTTTTTCGCAGGGCCGACTTCGCGCTTGCTCGCGAGCGCGCTGAATGCCGTGATGAGCAGCGGGCGCGTTTCCTTCGGCTCAATGACCATATCGACGTAGCCGCGCTCGGCTGCGAGGTACGGATTCGAGAAGTCGTCGATATACTGCTGCGTCTTGGCTTCCTTGTCCGGGTCGCGGCGGAAAATGATGTTCGCGGCGCCCGACGGGCCCATGACGGCGATTTCTGCCGACGGCCAGGCCATGACCTGGTCTGAGCCGAGCTCGTGGCAGCACATGGCGATGTAGGCACCGCCGTAGGCCTTGCGCGTGATGACCGTGACTTTTGGCACCGTGGCTTCACTATACGCATAGAGCATCTTTGCGCCGTGGCGGATGATGCCCGTGTGCTCCTGATTGACGCCCGGCAGGAAGCCCGGCACATCGACGAGCGTCAGCAGCGGAATGTTGAATGCATCGCAGAAACGCACGAAGCGCGCCGCCTTGTCCGAAGCATCGACGTCGAGGCAGCCGGCCATGACCTTCGGCTGATTGGCGACAATGCCGACGACTTTGCCGTCGAGACGTGCATAGCCGATGATGATGTTCGTCGCAAAGAGCTTCTGGATTTCGAAGAATTCGCCATTGTCGACGAGCGAGCGGATGACTTCTTTCATGTCGTACGGCATGTTCGGATTGTCCGGGATAATGGAGTTGAGGCTCTCATCCTGACGGTTCGGGTCGTCCGTCGGCTCGATGGCCGGCGCATCCTCGAGGTTGTTGCTCGGCAGGTACGACAGGAGCTCGCGGATTTTCGCGATGCAGTCGTCCTCATCCTCGCAGGCAAAATGCGCAACGCCGGAACGCGTGTTGTGCGTGAGCGCACCGCCTAAAGCCTCCGGCGTGACTTCTTCCGCCGTGACGGATTTAATGACGGCCGGACCCGTGATGAACATCTGGCTCGTGTTCTTGACCATGAAGATGAAGTCCGTGATAGCCGGGCTGTAGACCGCGCCGCCTGCGCACGGTCCCATGATGACCGAAATCTGCGGGATGACGCCCGACGAAGCCGTGTTGCGGAAGAAGATGCCGCCAAAGCCCGACAGGGCATCGACGCCCTCCTGAATGCGCGCGCCGCCCGAGTCGTTGATGCCGATACACGGTGCCCCCATCTTGAGGGCAAGGTCCTGCACCTTCCAGATTTTATGTGCGTGCTTCTCGCCGAGACTGCCGCCCGAGACCGTAAAGTCCTGTGCGTACGCATAAATCAGGCGGCCGTCGACCGTGCCGTAGCCCGTGACGATGCCATCGCCCGGCATATCCTTCTTGTCCATGCCAAAATTCGTGCAGCGGTGCTTGACGAACATGTCGAGCTCGACAAATGAATTCTCATCAAAAAGTTTTTCGAGACGCTCCCGCGCCGTATATTTTCCCTGTGCATGCTGTTTTGCCACGCGAGCGGGGCCGCCACCCTGACGGATGTGCTCCTTCTTCGCGTTCATCTGAGCGATTTTTTCCTGAACGCTTGCCATTATAAACCTCCTATAAGAGCATAGTTCTGCCTTTTTATTTTGCACTATTTCCCCAGAAATTGCAAGCTGATACTAAATTCTGGTCCCACATTTTCTTTACGGGCTTCGTTTCAGGCTTTCATGGAGCCCGTCTCAAGGTAGCGCTGATGGAACGAAAAGGCCTCGTTGAGGAGATGCGGCGTATGGGCGTGCCCTGTGGCTTCGTCGGCGCGCTTGAAGTAATCCAGAAGCAGCGGGCGGTAGTCCGGATGTGCGCAGTTGTTGATGATTTCCAAAGCCCTGCGGCGCGGTGATTTGTTGCGCAGGTCCGCGACGCCCTGCTCCGTGATGATGATGTCGACGTCGTGTTCCGGCTGGTCGACGTGCGAGCAGAACGGCACGACCGCGGAAACGGCCCCGCCCTTGGCCACCGACGGTGTGTAGAAAATCGTCAGATAGGCATTGCGCGCAAAATCGCCGCTGCCGCCGATGCCGTTCATCATATGTGTGCCAGTGATATGCGTCGAATTGACGTTGCCGTAGATATCGACTTCAATGGCTGTGTTCATTGCAATGACGCCGAGACGGCGGATGACTTCGGCGCTGTTCGAGATTTCCTGCGGGCGCAGAATCATGTATTTCTTGTATTTTTCAATGTCCTTGAAGAAACGTGCCATGCCCTCTGGCGACGGCGAGAAGGCCGTGCCCGAAGCAAAGTTGAGCTTGCCCGCGTCGATGAGGTCGAGCATGCCGTCCTGAATGACCTCGGTGTAGACCGTGAGGTCGTGGAAATCCGAATGAACGAGGCCCGCCGTGACAGCATTGGCGACATTGCCGACGCCCGACTGGAACGGCAGCAGATTCTTCGGCATACGGCCGGCCTTGATTTCCTGCTTGAGGAATTCAAAGGTCAGGTCCGACATTCTCTGGGACGTCTCGTCGACCGGTGAGAGAGCGCGCGTATGGTCGGCGATGTCGCACGGCACGATGTACTTGATTTTATCGATGGGGCAAGGGATAAACGGCGTGCCGATGTGGTCGTCGACGCGCACAATCGGGATGGGCAGGCGGTTTGGCGGGTCGAGCGGCAGATAGACATCGTGCATACCCTCAAATTCCAGCGGCTGCGCGTTGTTGACCTCGACGATGACCGTGTCTGCCGTCTGCACGAACGAAGCCGAGTTGCCCACGGCCGTCGTCGGGATGATGTTGCCCTCTTCCGTAATGGCACAGGCCTCGATGATGGCCACGTCGACATGCCCGAGATAGCCGCAGCGCGAGAGCTGCGCGACTTCCGACAGATGAATATCGATGTAGTCCACCGTGCCGTCGTTAATCTGGCCCCGCAGGGTCCTGTCCGTCTGGAACGGCAGGCGCTGCTTGATGCCGTGAACCGAGGCCAGCGCTTCGTCAAACTCCGGCCCCGTCGACGCGCCTGTCATGATGTTGACCGTAAACGGCTCTTTCTTCATGCGGTCCGCGAGTGCCAGCGGCATGGCCTTTGGATAAGCCGAAGACGTAAAACCGCTCGTCGCGATGTTCATGCCCGGCTTGATGAAGGCAGCGGCTTCTTCGGCCGTTACAATTTTTGCCTGCAGTGCCTTATTGCGCACGCGATCCAGAATATCTATCATAAAAAAACCTCCTAAAAAATCCCCATAATGACAGCTCTATCAAAATAAACAGCGGGAAAATCATGATTTGTCGTACTGACCAAGTGACCTTTATCTTATATTCTCGTTTTTCTTCTAAGTTCCTGCTTAGGCAAAGCAAAAGACCACCGCGGCAAACACTCTGCTGCGATGGTCTCAATATACAGGTTACATTCTCGTGATGTGGTACGAAAGCGTACTGAGGCCGATGGACAGGTCTTCGTTGACGATGTGCATCGTCTCGGGAACCCGCATCTTGATGGGTGCAAAATTCCAGATGCCCTTGACGCCGGCATCGACGAGCTGGTCAGCCACACCCTGCGCAAAGGCAGCCGGCACCGCGATGATGCCAATCTGTATTTTGCGTTCCTTGACGATTTCCTTGAGCCGACGGACGTCTTCGACCTTGACGTGATTGACCGTGCGGCCGATGACATTCGGGTCCTGGTCAAAGAGAGCGACGAGGTTAAAGCCGAGCGTCACGAAGTTCTGGTAGTTGGCCAGCGCGACACCGAGGTGGCCGATGCCGACAATCGCGATATTCCAGTGATTGTCGAGGCCGAGAATGCCCCCGACATTGCGCTTGAGTTCATTGACATAATAGCCAACGCCCTTCTTGCCAAACTGTCCGAACGACGCGAGGTCCTTGCGGATCTGCTCCGGCGTGATGCCGAGACGGCGGCCGAGCTCATCGGAAGAGATGATGTCGCGGCCCTCATCCTGCAACAGACGCAGCGTGCGGAAGTACAGCGGCAGACGGTCAATCGTCGCCTTTGATATTGCGTTTGTCTTCTTCATGCCCCTCTGCCTCCTTTGCCTCTGTTTCTGTTTCAGCTGATTCTGCCTTCACCGGCATTTTCTCGTTTTCCTTTTTTTCGCCAGTATCTTCCTTGGCTTCTTTGACTTTTGTTTCTTGTTTGTCCGCTTTCTCCTCGGCTGCATCGGCGTCCTGCGGTTCTTTGCCTGCAGGCTCCGCCGCTTTTGGTGCCGCAGCCGGTTCTTTCTCTGCCTCGGCAGAAGCTTTGGCGGCTTCTTCTTCCTGCTTGCGCTGCAGCAGGGCCTTGCGGACTTCTTCGGCAAGTTCATCCATTGGGTCCAACGGCTTTTCTGCTACAGGTGCAGCAGTTCCGTCCGTTTCTTTTTTGGCAGACTCTGCCTCATCTGGCGAAGCTTTGGCAATAGATTCGGTCTTGGCCGCAGTCTTCTGTGCCTTAGCCTCATCTCCTGCTTTTTCAGACGCAGGTGTTTCCTTTGTCTCAGTCTCAGGTTCTGCCGGCGCCTCGCGGTAGAGCACGCCATTGACCTTCGACTGGACTTTCTCATTGACCTTGTCCTTGGCCTCTTTGGCATTCTGCCAAGCCGAAGACGTCAGGCCGGACAGGAACTTCTTCGTCCCTTCCCCATATGCGGACGTCTCCTTTGCCTTGGCCGTTTTCGGCGGACTCAGCAGGGAAAGGACACCGGCGAGGGATGCGAGCATCCAGAGCACCATGGACGACGGAATGTTAAACAGCAAATCGTCGGTCAGACCGTTGAGGGCGATGGAAAGCACAGCAAGGCCAATGCCCTTGGCCAAGCCCTCGAGCAGTTCATTTTCATTCCAGTCCTGCCAGAGGCGCTTCCACTGGAACGCCGCCCGCAGGCCGCGCTTTGGCGCCTGCTCTGCCTGTGCAGCGGGAAAATTCGTGCGCAGGGCCAGAATCATCGTGCCAAAGAAGAACCAGAAGAACGCGACCGCACCGGGGATGCCGATTTCTGCCATGTAATTGAGGTAGATATTATGGGCATGGACAATCAGGACATTCGCGCCCTGCAGGTAAAAGTCGTACTCCGGATAGACCATCCAGTACGCGCCCCAGCCAATGCCGAGGAACGGATGGTCCTGAATCATCGCAATCGTGCTCTCCCAAAAAGCCAGGCGCATCTCCGTCGACGTATCAGCTTTTGTGAAGACCGAGGTGATGCGCTCGTAGAGCACGGGGTCAGCGATAAACAGGATGGCGACGACCACGACGCAGGCGATGAACACGCGGCGGTCTTTCAGAATGCCGTAGCCCGCGAGGATGACGGCAATGACGAGGCACGCGCCGCGCGCATACGTCATCGCGAGGCACGCCGCGGCCGCGAGCATGAACACACCCAAAATGATGCGGCGCTCGCGGTTTTTGCAGTAGACGAACAGGCCAAACGCCAGGCAGATGACGATGTCAAGGTAGCCGGCGAGGATGTTCGGATTCTCCCACGTCGAGAAGACGCGCTTGCGAAGTTCAGGGAATGCATCGCCATCGACCCATTTCATCGAGCTGATATCAATGCCAAACAAGAACTGATAATAGCCGTAGATGATGACGATGGCGGCAGACGCCGCGGCCAGGCGCAGGATGGATTTCATCTGCGCCGGACGGCGGACGTTCTGCCCGACGAGCAGGTACGTCAGCACGTAGACGCCAACGAGATTATAGTAATTGTAGAAACTGAAGCCGCGGTCCGGCGAAGCCAGTACAGAAAGACCGCTGATGGCCACGAAGAGCACGGCCGGCACATCAAAGCGCAGATGGCGGAAATGAAAGGTCTCATCCACATAAAAGCGCAGTGCCGTGCCCGCGATGCCGATGAGCAGGGCCGCCGTAGCGAGCCCCGGCGAGAGCGGCAGCAGGAACACCTCGGCCAGAAGGCCGTACCAGGCGGCTGCCTGCGCGCGGTTCTTCCAGCGCTCATGACGGATGGCCTGACGTTTCTCGCGAATGTGTTCGGTCGTAGGATTATGATTCTTTCGGCCCAGCATGACCTCACTCCTTCCGTTTCAAGAGCATCTGGCGCACGCCGCCGACGAGGTACAGCGACCCCGCGATGACGAGCAGCTTCTCCCCATTGGCCAGCTCCAGCGCGCGGTCCAGAGCCTCTTCATTATCGCTGAATGCTTCTACGTGCTGAACGGCCGGAGCCACGCGGCGCAGCAGGTCGTCTGCCGAATCGGCGCGCTCCGACTGCGGCCGCGTCACGACGACCGTGTCATTCGGGCGCAGCAGGATATCGAGCATTGTGTCGATGTCCTTATCCTTGAGGATGCCGAGGAGCAGTACGCGCTCCTCCGCGGGGAAGATATCATCGAGGCTGCCGCGCAGGGCCTGCATGCCTGCAGGATTGTGTGCGCCGTCGATGATAATCTGCTGCGCGCCGAGCTCAAGATGCTCGAAACGTGCCGGCCAACTCACGAGGCGCAGGGCCTCGGTGACCGTCTGCATCGTGATGCGTTCATCAATATTGTGCAGCAGACGGATGGTCATCAAGGCCACGGCGCTGTTCTCGACCTGATGGCGGCCGAGCAGATGCAGTTCATACGGCTTTTTCTCGATGCCGAGCAGCTCAGAAGAGAACTCAAGCTTCTGCGTATGGCCATCGCACGAAAGGAACGTCGAGGAAAAATCCTCGCCCTCCACGAAAATGTCGGCGTTCTTCGCCTCAGCCGTCTCGCGGATAACTTTGAGCGGCTCGCCTTTGGCCGCCGTCACGACGGGTACACCGTCTTTGATGATGCCCGCCTTGTTTTCGGCGATGCTGCGCAGCGTGCCACCGAGCTTATCGGCGTGTTCCATCGTGACATTCGTGATGACCGAGACTTCCGGCGTGATGACATTCGTCGAATCGAGCGTGCCGCCGAGGCCGACCTCGATGACGGCATACTCGACCTGACATTTAGCAAAATAATAGAAGCCAAGTGCTGTGAGCACCTCAAACTGCGTCGGGCATTCGTCGCCTTCCGCGAGCATCTGGTCAATCTTTTCGCGGATGACCGTGATGCCCTCGGCAAAGTCCTCTTCGCTGATGTTCTGTCCGTCCACGCGGACGCGCTCCGTATACGAGACGAGATGCGGCGAGCTGTAAAAGCCCGTATGAATGCCGCTGCGGCGCAGCGCGCCCTCGACCATGGCCGAGACCGAGCCCTTGCCGTTCGTGCCCGTCACATGGATGGTACGATAGCGGTCCTGCGGATGGCCGAGAAGCTCTAAGAGCCTCTCGATGCGCGTGAGGCCGAGGCGGATGCCAAAAATCTTCAGCCCTTCCAGATAGGAAATGGACTCCTGATAATTCATATCATGTCGCTCCGTTTCTCAAAGCTTAGCGAGGTCCTCAATACGGCCTGCCACGGCAGTCTTCTTTTCCTCATAGCCAGCCAGCTTCTCACGCTCTTTGGCGACGACGGCTTCCGGTGCTTTCTTGAGGAAGCCTTCATTGCTGAGCTTGCCCGTCAGACGCTTGATTTCTTTTTCGAGCTTGTCCATCTCTTTCTGCAGACGAGCCGTCTCCTTCTCAACATCGATGAGGCCCTTGAGCGGCAGATAGATTTCAACGCCGTCAACGACACCGGCCATAGCGTTCTCCGGCTTCTCGGCATCGTCGGCGAGCAGCGTGACAGGCTCAGCTGCGGCGAGTGCCTTGAGATAGCCTTCGTTCTCGGCAAAGACCGGACGCAGTCTGCTCTCCGTGAAATGCAGCATGACCTCGCTCTTATGGCCCGGCGCAGCGCCGACTTCGGCACGCAGGTTGCGGACCGTCTTGATGGTCTCCATGATAGCCGTCATCTTGGCTTCGGCATCGTCATCGATGAATTTCTCATCGCCTGCCGGCCAGTCGGCAATCATGATGCTCTTGAATTTATCGTCATGCGGTACTTTCTGCCAGATTTCTTCCGTGAGGAACGGCATGAACGGATGCAGCAGGCGCAGCGTATGCTCGAGGACGTACGAGAGGACGTAGAGCGCCGTGTTCTTCGCGCGCTCGTTTTCCTTGTCGTAGAGACGTGCCTTCGTGAGCTCGATGTACCAGTCGCAGAATTCGTTCCAGATGAACTCGTAAATCATGCGGCCGGCCTCGCCGAGCTCGAAGTTGTCGAGGCTCTTCGTGACGTCGCGCTCCGTCTTCGCATAGCGCGAGAGAATCCACTTGTCGGCCAGCGTGAAATCGCTCTCTTCCGGCTTAAAGCTCTTGTCGAAGCCCTCGAAGTTCATGAGCATGTAGCGCGAAGCGTTCCAAATCTTGTTGGCAAAATTGCGGGCCGACTCGACGCGCTCCCAGTAGAAGCGCATATCGTTGCCCGGCGTGTTGCCCGTAATCAGCATAAAGCGCAGCGTATCGGCGCCGTATTTCTCGATGACTTCGACCGGGTCGATGCCGTTGCCGAGGGACTTGCTCATCTTGCGGCCCTGGCTGTCGCGTACAAGGCCGTGGATGAAGACATGGCGGAACGGGATGTCCTTGCCGAACTCCATGCCCATCATGACCATGCGGGCGACCCAGAAGAAGATGATGTCATACCCCGTGACAAGTGTCGACGTCGGGTAGAACTGCTCGAGTTCCGGCGTCTTGTCCGGCCAGCCGAACGTCTCGAACGGCCAGAGGCCCGAGCTGAACCACGTGTCGAGTACATCTTCATCCTGATGAATATGCTTGCTGTGGCAGTGCGGGCACTCCGTGAGGTCCGTACGCGAAACACTCATCTCGCCGCAGTCATCGCAGTACCAAGCAGGAATGCGGTGGCCCCACCAGAGCTGACGCGAAATGCACCAGTCGCGGATATTCTCAAGCCAGTTGATGTAGATTTTCGTGAAGCGTTCCGGCACAAACTGGATGCGGCCGTCTTTGACAGCTTCAATTGCCGGTTTGGCAAGGCTGTCCATCTTGACGAACCACTGCTTCGAAACGAGCGGCTCAATCGTCGAATGGCAGCGCGAGCAGTGGCCGACGGAATGCTCATGGTCTTCTACCGAAACAAGCACGCCCGTCTCCTCGAGCTCCTTGACGAGGGCCTTGCGGCATTCGTAGCGGTCCATGCCAGCGTACTTGCCCGCACCTTCGAGCATCTTGCCCGTGTTGCCGATGACCTTGATTTCCTCGAGATGATGGCGCTGGCCCATCTCAAAGTCGTTCGGGTCATGGGCCGGCGTGACCTTGACGGCGCCCGTGCCGAAGTTCTTGTCGACGTATTCATCGGCAAACAGCGGAATGCGGCGGCCGACAATCGGCAGAATCAAAGTCTTGCCGACGAGGTCCTTATAACGTTCATCGTCCGGATGAACGGCAACGCCCGTATCACCGAACATCGTCTCCGGACGCGTCGTAGCGATTTCAACGTATTTGCCCGGCTCGCCTTCGACTTCGTAACGAAGATGCCAGAGATGGCCCTGCTCCGTCTCGTGCTCAACCTCGATATCCGAGATGGCCGTGTTACAGGACGGGCACCAGTTCGTGATGCGCGTGCCCTGATAAATGAGACCCTTCTCGTAAAGGCTGACAAAAACCTCGCGCACGGCACGGCTGCAGCCCTCGTCCATCGTGAAGCGTTCGCGGTCCCAATCGAGCGAAGAGCCGAGGGAACGCAGCTGGAACATGATGCGGCTGCCAAATTTTTCCTTCCAGTCCCAGACGCGCTCGAGGAATTTCTCGCGGCCGAGCTCGTAGCGGTTCGTGCCTTCCTTGCGCAGCGCGGCCTCTACTTTAGCCTGCGTCGCAATGCCGGCGTGGTCGCAGCCCGGAATCCAGACCGTGTTGTAGCCCTGCATGCGGTGGTAGCGAATCAGGATATCCTGCAGCGTATTGTCGAGGGCATGGCCCATGTGCAGCTGGCCCGTGACATTTGGCGGCGGGATGACCATGCTGTACGGCTTCTTGCTCTTATCGACCTCGGCATGGAAGAACTTGTTCTTCTCCCAGAACTCGTACCATTTCTTTTCAAACGACTGCGGGTCATAGACTTTCGGGATGTTATTCCCGAGCTCTTCTTTCTCTGGCATAAAAATCCTCCTCAATAAATAAAGCGCTTCCGTCCAAAAGGACGAAAGCGCCTGCCTTCGTGGTACCACCAATTTTCTCAGGCCAAACTCTCAGCCCGACTCTCGCGTTAACGCCGCCCACGTCTTTGCCTACAGATACTCCCGTATCTTCAGCAAAGAGACTCCGAAGCTACCTTCCGCATCATCCTGCCAGGGCTCACACCGCCCGCCCCGTCTCTTTGCCAGGAACAACACGTACTCCTCTTCGTCATCGTCTTTTGCAAATCTTATTATATGGAAGATATCTTATCACAAGATGCCTGAAATTGCAATATCTGCAGGCTTTGGTTCTGCCGTTCCGCTATCGTCAAGCCAGAGAAACCTGTCCTGAAGGCGCGAAGATTTCCTTGTTCCGCACGCCCTGACGGTCATTCTCGCCTTTGCCGCACCGGTTGTAGTATTCCACCTTATCGCAGTACATGCGGTGGTCGGATATGCGGATGGCCTCGTCGAGCTGGGCAGCATTGTCAATCCACTCACTGCCGATGGCCAGCGAGATATTTTTATCCTTGATGACGATTTCGCGCAGATGCCGCACGCTGCTCCTGAAATCGCACTCGGCAATCATCGGCAGCAGGACCATGAATTCATCACCGCCCATGCGGTAAGAATTCTCGATGCCGTAACGCTGAATCAACAGCTCTGCCACCTGCCTCAGCGCTTCGTCGCCAGCCTGATGGCCGAGGCTGTCGTTGATTTCTTTGAGACCGTTGAGGTCGGCATAAATGAGGCCCACAGGTCCCGCGCTCTTTTTCATCCAGCCGACTTTCTCAATCATGGCATTGCGGTTGTGCAGGCCGGTCAAATCGTCGTAGCGGCTCAGCCGCTCCAATTTCCGCAGCAGATTGTGATTGGTGATTTTCGCACCGATGAAGTACGAAATCGTCTCAAGAATCCCCCTCGTATTGATGAGGTCATTGACTTCATAATTATCCGCGCCGAGATAGCCGATGAGCTTACCGTCATGATAGAACGGCACATCAAGGAGGCGCTTGACGCCCTGCCGTTTGAGATTATAGTAGTCAATCGGGTCATTCTCTTTGAGGACTTCGATGTCTTCAATCAGCACGCAGGAAGACGTTTTCAAACATCGAGGTCTCGTAATCCTCTTCATTATTGAGGATTTTCGAGATCTTGAGAATCGTATCGTTCATGATGCCGTGGCGCTGCATATCGATTCGCTGCACCCAATCCATGTCGACATTCAGGAAAGTATCCAAGACATAACCGGCGCGCTGCATCGGCATGACGGTAAAGTCGAGCCAATGCTCCACTTCCTGACTGTAGAGGCTGTCCCGTATCGCCCTGCCTTCCTGCAGCGCCTGTGTGCAGTACTGCATCCAGCGAGGGTCCGGCCGGACGGATGCCACAGAATACATTTTCCCCAGCAGTTCCTTCTGATTTTTCCCCACCAGCTCACAGTACTTATGATTGACAAAAACGTATCTTGCATCTTTGACCGTCTGGCCGTCTTCTGCAACTATCACATTAAAAACAGCATAAGCGACCGGAATGTCATAATAACAGTCCGGCACCCATAACTCGTCCTTCATATTCCCCCGCCCCGAATCTTATAGGTAATGTAGAACATGGATGAATTCGAGCTTATTCTTAATTATGATAACACGTTTTGTATTATGGTTCTATACTTTTTAATAAATAACAATTCTTCTTAATCTGTCTGACGATGGCGCAGATAACTCGGCACGATGAGCAGGGCGCTGACCGCGAGGCCGAAGAACAGCGGGTTGCCGGCAGCGCCAAGGAAGACAGCGATGAGTGCCGCGGCCGTCGACAGAGCCATCGAGAGCGTCGCGCCGAGATTTGTCACGGTGTTCGGCGCAAAGATGGCAAAGCTCAGCGGCAGGAAAATGCCGCCGCTGCGCAGAGCCATGGAAAGATAATTCCAGAACAGGACCTGCGAGCCCTCGTTAGCCAAAGCGATAAAGGCAGCGAGGGCAATCGTCGCGAGGACAATCGCGCGCGTGACCGCGAGCTCAGAAAAATGATACGGATGGTTGACGGTCGGGATTTTCGTGATGTCGATTTCCTGCTGCTCCGGATTATCTGCAAGTTTATGGATTTTGCGCGCACGCAGCGTCACACGTGCACGGTGGAAGATATCGCGCGAGAGCATCGTGCCGATGCCGAGCGAAAGGCCGGCAATCGAGCCAATCAGCGACAGCATGATGCCGCCCATCGCGATGCCGCCTAAAAGGGACGGCTGCTCCGTCAGAAGGTATACAGGCAGCGAGAGAATCGGCGTGACTTCCGGATGAGCCGCATGCATGTAGATGCCGACAAGGGCACACGGCAGGCCGACCGGCAGGCTGATGAGCGCGGCAAAAAACGCGGCGACCGAAGCCGTACGCGGGTTCGACGCCGAAAAAATCGCCTGAATGTACGACTGCGTGCAGAGCATGCCAATGACGACAGACGAGAAATTCGCGAGGATATGGCCCGTATCGCCATGCAGCAGATTGAATGTGCCCTCGGGCAGAGCCGCGGCAACACTGGCGTCGGCAAAAAGCGAATGGGCAGCCATTGCACCGGCGATGGCCATCGTTACCCAGATGACAATCATCTTGAGGATGCCGCCGACGCCGGCACTCTTCATGCCGCCAAAAAAAGCATAGGCCGCCACCGCGAGAATCAAAAGAATCGTCGACGGAAAAAACGGGATGCCAAAAATCGACGAAACAATGTAGATGGCCGGCAGACAGCTCGCGACAGCGCTGAACAGGATGCCGATGGACGAAACGATGCTCGAGAACACGCCGCAGGTCAGGCCGAAATTCTGCGCGAGGAACTGCGGGATGGTCTCCAGTGCCGTCCGGCGTAGCGGTCTCGCGTAAAAAAGTCCCATGATGATGAGGCCGACGCCCGAACCAATCGTGAACCACCAGGCCGAAAGACCGGCCGTGGCCGCAAGCTGCGCCGTGCCGACGGTCGCGCCGCCGCCGACGCATGTCCCCGCAATGCCGCCCGCAACGAGCGGCACACCGGCCGAGCGTCCGCCGACGCTGAAGCCCTTGGTCGAATGAACCGAGCTGGCCGCGCGGATGCCAAAGCCCAAGACCACGGCAATCGTCGCGCAGATAACGACGAGCTGAAAAAGAGAAATTTCCATAAAGTTCCTGTTTCCCCTGATAAATGATGCATGGAATAAGTCCCAAAGAAAAAGCGCCCCGTGCTCCAAGAGCAGGGGCGCACAAGATATTATAAAAATATCTTACACTCATCTATTTTTTTGTCAACAGATTTAACGGACTTATCATCTATTAATTCCGAATTTCAGCCGAACCAAATCCAGAGCACACCAGCCGCGGCAATGACGACAGCCGCGATGTTGCGGTGGTAGTAATCGGCGAGCCAGTTCACATGGGTCGTGTCATAGAGCCAGCCAAGCAGGCGCAGGGCAAAGTAGTGAATGACACAGCCGACGAGATAAGCGAGGCCGACTTCGATGGCAATGACCAGCATTGTGATGGAAAGGCCAATCATCGCAAAAATACCTGTGAGGAACAGGCCGAGAATGACGGCCGCGGCGACGATGACAAACAGCGTGCCGCCTAAGGCCACGCCGACACCGGCCAGTACCGTCAGGATGCCCTTGAGTGTATCCATAAAAATCCCTCCATTCGAGAATTCTGTTTTCTGCCTTCATTATAAAGAGAATATCCGCAAATGGCAAGATACTTTTCACGTTCAACTTTTATTCGTTCTTCTCGTCGAGCAGCGGCTTGAGGAATTTCCCGGTATATGAGGCCGGCACCTTGACGATATCTTCAGGACGGCCGGCAGCGACAATCGTACCGCCCTTATCGCCGCCCTCCGGACCGAGGTCGATGATATAATCGGCCGTCTTGATGACGTCGAGATTATGCTCGATGACCACGACCGTATCCCCGCCATCGACGAGGCGCTGCAGGATGTCGAGCAGTTTGTGGATATCGGCCGTATGCAGGCCCGTCGTCGGTTCGTCGAGAATGTATAGCGTCTTGCCCGTCGAACGGCGCGAGAGCTCCGTCGCGAGCTTGACGCGCTGCGCCTCGCCGCCCGAGAGCGTCGTGGCCGGCTGGCCGAGCTTGATGTAGCCAAGGCCGACATCCTGAATGATTTTGAGCTTGCGCGCGATGCGCGGCACATTGGCAAAGAATTCCACGGCTTCATCAATCGTCATGTCGAGGACTTCGGAGATATTCTTGCCCTTATAGCGGACTTCGAGCGTCTCGCGGTTGTAGCGCGCGCCCTTGCAGACTTCGCACGGTACGTAGACGTCCGGCAGGAAGTGCATCTCGATTTTCAGGATGCCGTCGCCCCTGCAGGCCTCGCAGCGGCCGCCCTTGACATTGAAGCTGAAACGGCCGGCCTTGTAGCCGCGCATACGCGCCTCGCTCGTTTGGCTGAACAGTTCGCGGATGGCATCGAAAACACCTGTGTATGTCGCCGGATTCGAACGCGGCGTGCGGCCAATCGGCTGCTGGTCGATGTCGATGATTTTATCGATGTTCTCAAGACCCTTGATTTTCTTGTGTTTGCCCGGCTTGCCCTTCGCATGGTAAAGGCGCGAGGCAATGCCTTTATAAAGGATTTCATTGACGAGCGTCGACTTGCCCGAGCCCGAAACGCCCGTAACGAGCGTCAGCGTGCCGAGCGGGAAACGCACGTTGATGTTCTTGAGGTTGTTCTCGGCCGCACCGACGACCTCGAGGAATTTGCCATTGCCCGGACGGCGCTTGGCCGGCACGGGGATGAATTTACGGCGCGCAAGATATGCACCGGTGATGGAATTCGGATTCTTTTTTATTTCCTCAGCCGTGCCCTCGGCGACAACCTGACCGCCATGAGCGCCGGCCCCCGGACCGATATCAATGATGTGGTCGGCCGCATACATTGTATCTTCATCGTGCTCAACAACAATCAAAGTATTGCCGAGGTCGCGCAGATGCTTGAGCGTTGCGAGCAAGCGGTTGTTGTCGCGCTGATGCAGGCCGATGCTCGGCTCATCGAGAACATAGAGCACGCCCTGCAAACCCGAGCCAATCTGCGTTGCAAGGCGGATGCGCTGCGCCTCGCCGCCCGACAGCGTTCCTGCCGAACGTGCAAGCGTCAGGTAGTCAAGACCGACATTTAAAAGGAAATTGAGTCTGGCATGGATTTCTTTGAGAATCTGGGCGGCGATTTTCTGCTCACGCGGCGAAAGCGTCAGCTGCTGGAAGAAGTCATCAGCCTGACGGATAGTCATGCGCGTGACTTCATCGATATTTTTGCCGCCGACGGTGACAGCGAGAGTCTCCGGCTTGAGCCTTGCCCCATGGCAGGCCTTGCACGGAATCTCGGTCATGTAATTCTCGTACGACTCGCGCATCTCGTCGCTATCCGTTTCGTGATAGCGGCGCGACAGAAGCGGCATGACGCCTTCAAACGGCACGAAGTATTCCTTGTCCTCGCCGAACATATTCGTATAGCGGAATTTGAATTTTTCCTCGCCCGAGCCGTGCAGCAGGACCTGCTGCGTCTTTTTGTCGATGTCCTGCCACGGCGTCTCAAGCGTATAGCCGCGGTTTTCGAGAATGGCTTTCATCACGCACATTGCGTACGAATGGAGATTCTTCGAGAGCGGCGCAAAAACACCGCCGCCGACGGAAAGCGAAGGGTCCGGCAGCACGAGTTCTTCATCAAATTCCATATGGCTGCCGAGGCCCGTGCAGACGGGGCAGGCGCCGTACGGATTGTTGAACGAAAACATGCGCGGCGTGATTTCCGGCAGGCTGATGCCGCATTCTACGCAAGCGAAGTTCTCGCTGAACATCAAAAGCTCGCCCCCGACAATCTGGACATAAGCCACGCCGTCGCCGAGCTTCAGGGCCGTTTCAAGGGAATCCGCGAGGCGCGTCTCCATGCCTTCGCGCACGACGAGGCGGTCAATGACGACCTCAATCGTGTGTTTCTTATTCTTTTCGAGCTGGATGTCCTCGCTGACATCCATGACCTCGCCGTCGACGCGCACGCGTACATAACCTTCATGACGGATATGCGCGAGGATTTTCTTATGCTCACCCTTCTTGCCGCGCACGACCTGTGCCATGATGAGAAGCTTCGTGCGCTCCGGCAGTTCCTTAATCTGGTCCATCATCTGGTCGACGGTCTGCTGCGTGATGGGACGGCCGCATTTGGGGCAGTGCGGATGGCCGGCGCGCGCAAAAAGCAGGCGCAGGTAGTCGTAAATCTCCGTGACCGTGCCGACTGTCGAACGCGGATTGTGGCTCGTCGTCTTCTGGTCAATCGAAATGGCCGGCGAAAGGCCGTCAATCTGGTCGACGTCCGGCTTGTCCATCTGGCCGAGGAACTGGCGGGCGTACGACGAGAGCGACTCGACATAACGCCGCTGCCCTTCGGCATAAATTGTATCAAAGGCCAGCGACGACTTGCCCGAGCCTGAAAGTCCCGTAATAACAACAAGCTTGTCGCGCGGGATGTCGACGTTGATGTTCTTGAGATTATGGGCGCGTGCCCCCCGAATCTTGATATATTTTTCCATGATAAAATCCTTCTATTATAATAAACTCACATTTTCTTGTGAATCATCGTGTAATAAACTAGAATGCTCAGGAGATAGCCGCTGAGCATCAAAATGCCCATGGGCAGCGGGTTATCATCACCAGCGATACCGACAAGCGGCATCATCGCGCCGCCGAGAATCATCTGGCTGAAGCCCAAAAGTGCACTGGCCGAGCCGGCGTTCTTCCCCTGACGCGAGAGTGCGAGGGAGAAACTCGCCGTGCCCATGATGGAAAGCGGCACGATGGTGACAAACAGGACAGGCAGCGTATACCAGATGGGTGCGCCGAACCAGAACCCCGCGACGAGCAGGATGGCACCAAAAAGCGGCACAAACAGGGAATACCTGAGCAAATCTTCATCCGGCACACGTCCGGCAAAGCGCGCCGGCACGGTACCGGCCAAGAAAAGTCCGACACCGATGCCGCCAAAAATCAGGCTGTACGTCTGCGCCGAGACATGGTAGACATTCTGGAATACAAAAGAGCTGCCGCCGATGTACGAAAAGAACGAGCCAAAGAAAAAGAGCTGCAGCAGACAGTGGCCCAGAAAGTACTTGTCCTGCAGGAGTTTCGGGAATTTCGCAAACGACTGGCCGATGCTTTTAAGGCGTTCGGCCGGCTTCAGCGTCTCGCGGTAAAGTATCGTCGAGACGAACTGGGCGATGCCGATGAGCACGAGCAGCGCAAAGATACCGCGCCAACTTGTGAAGCGCAGGACCTGACCGCCGATAACCGGCGCGATAATCGGCGCGAGACCGTTGACGAGCATCAGGATGGCAAAGAAACGCGTGAGCTCCGGCCCTTCTGCCACATCGCGCGCAATCGCACGCGCGATGACGATGCCGCTCGCTCCGCTGAAGCCCTGCAGAAAGCGGAAGACGAGGAAGGAGGAAATGTCCGCCGACAGATACGCCCCCAGACTGGCTGCCGTAAACACAGCCATGCCTAAGAGCAGCGGCTTCCTGCGGCCGAAGCGGTCCGACAGCGGCCCCATGAAAATCTGGCCAAAGGCCATGCCGAGCATCGTCATCGTCAGGGTCAGCTGTGCGAGCGAAGCCGAGATGCCAAATGCCTCGACGAACTCCGGCAGAGCCGGCAGGTACATATCCGTCGAGAGCGGCGCCATCGCCGTCATGATGCCGAGGAATACCGTTAAAAATAATTTCTGCTTTGGACTTAATGTCAAAAGAATCTTCCTTCCTATTATATAGTTATCTTATATGCCTGCAGCTGCCCGGATCAGCCCTTCTTCGCCGTGGGCAGGCTGCCGTCGAGCTCGAGAATCATATCGCGGAGCTCGGCCGCACGCTCGAATTCAAGGGCCCGCGAGGCCTGCTGCATTTCGCACGTCAGAGTCTTAATGAGTTTTTCCTTATCCTTCTTCGTAAGTTTCTTTTTGCCTTTCTTGACTTCGTATTTGCCGCCGGTCTCAGCAACCAGAGTCGTTTCAATCAGCGGCTTAATGGGCTTGACAATGGTCTTTGGCACAATGCCATGGGCCTTGTTGTAGGCATCCTGAATCTCGCGGCGGCGGGCCGTCTCGTCCATCGCGCGCTTCATCGAATCCGTGATGCGGTCCGCGTACATGATGACATGGCCGTTCGCGTTGCGCGCGGCGCGGCCGATAATCTGAATCAGGGAAGTATCACTGCGCAGGAAACCCTCTTTATCCGCATCGAGAATGGCGATGAGCGAAACTTCCGGCATATCGAGGCCTTCGCGCAGCAGGTTGATGCCGACGAGCACGTCGAATTCACCGGCACGCAGGTCGTGGATGATTTCCGCGCGCTCAATCGTCGCGATGTCCGAATGAAGGTACCGGACCTTGACGCCGACTTCCGTGAAATAGTCCGTGAGGTTCTCGGCCATCTTCTTTGTCAGTGTCGTGACGAGCACGCGTTCATGGCGCTCAATGCGAAGTTTAATCTCCGCGAGCAGGTCATCAATCTGGCCTTCCAGTGGCCGCACTTCAATTTCTGGGTCAAGAAGCCCCGTCGGGCGGATAATCTGCTGCGCCACCTGCTGCGCATGCTCAAGTTCGTATTTGCCCGGCGTTGCCGAGACAAAGATAATCTGATTGATACGCGCGGCAAATTCCTCAAATGTCAGCGGACGGTTGTCAAAGGCCGACGGCAGACGGAAGCCGTTCTCGACGAGCGAGACTTTGCGGCTGCGGTCGCCCGCGTACATCGCGTGCAGCTGCGGCAGCGTCACGTGGCTCTCATCCATGACAATGAGGAAATCCTCAGGGAAATAGTCGAGCAGCGTATACGGCGCTTCGCCGGCCTTGCGGTGCGTCAGATGGCGCGAGTAGTTCTCGATGCCGGAGCAGTAGCCCATCTCCTGCATCATCTCGAGGTCATAGCGCGTCCGCTGCTCAATGCGCTGGGCCTCAAGAAGCTTTCCCTCGGCCTTGAATTTTTTGACCTGTTCCTCCATCTCCTTCTCGATGTCCTTCATCGCAATCTTGAGGTCTTCTTCCTCCGTGACGTAATGCGAGGCCGGGAAAATCATCGAATGCGTGCGCTCGCCGTAGACTTCGCCCGTCACGACATCGAATTCGACGATGCGGTCGACCTCATCGCCAAAGAGCTCAATGCGCACGGCACGGTTGTTGTAGCCTGCAGGGAATACCTCGATGACATCGCCGCGCACGCGGAACTGACCGCGCTCGAACGCCACATCATTGCGCTCATAGCGGATGGAAACGAGCTTCCGAAGTATCGCGTCGCGCTCGACCTCCTGCCCTTTATGCAGGGAAAGCACCATCTCATGGTAGCTTTCCGGCGAGCCGAGACCATAGATGCATGAGACCGAGGCGACAATGATGACATCGCGCCGTTCGAAAAGCGAACACGTCGCACTGTGGCGCAGCTCATCAATCTCGTCATTGATAGAAGCATCCTTCTCGATATACGTATCCGTCGAAGCGATGTAGGCCTCCGGCTGATAGAAATCGTAATAGCTGACAAAATAGCCGACGTAGTTGTTCGGGAAAAACGCCTTGAACTCACTTGCGAGCTGCGCGGCCAGCGTCTTGTTGTGCGCGATGACGAGCGTCGGCTTCTGGACCTTCTCGATGACTTTGGCAATCGTATACGTCTTGCCCGTGCCCGTCGCGCCGAGCAGGACCTGTGCCTGCTGACCGTTCTCGACGCCCTGCGCGAGTTCCTCAATCGCCTGCGGCTGGTCGCCCATCGGCTCAAACGGCGCCACAACCTTGAAAGGCGTCTCCTTATCAAAATGCATGGTATTGAGTTTTGGCACCATCGCCATGGCTGTCCCTCCCGTAATCAAAAAATGTTATCCATTAGCAATATCAGACGTAACTCCATTATATACGTCCAGTCAAAAAAAATCCACAGCAAATCCCGACGATGATTTGACGATGATTTGCTGTGGAACAAAAGGGCGTTTATGCTTTTTTCTGGCTCTCGGCCGCCTTGACGATATCGCCGACGCCGTTAAAGACGACGGAAGGACGGTAAGCATAGCGCTTCAGCGTTTCCGGTTTGGAAATGCCGGAAAGAACGAGGACGGTCGACATGCCGCTCTCCATGCCCGAGATGACGTCCGTGTCCATGCGGTCGCCAATCATGACGGCCTCACCCGAATGGCAGTTCAGCATGCGCAGGCCCGTGCGCATCATCAAAGGATTCGGTTTGCCGCAGAAATACGCCTCCGTGCCGCTGGCCATCTCAATCGGCGCAGTCAGGGCGCGGCAGGCCGGCGCGATGCCGCCTTCAATCGGACCCGAGACATCGGAATTGGCACCGATAAGCTTTGCACCGCGCAGCACGAGGTTCGTCGCCTTCGTCAGCGTATCGAGGGAATACGAATGGCTCTCGCCGATGATGACGTAGTCAGGGTCCACATCATTCATCGAGACACCGGCGTCATAAAGCGCATTGAGGAGTCCCGCTTCGCCAATCACATAGGCCGAACAGCCCGGTGCCTGCTCTTTGAGAAAAGCCGCCGTAGCCAAGGCACTCGTATAAAAATGGTCTTCCGTGACATCGAGCCCCATGCGCGCGAGTTTGCGGCTGAGCTCCAACGGCGTCAGATTGCTGTTGTTCGTCAGGAACAGATACGACTTTTTGTTCTTCTGCAGCCAGTCCACGAACTCCCGAACCCCCGGCAGAATCTGATTGCCATGATAGATGACACCATCCATATCACTGATAAAGCCCTTCTTGGCATTGAAATCAATCATGAAAATCCCCCTTTTGCTGCGAAACCAGCGAAATCAATATACACTCCTTCCATTATATATGGATTTACGAAAAAAATCCATCACGCCGCTGCAACGTTTACAAAAACGTAAAGCGACATGATGGATTTTCCAGATACTTTTATTTCACCAGACGGTCTTTATCAGCCCTTGACGACGATGTTGACGAGCTTCTTCGGCACGCAGATGACTTTGACAATCTGCTTGCCTGCCGTGAGCTCTTTCGTGCGCGGCAGCTCCATGGCGATTTCTTTCATGCCGTCGCGGTCCGTGTCGGCCGGAATCGTGAGCTTGTCGCGGACCTTGCCGTTAATCTGCAGAACGATTTCGATTTCGTCCTGCTTCGTAGCGGCTTCGTCATACGTCGGCCACTTCTGCTGATGGACGCTGCCCTGACCAGCAAACAGGCGGCTCCAGAGTTCTTCCGTGATGTGCGGTGCGAACGGTGCGAGCAGCTTGATGAGGTTCTTCGCAACTTCGCGCGCAAGGCCGGCGTTGATTTTCTTATCCTGGAAGCCGTAGAAGGCGTTGACGAGCTCCATGATGGACGAAACTGCTGTGTTGAACATAAAGCGGTCGCGTACATCTTCCGTGACTTTGCGGATGGTCACATGCAGCACGCGGCGCAGGTCTTTCTCTTCCTTTGTGAGTTTCGTGACATCGTAATCATCTGCACCATTCTTGATTTCCTCTTCAAAATGGCCGAGAATGCGCCATACGCGGTTGAGGAAGCGGTACGAGCCCTCGACGCCCTGGTCGCTCCACTCGAGGTCGCGGTCGACCGGTGCGGCAAACAGGATGAACAGGCGGGCCGTATCGGCGCCGTACTTCGCGATAATTTCCTCCGGCGAGACGACATTACCCTTCGACTTCGACATCTTCGAGCCGTCTTTGAGGACCATGCCCTGCGTCAGAAGGTTCGTGAACGGCTCATCGAAGTCGACGAGGCCGGCATCGTGCAGGACCTTCGTGAAGAAGCGCGAGTACAGGAGATGCAGGATGGCATGCTCGATGCCGCCGATATACTGGTCCACCGGAGCCCAGTAATTGACTTTGTCCTTGGCAAACGGCTCCTTGTCGTTGTGCGGGTCTGTGTAGCGCAGGTAATACCACGACGAGCAGATGAACGTATCCATCGTATCCGTCTCACGCGTCGCATCGGCGCCGCACTTTGGGCACTTGCAGTGAACGAAGCTCTCACTCGAGGCCAGCGGCGACAGCGAGCCCTGCTCAAACGAGACATCCTCCGGCAGCATGACCGGCAGGTCTTTTTCCGGTACGAGGACTTCGCCGCAGTGCGGACAGTTGATGACCGGAATCGGTGCGCCCCAGTAGCGCTGGCGCGAAATCAGCCAGTCGCGCAGGCGGAAGTTGACGCGGCGTTTGCCAAAGCCCTCTTTTTCGGCCTTGTCCATGATGCCCTTCATGGCTTCCTTGATGTCCATGCCCGTGAATTCAGCGGAGTTGACGAGCACGCCGTCTTTATCCGTGTAGGCCTCGGTCATTTCCTCAAGTTTGAGCTCATGGTCACGCGGCTGCAGCGTGATGATTTTCGGGATATTGTACTTCGTTGCAAACATCCAGTCACGCGAATCCTCGGACGGCACACCGATGACCGCGCCCGTGCCGTAGTCGGCGAGGACGTAATTCGTGACCCAGATTTGGACTTTGTTGCCGTTGAACGGGTTGATGCAGTACGCGCCCGTGAAGATACCTTCCTTCTCGGACTCACTCGACGTGCGTTCAATCTCGCTCTGGTTGCGCGTACGCTTGACAAAGGCCTTGATTTCCTCGGCCTTCGGGTTGTTCTCGCAGATTTTGCCGACGAGCGGATGCTCGGCAGCGAGGGCGAGGAACGTGATGCCGTAAACCGTATCCGGACGCGTCGTATACGCGGCGATGGTCTCGCCGAGCTCCGGTGCCTCGAGGTTGAACTCCAGGCCTTCGCTACGGCCAATCCAGTTATCCTGCATCGTCTTGACGCGTTCCGGCCACCCCTTGAGTTTGTCGAGGTCCTTCAGCAGTACATCGGCGTAATCCGTAATCTTGAGGAACCACTGCGAGAGGTCCTTCTTGTGAACCTCATGGTCGCAGCGCCAGCACTTGCCGTCGATGACCTGCTCGTTCGCGAGGACCGTGCCGCACGTGTCGCACCAGTTGACCGAAGCCTTTTTCTTGTAGGCAAGGCCGCGCTTGTAGAAGAGTTCAAACAGCCACTGCGTCCATTTATAGTAGGACGGGTCGCAGGTCTTGACCTCGCGGTCCCAGTCGTACGAAAGGCCGAGCTTCTTCTGCTGCTTCTCCATGTTCTCGATGTTGCTGTACGTCCAGTCGGCCGGCTTGACACCGTGCTTGATGGCCGCATTCTCGGCCGGCATGCCGAAGGAGTCAAAGCCCATCGGATGCAGGACGTTGAAGCCCTCCATCGTCTTATAGCGTGCCATGACATCGCCAATGGCGTAGTTGCGCACATGGCCCATGTGCAGATTGCCCGACGGATACGGGAACATCTCCAGTGCGTAATACTTCGGACGGTTCGGGTCGGCCTCCGTCTTGTAGACCTTGCCTTCTTCCCATTTCTTCTGCCATTTTGACTCAATGTCCTGCGGCGAATAACGTTCCATGCTGTTTCCTCCTAAATAAAAAAGCCCTGACCGTCATTTCTGACAGTCAGGGACGATGATTCGCGGTACCACCCTGATTGATGCCGAAGCATCCTCTCGGAGCCTTAACGCGGCTGACGTCAGCTGTTTTGCCTTCGGCTCCCCAGCTGCTCCTCGGCAGTGAGTTCAGCGCATTCTGTCACCGGCTCTCACCTGCCGCCGGCTCTCTTTTGACATCCATCGCCTAATACTCTGCTTCTTGGGATTTTGTGTTTACATATGTCCTTATTATAGCATCGAGGAAAATACATGTAAATAGATAGAAATAGAAAGTTTGGCGCGCCGTTGAAACGCCTGCAATTCACGGCGCGTTTTGAAATAGATGCAAATGGATAGTAATGGAGAGAAAAAGCAAAAGCGTTGGCAAATCGTAGGCAAAAAGAAAAGAGCGGCCCTTGCGAGCCGCCGTTTTCCTATGGAGAGTTTGTAGGTTACCTTGCTTCTATTATAGCACGTCTGCGATTCAGAAGTCATGCAGACACATCTGAGGGGGGAATAGTGTTCTGTCAATCGTCTTCTTCAATCATACGGTCGATAAATTTGCTGTTGTTGCCAATATCATCAAGCAACATTTCGCTTGCATCATCTGTACCGTAGATATCAGCGGCACAGTGATATGCCGTTCTGTAATACTGCTCTGCCATGGACAAGGCTTTTGCTGCGCGTCTCGTGTACTCTTTCCTTTCCTTAGAATGTGAATCGCACATCTCTGCCTTGCAAAGATACACGGCACCTTTTTCTCTGTAGAATCTTGCGTGCTCAATCAAGTCTTGAATCATGTTTTTCATATTTTGTTCTCCTTTCAGTCAATAAGACCCCTCTACTTATATATGGACACAAAAGGATGATTTGAGCACCACAAAAACAAAAAATTTTTTTTAAACCTGTTGCTGCGGTATATCGTCGTAGCGGAAGCACTCGAACGTGTGCCACAAGAGCATCATGTGTCTGCCGCATATCGTCCGCCTGCCGTCGTACCAGACTGTCAGCGTGATGCCGTGCTTGAATATCTTGAGCACTTCGCCTGCGTCAGGAGACTGCCCTTGCCACTCGTGGAAGTCATTCGTGAGCCATGCCGCGAACTCCGGTATATCGTCGAGCCTGACGAGGTTGTACCATTTGCCGCGTGCGGCGTCCTGCTCCATGCGCCGCATTGATTTGAGCGATATTTTCTTCATGTGCCGTTACCATGTGTACGAGATTCTTACCATTGCCTTATGCTCATCGAAGTTGTAGGAAGCTCCTGCGCCTAGGTACTTGCCGTCCTTCGTAACCTTGCGCGAGACTGTGTAGCCTACTTCGCTGACGCCTCTGCCGCTGTCGAGGTCTGGCGATACGTCGATAGTGTGCAGCACCTTTTTGTATGCCTGCACATTGTACTGATTGATGTTGACAGTAGAGTCCTTGGGAAGCTCGTCAAGCGATACTTTCTTGTCGGGGGTATCCTTATCCGCAATGATAGAGAAGTCCGCTCCTGCGCGCTCCTGCGCCGCCTGCGACTGCTTCTCCGCGTCGCCGCCCGTCGTGATAATCGTGTACTCCGGCTGTGTATCGTGCTGATAGATGTAATGTATCTCTTTTGCTGCGTCCTGCGCCTGCTGCCGGTCAATCGGCACTTTTGCCGCGTCTGCCGCTTTCTCGACGCCGCTTTCCGTCTGCGCTTCGGTCTGCGTCTCCTGCGTCACTTTCTCCGGCGTCTTGCTACAGCTGCGAAAGACGAGCACACAGACGACGATAAGAAGAATGGCCGCGACTATTGCCGTGATGATCTGGCGGTGAGCGTATGCCCATGTTTTTATTTTCTCCATGATAACGACCTTCTCTCTTAGTAGATGATATCGCCGTCGAAATACTGACCGGCGATAAGGCGCTTGTCAGTGTACTGCCACATCATACCGCCGATACCGTCCTGTGTCGTGTCAGGTTCGGGATTCGTGCCGTTCATCCACTCCGCGTTCCAGACGGCACAGCCAAGAGAGCGCCAGTCAATTCTATCGTCGAGCCAAGAGCGGCTTGCATAGATGCCGCAATCGAGCCTGATATGGTTGAGGAATTCCTGACAGATGGCCGTGCAATTCTCTGCCGAGAAGTCGAAACCGTGGCGTGCCTTGTATCCGTCCGCATCTTCCATGTCGTAGAAAACAGGAAGTTCCAGAAGAACGCCCGCCTGGTCGATGGCCTGACGGCAATTCACAGCTTCTTTGACGGCCTGTGCCGGTGTGAGTCCGTAGCCGTAGTGGTATGCGCCCACCTGAAGCCCTGCTGCGTGCGCGCCGTTGACGTTGGCAAGGAAGTTATCGTCGCGTCCGTTCTGCCCGTAAGAGCAGCGCACAATAGCAAAGTCGATGCCGCTTTCACGCACATCTTCCCAATCAATCTCGCCGTTGTTCTCGCTTACATCAATGCCGTATCTCATCTTACTGCACCCTGCCTTTCTGCGTTTACTGCTGTGTTTCCTACATATGGTTTGCCCTGTTCGCTGTTATATCGTGAGTCCATGCCGTACTTCGTCCAGCACGCCTTACCCAAGCCGACGATACCGGCGATGCCCGTGCCGACAACGGTAATGCCCGTCCAGCACGACTGCAATTCAAAGTGTGTGCCCTTGAGCGCGTTGCTCCAATAGCCGAATAGCCAAGAGACCATGACCAAGCATAAAAAGAGCATCATGAGCACCGACAAGAAAATGACCAGCGCCAGCCAGTTCTTCTGCGCCCACTTTGAGAAGCGTACAATCTTATCTTTCACTCTTCATCACTTCCTTTTCCAGCTCGTCAATACGTCTGTGCTCTGCTTCCAGCGTTTTCTCAACAATGGCGAGCCTCTTGTCCTGGTCTCGCGACTCGCGCCGCAATTCTTCCATCCAGCTGCGCAATTCTCGCGTGACCTCTTCAAGCTGGCCTACGGTCTGCTTGACTGGTGATACAACATTGGTTGATATATATGTCACTCCGCGAAAGCAGGCGGCGAGAATACCAATGATACCGCCGCCGCCGACTACCCCGATAATGACTGTGAGTTCGTCTAGCTGCATCGTTTTCTCCTTCGTTCAATGTTGTTCGGCTGGATTGCTCCGGCGGTCCTCTATCCATACACCCTCCGTTATTTCTCGCGGTACATCTTCAAGGCATCGCGCGCAAGTTTCAACTGCTTCTTGTTGATTTCATCTATGGCCTTCTGGTCGCCCTTTTGTAAAGCTGCCCTCTCCTTCTTGTTGAGGTCGCTCATCTGCTTCTGCGCGTTATACATGAGCTTGTAGTTATACTCGGTTTTGGCTGTTGGATGGCCCTTTGTATTTTTTTCGCCGTAGTAGTTGGACTCGGCTTTATCCATATGATCGTAAAAATCTTGAATCGACTGTGGCGCGCGGTTCGGGTCTACAGTCAAAGGCTTGAGCGGATTGAGCTCGCGTCCTTTGCGGCCTGCCAGCGTGTCGATGAGGTTGCTGCCCTGCGTCCAGGCACCAGCCGCGAGATTCTGGCCGAGGTTGTCGATTTTGCGCGGCGACAGACCGAAATGCTCGCCGATGAACTTCGCCACTTCCGACGTTGTCGGCCCATACTGCTGTTCTTCTGGCAGCTTCGCTTCGCGTTGCGGCACGATAGACCGCTCGCGGAAGAAGCTGTAGTTCGCCTGCCATTCGTAGACTGCTTGGATGAGCGGTGGCAAGGAGACTGGATTGAATCCCTCGAGGAATCCTTTGGCCCATTCCTTCATACCTTTGCCCGTCTTATCCTTTCCCTTGACCATATCGGCAATGCGCTCCGGCAAAGAGCAGAAGAGGAAGCCGGGGCCGAAAGGCTTCGGATAGCGAACCCATCCCGTTTTGGACACCCATTTCGGCATCGGAATATTCCAGAACATATTCTTCTCATACGGCATCATCTCGTCGTACTCGTCCGCCCGCTGGCTGTTCAACTGGATAAGAGCATAGATAGCAAGCGAGATCATAATCATAGGCGCGGAACGTCTGAGCATACGTACCGGATTTTCGCGCACTCGCTCCATGAAAATAACAGGATCCTGAATGACGGCATTGAAGAATGGAACGTAACGATTCCACTTTCTGCCCTTGATGCCTGCGCGTCCGAAGTCCAACGTAGATTCTCGCGCTTCCATCGTTGCCGCCGTAATAGATGCACCGTGGCGGCGTGCGCGGCTGTACAGGCCCATACGCGTTGACTGCTCGATGAATTCCGAGAGTGCAGGAAGACTGGTCAAAGGATTGATTGCTTTGAAAATCTTGCCGCGCAAGCTCTTGTTTGCGTACTGCTTCGCGAGCTCCGGCACCATCGTTTTCGCGTCCTGCGTGATGGCCGACATCAGCGCGCCAGACGTGACGTACTCATGATACAGGTCGTCTTTCTTGAGCAGATGAAACATACCTTTGGCCATATCGTAAAACGGCGTGTATCCGTACTTCGAGTAGAGGAAAGCCGTCAGTTGGTCACGCCCGAGGTTCTTTGCAAGGAACGCAGGGTTATAGACGACTGCGCCCGCGCGCATGATGTTTGACGGCATCTTTAAGAGCAGATACGTCAGGTTATCCATGCCGTCAGGATTCAGGCTTTGAAATGCCTGATAAATTTCTGGCGTAGTTGCGTATACTTCTTGCTTGCCGTGTTCCCATACTTTGAACGTAGAATCTGCCGTCTTTGCCGTGCCGTGTACCTTTTCAATGACGCCGCCCGTGCCGTACAGTTCGGAATGAGCGACAAATTTCTGCGCGACTTTATTGCGCTCGACCGCGATGAGCGACCGCGCGATATTCTGCGGGATGGTCTGCAAAGGGTCCTTGACATCGCGCACAGAGCCATCGTCCGTCAGCTTCTTGATATTGTTTGATACGTTGATAAAGTTTTCTGATGCGCTAAAGCCGAGTTTACCGCCTTTATTTGCATCATCATCGAAAGCACGTGCCAAGCTGACATAGTGTTTATGCTGTGAGATGAGGGCCGCATACGCCTTGTCTGACAGCATTCCTTCATGGTGCATGATAGCAAGGATGTTGCGGTTGATATCGTAGATATCCTGCGCTGCTTCTTTCAGCTCTTTCGGTGCGCTGTCAACGAAGTCTTTGTACTCGTCATAGCTGCGCGGCATCTGGTAATTCCTGTGTCCTTTTGCTTTGAGGTCGTGCACTTCCATGAAGCGGCGGGCAATCAAGTAGGTGCTCAATGCTTCCTGCGAGTCTTTTAGGCCGTTCTTCTTGAGGAAGTCTTTGCCTTTTTTATCAAGCTCTTTCAGCTTCTCAAGCACCATCGGGAATGTGACGGCCTTCTTGATAACGCCGCCGTAAATCTTGTTGAGTGCCTTCGTAACGGCTTTCGCGTCCGTTCCCGTGAGAATCTGCATAGCCGCACTCGCGCCGCGGTCCTTCGCGATACGAGCGTAGATATAAGCGGATTCTTCTGGCGCAAGCTTGCGGCCTATGACTCGTTCGACTTCTTTTTCTGCTTTCTTGATACCGTACTTATCATCAATCCAGTTTACGGCAAAATCATCATAAGCTTTCTTGATTTTCTCTCTGATTGTTGGCTTTTCTTCATGACGAATCGTGCTGCGGATTTTCTGACCAAGCGGCTGCTTCTGGTACGTGTCCATCATTTGCCGCATCTCTTCGACGCGGGCGGCAAGGTCTTTATCTTTGCCGACTTCCTTTGTCCAGAAGTCGTAGTACTTCGGAAAGTCTGCTTTCGCTTTGTCGCGGTCCATCATGTATTCTTTCATGAATTCCGCCGCGCCCTCGGACGGCACTTCGTCGAGTCGGTAATGATGCAGGAAGCCGTCAGGATACTTGCGGTCGAGTACGTGCATGAATTCCTGATTGAATCCGTCTCCTGCTTTATTGCGAAGGTCTAAGTACTGGTCTACTTTGTGCCCGATCTCGTGCCACATCGTATCCCAATTTCCGAATTCTGCCGTGCGTGCTACGTCCGTACCGCGGTTGTACCATCCGTTGAAGCCGCGCCCCGTCCTGCCGTTGCGAATCGTACCGAACAGGTCACGTGCCCGCGTAAAGATTTGTTCGCGCGTCACACTGTCGCTCAGATAATTTCCCTTCGGCTTTGCTGTACCGAGCGTAGAGACAGGCTTTCTGCCCTCGCGGTCTGGTACCGGCTGTCCTGCCTGTGTCGGTTTCATGGGCGCGGGTGCGTTCGAGTCGGCTTGAATCATCGGATTATCAGCACGTGCAAGGTTGTTGACCTTTGGCGTGCTGCTCTGGTCGATACGAGAGTTCGGCGCGCCGCTCTTATCGCCCATCAGCAGATGATTCTCATCGATGTACTTGAAAGCATCTTCAAACGTTTCGGTCGGGTGCTCCCGCATATAGTCGCGGACGTGGTTTGCTTCGCGCAGCTGTCGTTCCAGCACGCCGAAGTCCTCGATATTCTGCAAGCGTTCCTTTGCAAGCATAGGCAAGTCAGACTGCCGCGGCTTTCTGCCAAGTCGCTTGTATGCGTCCTGGTACCACTGCGGATTTTTGCTCTGTGCCCATCGTCCGTTAATCTGCCCGCGGTCGTCTGTCGTATAGCCTACGTCTACGCCTTTGCCGTCTGGATTGTCTTTCATCAGCTGCACTTCTTCGTCAATCATGCGCTGACGTTCCTGCTCAAGCGAGTCGATATAATTGTCGAGCTCGCGTGCATCGTTCGCCGTATCACCTTCGCCCCAATTTACTTTGGCAGGCTCCGTGGCCTTCTGCAGGTCTTCTGCTTCCTGCTGCGCTTCTTCCTCGGCACTGTCGGCCTTGCCTTCCTTCGGCGTGCCCTCCTCTTCCTCGTCAATCTCTTTGCCGTTGAGGTCTTTGAGCGGTCCGTCGTCGTCAGGCTCCGGTGCTGACGTGCTCGTGTTATCGTCTTTGTTCAGGCCGTATGGGTCGTCGTCCGTTGGGCCGTTGCTTCTATAGCGCAGGTTGGAAAGCGGCGTGCCATCGTCCGAGATATGGAAGTTGTAGCCCGTCGTGTTCTCCGTCCAGTTCGATTTATCGAATTCATCGTATGTCTTGAAGCCGAGCTCGTGCGCTGTTTCCGTGAACTGTGCGCGGAATTCAGGGTCCTGCAAGCGGTCGTTGACGATATCTGCCGCCCTTCCCGCAGCGTGGTTCGGGTCACTGTGTGTACCGTCTCGCATGGAAGAAATATCGAGATGCTCGCCGCCCGTATGGTCTGCATACCATTTATCGAGCAGACGAAGTTTTGCTTCCGTGCCCTCGTCGAACCCGTCGTGAATGGCGCCAGGCTCCAACGTGTACTCTGCTTCTGCCGGTACATCATAGCCGCCAGAACTACCGCCGCCCTGATACTCCGGCGTGCCGTAATCTGGCTGGTCCATAACATGTTGCAGGTAGTTTGGGTCGCCGCCGCCGTTGTAATCGCGAATAGCCGCGTCATAATCACCGCCGTCCTGCTTGAGCATTTCAGCAAGGTATTTCGCGCCTGCATAGATAGACTGCTTCGGGTCTGACATATCATCAAATCCCATCGCCGCGCCCGTGCTGTCAAGCACTTGCATAACGTTCGAATCTGCTTCGCCGTGTCCGCTTTCCTGCTGTGCCATCTTATGCAGAATAACAGGGTCAACACCATTCTGCGCAGCCGCGTCATTAATCCATACGTCGATATCGCCGTGGCCCGTGTCGATGTGAGCCACACCGTCACCGCCGCTATAGCCGGTACTAGGCCCTGCCGCGTCGTCTGCTTCCTGCACGATATCTTCTGCGGATTCAACTGGTGGCGGCGTGAATTCGTCGCCGCCTGCCGTGTCTGCCGCGCTGTCGTCTTTACTGAATGCACTTGCAATCTTGTCTTTTGCCGTGCCCGCGAGGTCAGCGCCCTTGCGTACTGCGTGATAGCCGCCCTCTGCCATCGTTGCTGGCATCAGCACTCTATCCCAGAGGTTCGCAGGATGCGCCTTGATATCCTCGACAAGCTGTTCAGGGTTCGAGATATCTTCAATCATCTGGTTGAGAGGATTCACCACAAGGCCCTGCACGACGCCACTGATACCGCCTTCACCGCCGCCCTCGCCTGTACCGCTGTACATGTCGCCGATATCAGACAGGAACTTCGGCGCGTAGAGGATACCCGCCGCGCCGCGAATCGGTGCTGGCATTCCCGGCGTCATGGCAATCATGCCAGCCGGCCGCGCAACATCGCTGTACACATCCCACAAATTCTGCCCTGCCTGATAGTCGAGGTCTTGAAGCTGTTGCAGGCTCGTAGCCGTCAGCTCTTTATACACCGTGCCCGCAAGGTCCTTCACGTCGTTTACGAGGTTGTTGCTCCATTCGTCCGTATCCCTGCGGATATGTGCCGCCACTGTGTTCTGATCCTGATTAGCCGGGTCGTAGGACGGGTCGCCGACGTGCGCAAGTGTCTGTTCTTCCTCCGTTGTCAGGGGGTCGTAGCCGCCATTGTCGCCGTTCTCTGCCTGCGCCGCCGACTCTGGCGTAACATTGCCTTCATCATCGCGCGCGCTGTTCAAGATGATATTGTAGTTGGTCTTGTTGTAATGATCTGCTACGTCTTGTGCGATATCTTCGACCGCCTGCGTCTCGCCCTTCGCGTAGTCCATCTGCATCTGGCTTTGGTCCTGCTGTACCTGTCCAATCTTCGTTACGATGTTCTTGAGGTCGTCGCCAAGGCCGGAGAGTGTAGCAAGGATACTACTGCTGCTTCCGTCGTCGCTCGAAGAATCATCTGAACTGCTAGCCGCCGCCTGATCATCATCAAGTTTTGACAGATAGCCTTGATATTCATCGTCACTGCCGAAGCGTTGCTGTTTGACACTATCCCAATCGTCCGAGCTTAACATTGCCATGCGCCCACTCTCCTTTTATCATTAGCCATCGTCTTCTTCTGGCAATCTAGAAAGCAAGTCTTCCATTGTCTGATAAACACCACCGTCTGCCTGATACACATCGACTGGAATCTTCCCTTGGTCGTACATCTTCTGTATAGCTGCGCGTGCTGCGTCTGCCCCGTCATGGTCGTTATTCTCTACGGCAATCTTCATACGGTTCAACTGCTCACTAAGATTTGCTTTTATATTTTCTTCTGCTTTCGACGTGCCGCTTCCAGACCGTCCGCCGCTTCTCGTTGGCTTGCTCTCCTGCACGACGTTGTGTCTGTGCGTCTCTGCAAGCTTAGCTCTGCCAAGGCTTTCTTTTGCGTTGTTGTGACGGTTCGTTTCGACAATCTTTGCTTTTGTCAGCTGTACGTCCTGCTGTTCTTTCCACGTTGGCGTCTTTGCTTCTTTCATGATATTGACGGCATAAACAGGATTGCCGTTTTTATCTTTGCCGAAGCTGCCGCCATTCTTCTTGACGGCGATATAGCTTGTGTAGCCGCCCTGATTCGACTTCGTGACAGATACTTCGCCCATCTTCTGCAGCTGTGTGACAAGGCTTGTATCGAACACAGGCTGGCCCATCTGCTTTGCCGCTATGTTGTAGTCCGTCATCATGCGCCCGAGCTGGAAATAAGTTTTCGGGTCGTTGAGGTCGTCTGTATGCTGTGCAATAAAGCTGTCAATTGGTGCACGTGCCTGCTGGAGCGTCGCGCCGCTGAACGCCTGCAAGCGGTCCTGAATGGCTTGGTCAATCATAGGCTCTGCCATCTGTGCGCCGCGGATGCCGTAGCGCTTGTAAGCCATCTGCATTGCTTTCGATTTAAGGTCAGCCGCGCGGTCTTTGACCTCCTGCCATGATGCCGCCCGCGTCCTACCAGTATATCCGTACTGCTCTAAGCCGCTCTTAAACTTGCCCGTGCGCGCGCTGTATGCGTTGTCTGCAACGGCCTTGCCCTGCGCATAGTCGAGGTTTGCTTTGACGCGTGCTTTCTCGTCGCCGCCCGTGTACGTGTTCCCTGCGAACCATTCGGGATGCTCTTTCTGGTTCTTTGCAAACTCGTCGTACTGCGCCTGCAGTTTCGCTTTCGTGTCCTTGCCCGGCTGCTGTGCAACGTTCGCAAAATCCGTCGCGGCCTTGATAAGCGACTGACTGCCCGGCGCCATCTTCTGAATTGGCGTCAGTTCAAACGCTGGCGTGTTCTTGTGCAGCCAGTCCGTGTTCGGCAGCTGTCCGCTAATCTGCATTGACTGTACCGCGTTCTGCATCGCCTTATCACCGTTCTGCTCTGGCGGTACGTCTACTTTCTCTGCGACCGGCTGTGTCAGCTTGTCGAGGTCGTTCTTCATCTCCGGCGAAGATGCATAGCCGAGTGCGCCTTCATACGCTTTCTTCTGCCAGTATGCGCCGACGATATCCGCGAGTGCCTGCAATGGCCCGTAGTTCGCGTTCGCTGTCTGTGCGCCGACCGTGCCCGGAAGGCCCTGCATATAGTTGCTCTGTGGCGCAGCCCAGCCGCCACCACTCCAATAATCGCCGTTGTTAGCCATTCTGCAAGCCTCCCTTCATCCAGTACGAACCGAGCATCTGAGCAAGTGCGCCAAGCGGCGAACCGTTATTCTGCGCAAGCCCCTGCTCCGCCATCAGGTACGGCATTTTGCCCCAGTCAAACTGTGAATTCTGATTCTGCTGTACCTGCGGCGTCCGCTGATTCGCAAAGTTCTGCGCCATCTCCAAGAGTGACGGAAGCTGATGATTCACGCCTAACGAAATTGGATTCATACTCAATCGCCCATCCCTTCTGCAGCTACATCATTAGCAAAGAAAATATTGCGGTCTGCCGGTCCTTCAAGCGTCAAGTCATAGACAAGCGCCTTGCGTCCGGTCTCACTCACGCGCAGCACATCAACAGGCCTGCCCTGAAAGACGAACGCCTGCGGGGGCTCGTCACTGTCAATGCTGGCGAAGTGTACGCCGTCATAATAGCGCTGACGTGCCGTCGTATGCCATGTCGTACCATCGCCGAAATAGACGTCTACAATATCACGCTCATGTGCGCCTGTAACGTCGCTGACCTTCTTCGTGACCAGTTTGTTATGCTCATCAAGGGAAAGTACTTCGTCGCCGCGTTTTATTTCCTTGATAGGCTTGTACCCCTGCGGCGTCGTGACAAGAGTGTCGCCCGTAAAGCACAAGATATATGCCGTGCCGAGGGAACCGATAGTGGACCATACCGAGTTGTTCGGCTGACTCGTCGTGGTCGTCGTACTGCCCGTGCCCATGCGGCCGCTGTACATCGTGTTGTACATATTGCTTGCAGGGTTGGCAAGCGCCTGTGCGTACTGAAAAAGGCTTTCTGTCGGCGTCTCTGATGCATCCTGCGCGAGCTGATTGCCTGCAAGGACCTGATTTGCATTCGACGCAGCGCCGCTCAAAAGTCCGGCATACGTGCTCAAATCCGAAGCATACGACTTTGCAAGCTGACTACTTGCGTCTTCCGAGATATCGTCAAGTGCTTTGTTCGTTACCGAGCTGTTGATGATACCGCGGTCTGCAAGGCCGCTGACGGCACTGCCGACGGTCTGCTGTAAATCATTGTTCAGCGCCTTCCTGCGCGCTTCTGCAAACTGTGAAGGAAGATTGCCCTGCATCAGATTATTGTAGCCGTTCGTTACGGTTCCCATCGTGTTATTGTAGTTGCCCGCAAGGCTCGTCCAATTTGGATTGTACTGCCTGCTGATTGACTGGATAGCCTGATTCATGATACCGCTAGATGCATTGAGGCCGCTTCTTGCATAGCCCATCAAGCCATTTTCGAGCTGTGCTTCGTTCGGCGTCTGCCCTGGAATGGTTCGCGTTGTCGTTGACGAGCTGTGCCCGCCCTTCTTGAATCTGCAACGTCCTTCCCGTCTAAGTGCTGGCTCCATTGGTACGCCGAAGCAATCAAGGTCGATTACTTTCCACATTGTTCAACACCTCCGTAAATGCCCAATACCATTTCCCATTCGCGCCCCGCGTGCTGTGCCCTAAGTCAAGATGAGCTTTCGACAATCTCGCATAAGCCTTCGCGAGATGGAATGTCTGCGTGATGACTTCGCCGCAGCCTGCCGCCCGTGCAATCTCACGCGCCCTGCGGAAAAGGTACTGGTAATTGTCTGTTGCAAAATGGTCTACGTACATCGCGTGAATATCAGGGAAAATCTTGTAATAAAAAAAGCCATGCTCCGGCTCGAAGTAGAGGGATGCGCCCTCTATCGGGTCGGCTGGCTCTGCTTCTTTCTCGTACCAGCGTTTCCACTCGTCAAGCGTTTTCATGCGCTCGCCCCCAGATAGCCCTTGACCTGTGCTTCGGTGTACCCAAGGCGGTACAGCTTGCAGTTCTCGTCAATCTTCTTCTCGTACTGGTAGTACGTCTTCGTGCCATCGCCGCGGCTCTCGTCAACAACAACCTTGTGCGTGTCGTCCGTCTTGCCGTCCGCCTCTGCAATCGCGCCCATGTTGTACCACTGGTACATGCTGTCTAACAGGTCCTGAAAGTCTTCCTGCCATTTCTCCTTTGGGAAGTACTGACGTACAAACTCATAATCTTCTCTTGTTTTTAGCGTCTTTGGATATCCTACCATTGCAAATACCTCCGTTATGTAAATGAGTAATACATACCTACTTGCTTAATCGTTGTGACGAATGGGATTTGGTCGGCGTATTTCTTGATTTGCTTAATCAGAACTTGACTACCAGTAAATGTGACATATACCGTTCCGTTCATTCGATATTGTAGCTTAAGACATTCTCCGGAGTTTTTCGTCGAGTGCGTAATCATCTGGCCTGTAACGACGATTTCCTGATTCAAAATCTCAGACAGTTTCTTCTTCTCGCCGTCCAATGCAGTTTCTTCTGCAAAATCAGCAAACCTATGAACTTTTTCGCTTTCTTCTTTTTCCAATTCCCACAGCCTCCTTTAATTTATCGAAATGAAGTGTCTCTTTTAAATGGTGCGTGTGAGCGTGTTTCATCCAACCATTAGCCGAAGCAACCTTGCCACGAGCTGTAGCAACATCCATTGTGCCGTTTGATAGCTTACGCTCAACAATGCGCATACGCCGCTTGATTCGCTTTGCCGTCCGCTTCCGCACAAGAAGTTTCCCATTATGAAAATGTCGATAGCCAAGAAAATCAATCCCTTGATACGTATGGAACAAATTGTTCTTACTCAGTTTCATATCCAGACGGTCATTGACGAAAGCTGTGATTTTCTCTGCCCATTCGTTCATCTGTTGCTTATCATCGCCCAGCAGAATAAAATCGTCGCAATAGCGGATATAAGCTTTCACATGCAAAACATGTTTTACATACATATCCATCTCGTTCATGAAAACGTTGCCGAACCATTGCGAAAGGAAGTTCCCAATAGGAACATTCCGTTCCGTGTGCGTGCTGTCGATTATATCATCGAGCAAGGCCAACATTTCCTTGTCTTTGATTTTGCGTCGAATAATCTGTTTTAGAGGGAGTGTAAAATAGTTTGTGTAAATCGGTATTGCATGAATCTACTTTATGCCC
>USAK01000015.1 GCA_900552565.1 uncultured Selenomonas sp. | reverse complement strand
CGGCCGCGTGCTTCTGCGAGCCGCCGAGTCCGTAGACGAGGGCCTCCGCCGGCTCCCCCTGTGTATAATTCCGCAGACGCTGCAGGGCGCCGTCCTGCAGCATCGCGGTAAATAATGCATTCATATCTAGATACCTCACGTCAAAAAGACCCGGAAAACCGGGTCTTCTCTATGCTGTGTTGTTTTACTGCGCAAGTGCTGCCTTGACAAAATCACGAAACAGCGGATGCGGATTGTTCGGACGCGACTTGAGTTCCGGATGTGCCTGCGTGGCAACGAACCAAGGATGGTCCTTGACCTCAATCATCTCGACGAGGCTGTCATCCGGCAGCGTGCCAGCGATGACCAGGCCTTTTTCCTGCAGGGCCTCGCGGTATTCGTTGTTGAACTCGAAGCGATGGCGATGGCGCTCATGGATGAGATTCTTGCCATAGGCTTCCTTCGCATGCGTGCCGTTCGCGAGCTTGCACGGATACGAACCGAGGCGCATCGTGCCGCCCTTCTTGACAATGCCCTGCTGGGATTCCATCAGCGAGATGACAGGATGCGTCGTCTCCGGGTCAAATTCCGTCGAATCGGCATCCGTCATGCCGCAGACGTGGCGGGCAAACTCGATGACCGCGCACTGCATGCCGAGGCAGAGGCCGAGGAATGGGATTTTATGCTCGCGGGCATATTCGATGGCCTTGATTTTGCCTTCGATGCCGCGGTTGCCAAAGCCGCCCGGCACGAGGATGCCCTTGCAGCCGACAAAGACTTCATCGAGGTCCATATCCGGATTCTCCTCGATTTCTTCTGCGTTAACCCAGTTGATCTTGACCTGGGCATCGTTGGCAATGCCACCGTGATGCAGGGCTTCCGTAACAGAAATATAGGCATCCGGCAGTTCGACGTATTTGCCGACAACGGCAATCTTGACGCGCTTCTGCGGATGATTGATCTTGTAGACCATCTTTTCCCAGTCGCTCATGTCAGCAGGACCGTAGTCCATGTTGAGCTTCTTGAGTGCAATCTTGTCAAGGCCTTCCTTCTGCATCATCAGAGGAACCTCGTAAATCGTCGAAGCCGTGCGGTTCTCGATGACAGCTTCCGGCTGTACGTCGCAGAACATGGCAATCTTGTCCTTCATCTCCTTGGAGATGGTCTTCTCCGTGCGGCAGACGAGGATATCCGGCTGAATGCCGATGGCACGCAGCTCTTTGACACTGTGCTGTGTCGGCTTCGTCTTGAGCTCGCCGGCAGCCGAGATGTACGGCAGCAGCGTGACATGGATGTAGAGCGTGTCGTTCGGGCCGACTTCCTTCTTGACCTGACGGATGGCCTCGAGGAACGGCTGGCTCTCGATATCGCCGACCGTGCCGCCGATTTCCGTAATGACGACATCAGCGCCATCGGCCTTGGCTACATCGTAGACCTTCTGCTTGATTTCGTTCGTGATGTGCGGGATGACCTGTACCGTCGAGCCGAGGTATTCGCCCTTGCGCTCCTTGTTGAGCACCGACCAGTAGACCTTGCCCGTCGTGATGTTGGAGTTCTTCGTCAGGTTGATGTCGATGAAACGCTCGTAGTGGCCGAGATCCAGATCCGTCTCCGCACCATCGTCCGTGACAAAGACCTCACCATGCTGGTAAGGGCTCATCGTACCCGGGTCAATGTTGATGTACGGGTCGAACTTCTGGATTGTGACCTTGATTCCCCGGCTCTTCAAGAGACGGCCGAGCGATGCGGCCGTGATGCCCTTGCCCAGGGAAGAAACAACGCCACCGGTAACGAAAATATACTTTGCCATGGAACTGCCTCCTGCTTGTTCTTTGAAACACATGTTGACTATTCTACCCCCAATGCCCACGGGGTGTCAAGACGCTATTATTCCTGGATGCTCTCGAGCTTCTTCTTGCGGTTGCTGCTGGCTTTTGCTGCAGCCTTGCTCGAACCCGACGTCGAACGGCTCGTGTGCGTGCGCTTGACCTCCGGCGGATTCCACTCCGTCAGGCCCCATTGGCCTTCGCCTTCATAATGGAAACGGCTGTCCATGTTGATGAGCGTGTAGACTTCCGAGATGGCTGCCGACAGCGACTGCACCGGCTTATGCGTTTTCTCGATGACGTCAAGGACGAGATCCTTGTAGTAAATCGTCTTGCCTGCCTGAGACAGGATGTAATAAGCGACATCAACTTCTGAGCTTTTCAGAAAATCCATTGATATATCTCCCTTCGCAATCTGCGTGATTCTGCGTAACTTACGAAATGACTTTATGACTTTGACTTACATATGCTCCGGCGCGGATACCCCGAGGATGCCGAGGCTGTGGCGGATGACATGGGCCGTGACCGTGACGAGGGCCAGGCGTGCCTCCGCGAGGTCATGGTCAACGCCCATGATGCGGCATTTGTTGTAGAAGCTGTGGAACAGCGCCGCGAGGTCGTAGCTGTAACGCGCGATGCGCTGCGGTGCGTAATCGTCAGCCGCTTTCTTGACTTCCTCAGGATATTCCTCAATCTTCTTGATGAGGGCAACTTCGCTCTCATCCGTCAGTAGCTCAAGCTTCGGCGTTTTGCCGAGGACGAGATGCGTCTCTTCGGCCTGGCGGAAGATGCTGCAGATGCGCGCATGTGCATACTGGATGTAGTAGACCGGATTGTCATTCGACTTTTTCTTCGCAAGGTCGAGGTCAAAGTCGAGCTGACTGTCAAGCGAACGCATGAGGAAGAAATAGCGGGCAGCATCCGTACCGACTTCTTCCATGAGCTCGTTGAGCGTAACGCTCTGGCCCGTGCGCTTGCTCATCTTGACGAGCTCGCCGCCGCGATAGAGACTGACCATCTGCAGGAGCAGTACCGTGAGTTTCTTCGGGTCGTGGCCGAGGGCCTGCATCGCTGCCTTGACGCGGCAGACATAGCCGTGATGGTCCGCGCCCCAGATATTGATGAGGCGGTCAAAGCCGCGTTCGTACTTATTATGATGATAAGCGATATCGGCAGCCAGATACGTCGGCTCGCCATTGTCGCGGATGACGACGCGGTCTTTGTCATCACCATAGGCCGTGGATTTCAGCCAGAGAGCGCCGTCCTTCTCGTAAATATCGCCCTTGTCCTTGAGGATTTCGACGACGTGACGCACCGCGTCCGGATGCAGCGTACGCTCGCTGAACCAATGGTCAAACGTGACGTGGAACTTCTCGAGGTCTTCCTTGAGGATGGCGAGTTTCTCGTGGTAAGCGAGGTCCTTGAAGATGGCAAGGCGTTCTTCTTCGCTCATGGCAAGGTATTTATCGCCATCGCGGTCAATGATGCGCTGAGCCGTATCAATGATGTCCTGGCCATGGTAGCCGTCTGCCGGAAATTCCACTTCTTTGCCGAGCAGCTCGAGATAGCGTGCATTGACGGAACGTGCGAGATTGTTCATCTGGTTGCCCGCATCGTTGATGTAGTATTCGCTCTCGACGGGGTAGCCGGCAGCGCGCAGCAGGTTGACAAGAGCCGAGCCGGCAGCAGCACCGCGGCCGTGGCCAACATGCAGCAGGCCCGTCGGATTGGCACTGACGTACTCAACCTGAATTTTCGGATGGTCAACCTTCGGCAGATTGCCGAAGCTTTCGCCTTCCTCCAGGATTTTCTGGAACGAATCGTAGAGCACATTGCCCTTGAGGTAGAAATTCAGGAAGCCCGGTCCGGCAATCTGCGTATGGTCGAGCCAGTCGCCCTTGATGCGGCTGGCGATTTCCTCAGCAATCTGGCGCGGGTTCTTATGGAAGACGCGTGCCGACTGCATGGCAAAATTCGTCGCAAAATCACCGAATTCCTTCTGTGGCGGCACTTCGAGGACGACCTGCGGCAGCGTCCCCTCAGGCAGTGCGCCCTCGCTGATCGCTGCTTTTGCAGCGTTTTCAATGGCCTCTGTCAATATGTCTTTGATTTCCAAAAGATTTCCTCCTATCCGGATTTATGATGAACTGTATGTTTCCTTCCATGATATTCATGGTGGTGTTCATGGTCTCATGCTTCAGGCATGTCTTCTTCAACTTCGATATGAAGCTGATTCTGACTCTGGAAGGCGCCGTTGACCCAAAGGCCGTAACGGATATCGACGCGGCCCGCGATTTCGCCGTAATCCACCTGAAGCTCCTCGGTGCGCACGGCAAGGTCGATATTGCCATACGGCGTGCGGTAAATGCTCGTATGCTCCCGGCCTGTCTCAAAGCGCTGTTCCTGTTCGAGGACGCCCCTGCGCAAAAGCGTCATATGTCCATCATCAATCTTGAGCACCGTGGAAATCTTTTTTCCTTGCTCCACACTCTCATCCTCATAGATGACATAGTGTTTGCCGCGATGGAAATAATGATGTCCCTTTGCGACCGTGCGGATGCTGTCCTTCTGTCCCTCGGCATCCTGCCAGGACCCCCTGACTTTCACGATAACCGGTCTCTTCTCACTCATCCGCCTTCCTCCTTTTATACATTGTATACTATTATATCTTATATAACGCGAACGGTCGACCCTTGGCAACAAAAAATTTATGCCAGAAAGTGCGGTAAAGCGTACTTTCTGGCATAAGACAGCCAGCTTTTTCCGTAAGGAAAATACATGATGATTTACATGCGCGAAAGAATCTGACGGGCTACGTAGACGCCGCTGGCCCCGGCCTGCGAAAGGCCGCGCGTGACGCCGGCGCCGTCGCCCGTCGCAAAGACGTTGCGCAGTTTTGTCTCGAGCTGATTTGAGAGCACGACGCGCGAGCTGTAGAACTTGACCTCAACACCGTAAAGCAGCGTATCATCATTTGTCATGCCCGGCGCGATGTAATTGAGCGCCTGAATCATCTCGATGATGTTGTCGAGATGACGCTTTGGCAGCACGAGCGAAAGATCGCCCGGCGTGGCCGCCAGCGTCGGCTTCGTAAAGCTCTTGCTCATGCGGTGCGTATTCGTGCGGCGTCCCTTGATGAGGTCGCCATAGCGCTGCACGATGATGCCGCCGCCGAGCATGTTCGAAAACGAAGCGATGCGTTTGCCGTACTGATGCGGGGCCTTGAAAGGCTCCGTGAAGTGATTCGAAACGAGCAGCGCAAAGTTCGTGTTGTGGCTCTGAAGTTTCGGGTCGCTGTAGGAATGGCCGTTGACCGTCACGATGCCATCTGTATTCTCCATGACGACATGACCGTGCGGGTTCATGCAGAACGTACGCACGAAATCGCCATACTGCTTCGTGCGGTAAATGAGTTTTGCCTCATAGACCTGACTCGTGATATCGTTCCAGACCTCATCCGGCACTTCGACACGCACGCCGACATCGACGCGGTTGTTCTCCTGTTCGATGCCCAGACGGCTGCATTCATTCGAGAACCACTCGGCACCGGCGCGGCCCGGCGCGATGACGAGGAAGTCGGCCTCGACTTTTTCGCCGTTCTCAAGCTCGAGCTGATTATTGCCCTGGCCGTCCGACTCGATATGGGCCACCGGGCATTCAAAGCGGAATTCGACTTTCGTCTTGAGGTATTCATACGTTTTCTCGAGCATACGCAGATTGTTTTCTGTGCCAAGATGGCGCACACTCGCCGAGAGCAGGTGCAGGTCATGCTGCAGGGCCAGACGGCCGATGTCCGAGCCTTTCGTCGAGAAGACCTTCGACGGCGCGCCATGCTTCATGTTGATTTTGTCGACATAGTCGATGAGCTCCATGACTTCATCGTCGGGCAGATATTCATTGAGCCAGCCGCCGAATTTCGTCGTGAAGTTGTATTTGCCATCGGAGAAAGCCCCCGCGCCGCCAAAGCCGCGCATGATGCTGCAGGGCTTGCAGCCAATGCAGCTCTTGACCTTGTCCGCGGAAATTGGGCAGACGCGATGGTAGATGTCCTTGCCGCTTTCGAAGACAATGACGCGCAGTCCCGGTTTTTTCTCGACGAGCTCATAAGCTGCCATGACACCAGCCGGACCGCCGCCGACAATCGCCACATCGTATTTTTTCATTGCAAAGCCTCCTATTGCAAAATCCCATATACTTAAATCTGCACACAGCAAAAGAGCGCAGATGTCATTTGGCCCTGCCATACGTGAGTCCGGGCCGCCCCCTGCGTTCAAACCTTATGTATTATACGGGAAATACCTTACGATTGCAAGCATTTTTTATCGATTTTCCGAAAAAAATGTACACAATATCTTATTTTTATACCTTCTATATAAATAAGTATTGCATTTTACCTCGTTTTTCCCATATAATTGAACTATTCTTGTAAACTTATATTTATTATGGAAAGAAAAGAAATGGGGGATTCATTTTGACTCATGATCTTACCATCATCAATACCTTTGTGCTCTACATCGGTTTCATGATGGCCATCGGCGTGTACTATTACCGCCGCACACGCAACATGAGCGATTACTTCCTCGGCAACCGCAAACTCGGTGCCTGGGTCACTTCGCTCTCTGCCGAAGCTTCGGATATGAGCGGCTGGATGCTCATGGGCGTCCCGGGCTATGCCTATCTCTCCGGCCTCAATGCCGGCTGGATTGCCGTCGGCATCGCCATCGGCACCTGGGCCAACTGGCATTTTGTCGCCGCCCGCCTCAGAAAGTACACGGAGCTTGCCAATAACTCCCTGACACTGCCGGAATTCCTGCAGAACCGCTTTCACGACAAGTCGGGGCTTTTGCGCATTGTGCCTGCCATCTTCATCCTGATTTTCTTCGTCATCTACACATCTTCGGGCTTTGTCTCGGCCGGCCGCCTCTTTGAGACCGTCTTCGGCATCCCGTATCAGTACGCGATTTTCATCGGCGCTGGCTCCGTCGTCTTCTACACGCTCGTCGGCGGCTTCCTCGCGGTCTCGCGCACGGACTTCATCCAGGGCGTCATGATGTTCTTTGCCATCCTCGTCGTACCAATCTGCGGTGCCATGCAGTGCGGCGGCTTTGAAGCAACGGTCTCGGCCATCCAGAATGTCCAGGCCACAATGCTCGAACCTCTGACAAAATCCGACGGCTCGACCATGAGCTTCATCGAACTCATCTCGCTTTTAGCCTGGGGCATCGGTTATTTCGGCCAGCCGCACATCCTCGTGCGCTTCATGGCCATCCGCACCTCAAAGGAAGTCAAGCAGGCCACGCACATCGCCATGACTTGGGTTGTCCTCTCGCTGGCTGCCGCTGTCGCCGTCGGCATGGTCGGCCGCGTTTACCTTTCGACGCCGCTTGAGGGCACGGCCTCTGAGACCGTCTTCCTCGTCATGACGAACGAGCTCTTCCCGCCGATTGCCACGGGCCTGATTCTCTCGGCCGTCCTCGCTGCCATCATGAGCACGGCTTCCTCGCAGCTGCTCGTCGCTGCCTCGGCCTTTGCTCAGGATTTCTACCGCACACTGCTGCGCAAAGATGCAGAACAGAAAGAACTTGTCTGGATTTCACGCGCGAGCGTTCTCGTCATCGCGAGCCTCGCGATTTTTCTCGGCCTCAATCCGAATAATTTCATCCTCGACATGGTCTCGTACGCCTGGGCCGGCTTTGGCGCGGCCTTTGGCCCCGCCCTGCTCATGAGCCTGTTCTGGCGCCACACGACGAAATACGGTGTACTCGCCGGCATCATCGTCGGCGGTGTCACTGTTCTCGTCTGGAAGCAGTACGCCTTCCTCGGACTTTACGAAATCGTCCCGGGCTTCCTGTTCTCCGCTCTCGCCATCTGGGTTGTCAGCTGGCTCGACCGCGTACCGGAACGCTCCATCCTTGAGACATTCGACAAGGTCGGACAGAGCAAGATTTAACCGCATATCCACACATAAAGATCCCCATCATCCACAGAAGATGATGGGGATCTTGTTGATAAGTCAGCCGGCAAAAGTTATGCACAGGCTGACTTTTTATTTTATCCGAAAAGCCAGTACATCAGAGCAGATAGCGGAGCCATACATAGACGCTCGAGATGGCAATCGTCATGATCATGATGGGGAAGGCAATCTTCATGAAGCCAATGAACGACATCTGTTTGCCGCGCTGTGCAGCCATGGAAGCAACGACGACGTTGGCGCTGGCGCCGATGAGCGTACCGTTGCCGCCGAGGCAAGCACCGAGGGCCAGCGACCACCACATCGGGTCGAGGTTTGCAAGGCCCATCTGGCCCATATCCTGAATGAGCGGAATGAGCGTCGCCACAAACGGGATATTATCGATGAAGGCCGAAGCAAAGGCACTCATCCAGAGAATCAGCATGGCCGTGGCATTGACGCTGCCGTTCGTCAGCTTGATGGCCTCGGCTGCAAGGAACTTGATGACGCCCGTCTCAACGAGGGCACCGACGAGAACGAAGAGTCCGGCAAAGAAGAAGATTGCCGTCCACTCGATTTTGGAAAGGACCTTGGTAATCATGCCTTCATCGCGCGTGTACGTGATGAGCAGCAGCAGACCTGCACCAGAGAGAGCCGCCGTAGCCGTCTGCAGGCCGAGATAGCCATGGACGACAAACAGGCCAATCGTCAGAGCGATGACAAACAGGCATTTTTTCAGCAGCTTCGGATTCGCAATCTGGCTGTGCGCATTGAGGCGCATGACTTTTTCCTGAAGGTCCGGCTGAGTCTTGAGCTCTTTGCCGTAAACAGCGATGAGCACAAGTTCCACCACGATGAAAATCAGGATAGCGATACCGCTGAGGTTAGCCATGAAATCCATGAAGTTCAGGCCGACGGCACTGCCAATCATGATATTCGGCGGGTCGCCGATGAGCGTCGCCGTACCGCCGATGTTTGAAGCCAGAATCTGTGAAATCAGATACGGCTTGACGTCGACCTTGAGCTGTGCCGTGATACTGAACGTAATCGGCACCGTCAGAAGGACGGTCGTGACATTATCGAGGAAGGCCGAGCAGACCATCGTCAGGGCCGACAGGGCAACGAGCAGGGCAATAGGACGTGCCTTGACTTTTTTCGCCGACCAGATGGCCAGAAAGTTGAAGAGTCCCGTCTCACTTGTGATGTTGACGATGATCATCATGCCCATGAGCAGCCCCAGCGTATTGAAATCGATATGGCGGATAGCCGTATCCTGGTCAATGACGCCGCACAGGATCATGAGCATGGCACCAAAGATACCGACGATAGTCCTGTGAACCTTCTCGGTGATGATCAGTGCGTAAGCAGCAACGAAGATGACGATCGCTATCGTCGTTGTACTAACCAATAGAATCCACTTCTTTCCCTAAAAACTTCCCTATTTATTTCTTATACTTCGGGATCAGCACGATGTTCTCGCCATCGCGTTTGATCTTGAAGGTATAATTCTTGATATCCGCGCGGAAAAGTTCCATCTTCAGCTGCATGAGGGCTCTCGCGAGTTCTTCGGTAAGCTGCGGGGTGAAGCCGGCGCGCAGGAAGTCAGCAGGTGCTTCAGGCACTTCCTGCTGTTTCTTCTTCGCTTTTTTCTCGGCCGCGATGAAGCGGTCTTCTATGGATGTATCTTCTACATAATCCCTGAACATATCCTTGTCGGACAGATTCTTAGGAATCTTAGACATAAACGTCACCTTCTATGGTTATTCGGTATTTCAATAATGAAAGAGATTACTTATTGACTTTTGCCCAGCTGTCACGCAGGCCGACAACGCGGTTGAACACGAGATGGTCCGGCGTCGTATCCGGGTCGACGACAAAGTAGCCGACGCGCAGGAACTGGTAGTGCGTACCCGCAGCCGTGAGCTTCACCGAAGGCTCGATGACTGCGTTCTCGATGACCTCCAGCGAATTCTTGTTGAGGGCAGCGATGAAATCCTTCGGCACATTGCCGTTCTCGTCCGTCTCGATGAGGTAATCGTAAAGGCGGACTTCCGCCTTGAGCGCCGTCTTGGCTGCGACCCAGTGAATCGTGCCCTTGACTTTACGGCCGGCCGTAGCGCCGCCCGTCTTCGAATCGAGGTCTGCCGTGCAGTGCAGCTCTACGACATTGCCCTGCTCATCCTTGATGACTTCGTCGCATTTGATGATATACGCATGTTTGAGACGAACCTCTCCGCCCGTTTTGAGGCGGAAGTACTTCTTCGGCGGCTCTTCCATGAAATCTTCCTGCTCAATGTAGAGCGTGCGGGAGAATGGCACGAAGCGGTGGCCGCCATGAATCGGATTGTTGTCTGCGAGCAGCCATTCTTCCTTGTCTTCCGGATAATTCGTGATGACGACCTTCAGAGGATGCAGGACAGCCATGACGCGGTCGGCATTCTCGTTGAGGTCAGCGCGGACTTCATGCTCGAGCATCGAGACATCGACGATGCTGTCGGCCTTAGCCACACCGATTTCCCTGCAGAAATTGCGGATGGACGCCGGCGTATAGCCGCGGCGGCGCAGACCGGAAATGGTCGGCATGCGCGGGTCATCCCAGCCGCGCACATAGCCCTCTTCGACGAGCTGACGCAGCTTGCGCTTGCTCGTGACCGTATTCGTGAGGTTCAGGCGGGCAAACTCAATCTGGCGCGGACGCATGTTCGGGTCAAAGCCCAGCGAGTCAAGCAGCCAGTCATAGAACGGGCGGTGCTCCTCGAATTCGAGCGTGCAGACCGAATGCGTGATGCCCTCGATGGCATCCGAAAGCGGATGAGCAAAATCATACATCGGGTAGATGCACCATTTGTCCCCCGTGCGGTGATGGCGGACATGGGCAATGCGGTAGATGACCGTATCGCGCATGACAAGGTTCGGCGAAGCCATGTCAATCTTGGCGCGCAGCACCTTCTCGCCGTCGGCAAACTCACCGGCCTTCATGCGGGCAAAGAGGTCGAGATTCTCCTCGACGCTGCGATTGCGGTACGGGCTTTCCTTGCCCGGTTCCGTCAGTGTGCCGCGGTAAGCCTTGATTTCCTCAGCCGAAAGGTCATCGACATAGGCAAGCCCTTTCTTAATCAGCGTGACCGCGAAATCATAGAGCTTATCGAAGTAGTCCGACGCATAGAATTTGCGGTTGCCCCAGTTGAAACCGAGCCAGCGGATGTCCTGCTGGATGGAGTCCACGTATTCCGTGTCTTCCTTCGTCGGATTCGTATCGTCAAAGCGCAGATTGCAAAGGCCGTGGTTGTACTCGGCCAGACCAAAGTTCAGGCAGATCGACTTCGCATGGCCAATGTGCAGATAGCCATTCGGCTCCGGTGGGAAGCGCGTATGGATGCCGTCCGTGTACTTGCCGTTCTTGAGGTCTTCTTCAATCATGTTCTGAATGAAATTCGAAGCCATTGTGATTTTTTCTGCCATCTGATTCCTCTCCTTGTCTTCCTATCCTATTAAAATAGATAAGTCCCATAAGTCCCATAGAAGATTCCTGTATATTCTGCGGTCAGCAGTCTGCCGTATCTTTCATGGCACATTTCTTCTCGATATAAGCACGCAGTTTCGCCACGCCCTCATCAATGCCCGGCTGCTCCGGCAGATAATGAATGATGCGGTCGACATAACCGCGCTTGACAATCTCCCGCAGCGTCCAGCTGAAATTGATATCATAGACCCACAGAAGCCGTACGAGCTTGCGGTCGCCCAGCGTGCGCAGTTTGCGGTAGTCGGCCTGCCTGCCTGCCTTGAAGTCCTCGATGAAATCAAGGCTGACAAGGTCACTGGCGTCGGCCGCGATAAACTTCGGCGCTTTATCCGCATTCTCAGGACCGAGATACGGCGAAAGCACCCGGTAGATATCAAGCTTATCGGCATCGCGCAGCAGTTTGGCAAACATCAGGGCCTTTTTGCTTGGTGCGGGTCCGATTTCCTTCTTATTGTGACGGCCAATGGCGAAACGCACAAGCGCTTCATCTTCCGGACGGAGTTTCTTGATGAAATCGAGTTCCGAAAGAACTTTGAGGCCAAGGTCCGCATGGTCTTCCGACACCGCATCGTTGAAGGTCTTATAGATGCTGTACTGGCGGAAGCGTCCGACATCATGGAAAAGCCCCATAATCTCTGCGAGCTCTACATCGTGCCCGTCAAGCTGCAGATGTTTGGCTAGCTGAATGGCGATGGCCGTAACATAGCCTGTATGTTCTTCCTTGATGCGGATGCCCTGCATGACTTCTTCATCATCTGTATGAAACGATTTCATATACGCATCCATCCAGCTGTGCATTTCCTTAAGCAGTTCCTTCACGCACCATTCATCTCCTTTACGTCTGCTCCGTGTACATATCGTGCATGACTGTACACCGCAGGAATATTTTACTGTTCGAATTAATGCCTACATTATACTACAGAAGTATAGTATGATGCAATTGGGTATTTTCTGATTATATATTGTAATCATTCTTCCACGAGAATACCAAGATGTTTCAGTTCCGTGCGGATGGCCTGCAGTGCCTCCTCGTCCGGCACACGGACCGTATGCATATGGACGCCGCCCGTCATGACGAGCAAAGGACTTGCCTGACATTTTTTCATCTTCGTCAGGAATCTTTTGATATCGCGGCGGCTCTCGATGAAGAGGTCTCCGCGAATCGAGCCGTAGACAGGATGCTCGACAATGACATCGAGCACGGAGCCGCCGTTATCGACGACCGCTTCCAATTCTTTTTCCATGCCTTCGACGCTATGACGGCAGACCAGCGTGGCCTTGATTTCCTGCGTCCGTTCATCCTTTGGCATGATGTAGCCGCGCGGCGTCGCAAAAATCTGTGTGCCTTCGGCACGCAGGATGCTGATATCGCCGACAATAATTTGGCGGCTGACGCCGAGCTCGTGTGCCAGTTTCGTCCCAGTCTGCGGCAGCGATGCCTCCTGCAGACGCTTCAAAAGATGTGCACGCCTTTTTTCCGTATTCATGAGCAAGCCCCCTGACAAAATTCAGGCTAACAAAAAAAGCTGCCTTGCGGCAGCTATGCTTCTAAAATGGTGGGCGATAACAGGATCGAACTGCTGACATCTTGCTTGTAAGGCAAGCGCTCTCCCAGCTGAGCTAATCGCCCAATGGTGACGCCAATGGGATTCGAACCCATGAACCCGCCGTGAAAGGGCGGTGTCTTAACCGCTTGACGATGGCGCCATTGGCTCCTCGAGCAGGATTCGAACCTGCGACAGCCTGATTAACAGTCAGGTGCTCTACCGGCTGAGCTATCGAGGAATAGGGAAGTCAGATACTCGCGTATCGACTTGTATTATTATAAAGGATATAGCGGCAGAATGCAAGTGTTTTTTTGCCATAAGAAAAAAATTTATGCCGGCCATTTCTCAATCATGGTCTGTACCCATTGGCAGAGGGCCCTGCTGCTGCGGTTGGCAATAGCCAGCACTTCTTCATGAGAATGTTTTGTCTTGGCAATACCTGTAGCCATATTCGTAATGCAGGCAATGCCGAGGACCTGCATCCCGAGATAATTGGCGACAATCGTTTCCGGTACCGTCGACATGCCGACAGCATCGGCCCCCATGACATGCAGAGCGCGGATTTCTGCTGCGGATTCGAAGCAGGGACCGGAGAAAATCGCATAAACGCCATGACGATGCTCAATCCCCTGCTGTCTGGCTGTCGCTGCGGCAAAAGCACGCAATTCCTTGGCATAAGGGTCAGACATATCCGGGAAGCGCGGACCGAAGCGCTCATCATTCGGGCCAATCAACGGATTATTGCCGAGCGTATTGATATAGTCATCAATGAGCATGAGGTCTCCCGGTACAAACGAGGGGTTAATGCCGCCGCAGGCATTGGTGACAATGAGGTCTTTCACCCCCAGCTGTTTGAGCACAAATATCGGATAGGTAACCTGTTTCATGGTAAAGCCTTCATAATAATGAAAGCGTCCCTGCATGGCCACGACTTTTGTCCCCGCGATGCGTCCGAACACGAGCTGGTCTGCATGGCCGGCCAGATTGGATTGGGGAAAGAACGGGATATCCTTATACGGAATCGACTCGCGTTCTTCCATCGCATCCACCAGCGAGCCCAGCCCGCTGCCCAAGACAATGCCGAGCACAGGCTCCGCTTTCGTCTGCTGGCGGATATATGCCACGGACTGCATGACATCATCATAAAACATAGAAATCATCCTTCCTTCTATCCTATCAATTCCATCAAGCTCAGGAGTTTATCCCCGCGGATAATGATTGATGCAAAGGGCCTCACAGACCGCCTCGCCTTCATTGGCATAGGTATGACGCAGTGTCGCATCAAAGGTCAGGGAATCCCCCGTCTGCAGGAAAAAGACCTTGCCCGCAACTTCAATCTTTAATTTCCCTTTGCGAACAAAGATGTATTCATGCGAATGCTCCGTATGGCCTTCCGTCACATGCTTGACCCCGGGGTCAAAGGCCAACAGAAAACATTCAAAATCCCGCTCCGGCGTACTCGAATAGTAACAGCCAATACGGTAATGGCCCTGTTCATCACACTGCATGACAAGGTCTGACTCTGCCACTTTATGCACAGCCGTCTCACGCAGTTCCAAAAGGGCCGAATACGGCACATGCAGTGCTTCGGCAATTTTCCAGATGGTATTGATGGTCGGATTTGCTTTGCCTTTTTCGATATTCGACAATACGGCCTTCGAAAGCCCCGTTTCTTCTGCCAGCTGGCCAAGGCTCTTATTCTGGCTCAGGCGAAGGTCCTGCAGATTGACCGCGATGATTTCGTTGACATTCATATAACTCCTCTTTTTCCTTGACTTTTTCTACAACTAACGATAAGATAAGGCTACATTGTTCAGTATAAAAATCTATCGTTAATTATAATACCAAGGAAAGGAATCTGCAAGATGAAAATGCGAGCATTGAAAGCGGCGTTCCCTTACACCATACCGATATTTGCGGGCTTCTGGTTTTTGGGACTCGCCTATGGCATCTATGCCAATGTCTCCGGCTTTTCCTTCATTTACCCTACGGTCATGAGCATTGTCATTTTCGGCGGCTCGCTCGAATTCGTCACCGTCGCGATGCTGCTCTCTCCGTTTGCGCCGCTGCAGGCCCTGCTCATGGCCATCCTGATTCAGGCACGCCATCTCTTCTACGGCATTGCCATGCTCGATAAGTTCAAGGGGACAGGTTGGAAAAAATACTATTTAATCTATGGCATGTGCGATGAGACCTTCTCGATAAATTTCACAGCCAAGATCCCTGAGGGCATCGACAAAGGCTGGTTCATGGTCTTTGTCACGCTGCTCAACGAATTTTACTGGGTCAGCGGCGCGACCATCGGCGGCATCGTCGGCTCGTACCTGACTTTTGATACGCAGGGACTCGGCTTTGTCATGACGGCGATGTTCGTCGTCATCTTCATGGAGCAGTACCAGCGCGAACATTCGCATATCACGGCCTGGGTCGGCCTTGCGTCTTCTTTTCTCTGCCTTGACTTCTTCGGCAGTCAGGCCTTCATCATCCCCGCGATGATCTGCATTCTCGTGACGCTGACACTCATCCGCGGACCGCTCGAAAGGAAGGGAATCTAAATGACACTGACCGAACAAATCATCACCATTGCCATGTGCTCCATCGGCACGATGCTCACGCGCTTCCTGCCGTTCCTCGTCTTCTCTTCCAAGAAGCCGACGCCCGATTATATTCAGTATCTCGGCAGAGCCCTGCCCTGCGCGATTTTTGCCATGCTCGTCGTCTACTGCCTCAAGGATGTTTCGTTTACAACCGGCAATTACGGCCTGCCCGAAATTCTCGGCATCATCATCACCGTGGCCCTGCACCAATGGAAACGCCAGATGCTGCTGTCAATTGCCGGCGGCACCATCGCTTACATGCTTTTGCTCCAATACGTCTTCCATTGAATCATTCAGGAAATCATCCATATACAAAAAAGACAGCCCGCGAGGAGCTGTCTTTTTTTTGCATGTGACGTTGTATTTTTACTGAGGAAATCAGAAGAATACATCGATACGGCCGAAGAGCTTCGATGCATCTTTGTCTGCAGCGATGTCCTTGCCGTTGAAGTATTTGGCAATGAACTGAATGTTGCGGAATGCCGTGTACGTCGTGCCGACTTCGATGCCTTTCTGGCCGCCGTCAACACCATCGCCGTACGTGGACCACGGAGCAGCGTACTGACCGAGGTTGCGGTAAGCAAGGTACATGCCCCAAGTGCCCGGGTTCTCCGGCTGAGCACCCTTGTAGTCATATTCGAAGCTATAAGCATTGTCATAGTTGTCAGCTTCCGTGTTCTGTGCATACTCTGCCTTGAAGAAATTGTTGTGGTCAAAGCGGTAGCCAGCATTAACAAACCAGATGTTGGCCTTGAACTCATTGTCCTGACCAGCTTTATCGCTGTTCTTGTAAGCTTTAGCCAGCGTGTAACCTGGGTTGAACGTTGCACCATCCATATGCTCATAACCAGCATTGCCATAGAATTTGCTCTTAGCATAGCCGAAGTTGATGCCCTGGAAGTTTACCGTATCATCCGTTGTCTTGAATACATGCTCATCACTGCCTGGGAGCAGACCGCTCGTCTTACGGCCAACATCGCCAAAGTCAGAACCAGCATCAATACGGCCAGCTTCGAGCGTGACCTTGAGGTCTTTGCCGAACGTTACGGCAGCACCGGAGTACGGGTCATCCGTCGTCGAAAGCAGGTTGATGGCATTCGGCAGTTTACCGAGTTTGACGTTGAAGTTGTCATAGTGGCCTTCTGCCCAGACACGCTTGAGGTCTACTTTACCGTCGCTTCCCTGATCTTTGTCAAGTTTCATATCAGCATCGAGACGTGCATGGACATCCCAGTTCTTGTTGACTTCAGCTTTCGGCTCGAGACGGAAGACGAGGTCATCATCATTTACCTTGCTCTTCGTAGCATTGCTCTGCGTGTCATGACGCGTGCTCGTATACGTGTACTCGACGAGGCCGTTCCATTTTACCTTGTCGGCATTGCGCTCGAGGTTGGCGACGCGGACGCCGAGGTTGCTGAGCTCATCGGAGAACTCGGCAGCGAGTTTGTCGATGAGAGCCTTATCTGCAGCGGAGACATCGCTCTTGGCCATTGCCTTAGCGATCATCTGAGCCATCTCATAACGCGTGATGTTCTGATTGCCGCGGAAGGTCGTATCCCCATAGCCTTCAATGACGCCATCAGCTGCGAGCTGCGATACAGCATCGTATGCCCAATGGTCAGCCGGTACATCCGAGAACGGATTTGCAGCTGCGAACGTCGTCGATGCGGCGCCAACAACAAGAGCGGTCGTGAGTGCAGATACCAGAGTTTTCTTCATTATGAACTCCCCCTAAAAGATGATTGTTTTGCATCGCTTCTTTTTATGAGTGTCCAAGTTTCCTCATATTCCCCTAACGATGCTTCGACTGTTTCTTATTGAAACTGGTTTTATTATATAATATGGGGAACGGTTTCTGCAAGCGTTTTCTATTATTCTATTTTAGAATATGTTTAGTAATACAAATAAATCACATAGAAATAAAAAAAACAGGCCCACTGTTTTGTGAACCTGTTTGTTTTCCGGAAATGCACGGCATTATTCGTTTTTCATCGAATCTTTATCCTCTGCCACCAGCTTTGCCAGCAGGGCCGGCGTCAATTCTTTTTCAGAATAGAGCGTCAGGCCATGCTCACGCAGCAGCGCCGCCGCGGCGCCGCTGCCGGGGATTTTTCGTCCCGCAAAGCTGCCATCGTAAATGCGATGCACGCCGCAGGATGGGCTGCTTTCTTTGAGTATGGCGGTTTTGGCATGATATTTCTGCGCTAATGCCAATGCCTTCTGCGCACCAAGGCGAAGCGACTCTGTCATGTCCCTGCCCGTCCTATCCAAGGCGCGAACCCTGCCTGCGAGCAGGTCCTCACCTGTGCCCTGCTGGATTTCCATCGGCGGACGCGGTATCGGCAGGGCGGCAAAGCCCTCGGGGCAGATGGGGACAAAATGCCCCTGTCCTTCATATACCTGCAATAACTCACAGGCATTATTGCCGCCATTGTACTTGACATTCTGCCCAAGCAGGCAGGCACTGACAAGAATCATAGCACATACTCCTTACCTATCTGCAGAATCAGCCAAACAAACCGCTGCGGCGGAAACCGAACGGCTTGATATCGATGCCGAGATGATGCACGAGGGCCTCAAGGCTCGTATCAGAAAGTTCCTGTCCTGCGTAAATTGGGATGGCCGCACAGGCCTTCGCATCCTCGAGAGCATCGTGATGGCGGAAATGCAGATTGAGAAATGCCCCGACCGTGCTGAGTTTGTGATTGGCCAGATTCGGCCAGGCCCGGCGCGCAATCGCGAGCGTATCGCAGTAGGAAAATTCCGGTGCGGAAAGGCCGTAGAGCGAAAGACACGCACGCAGCACGCCCATGTCGAATTTCGCGTTGTGCGCGACGACAATCTGTCCGGCCAGATGCTCTTCAAGCTCCGGCCAGATGCCGGCAAAGTCGGCAGCGTCCTTTGTATCCTCTTTGGTCAGCCCGTGAATCTGCGTATTGAAATAATTGTAGCGGTTTTCCGGCGGCTGAATCAGCGTGTAATACGAGTCGGCCACCTGACCGTCACGGATGGTCACGACAGCCACGCTGCAGGCAGAATTGCGCGCCCCGGTGGCCGTCTCAAAGTCAATTGCCGTAAAATCCATCATTTTTTCTTGCTCTTCAGATATTTGTCAATCGCGACAGCAGCTTTGCGGCCCGCGCCCATGGCGAGAATGACCGTCGCGGCGCCCGTGACAATATCGCCGCCCGCAAAGACGCCCTCTTTCGACGTGGCACACGTCTCTTCATCCGCTGCGATGTTGCCGCGCTTCGTCGTCTCAAGCCCCGGCGTCGTGTGTGCGATAATCGGGTTCGGGCCCGTGCCGATGGCGATGATGACCGTGTCCATCGCCATGTCAAATTCCGAACCTTCAATAGGAATTGGACGGCGGCGTCCCGAAGCATCGGGTTCGCCAAGCTCCATACGGATGCATTTGAGGCCTTTAACCCAGCCGTTCTCATCGCCAAGCACTTCGATAGGATTTGTCAGCAGCTGAAAGTCGATGCCCTCTTCCTTAGCATGGCCGACTTCTTCCGCGCGCGCCGGAATCTCCGCCTCGCTGCGGCGGTAGATGATGGAAACTTTCTCCGCACCAAGGCGCAGGGCCGTGCGGGCGGCATCCATCGCGACATTGCCGCCGCCGACGACGGCGACATGCTTTCCGACCTGAATCGGCGTCGCGTATTCCGGGAATTTGTAGGCTTTCATGAGATTGCAGCGCGTGAGGAACTCATTGGCCGAATAAACGCCGTTGAAACTCTCGCCCGGAATGCCCTGGAAACGTGGCAGGCCAGCACCCGTGCCGATGAACACGGCATCGAAGCCTTCTTCCTGCATGAGCTCGTCGACCGTGTAAAGGCGGCCGGCCACCGAGTCAACTTCAATCTTGACGCCGAGTTTCTCGATGTTCTCGATTTCCTTCTTGACAACCGTATCCTTCGGCAGACGGAATTCCGGGATGCCATAGGACAGCACGCCGCCGGCCTTGTGCAGGGCCTCGAAAATCGTCACGTCGTAGCCCTTCTTCGCCAGGTCGCCGGCACACGAAAGGCCGGAAGGACCGGCACCGATGACCGCGACTTTCTGAGCATCAGCAGCACGCTCCACGGGCTTGACCTCTTTATTGGCCGCAAGCTCGCGGTCAGCCACATAGCGTTCGAGTCGGCCGATAGCGACGGATTCCCCGCGTTTGGCAAGGATGCAGTGTTTTTCGCACTGATTTTCCTGCGGGCAGACGCGGCCGCAGATAGCCGGCAGCGCGTTCGACTCCTTAATCGTCGCAATGGCGCCGTCAAAGTCGCGTTCCTTGATTTTGCCGATGAACGTCGGGATATCAATGGCGACAGGGCAGCCCTTGCGGCACTGCGGCACCTTGCAGTGCAGGCAGCGCTCAGCCTCGGCCACAGCCGTATCTTCATCATAGCCAAGGGCGACTTCATCAAAATTATGCGCGCGGATCTTCGGGTCCTGCACCGGCATTTCGTGTTTCTTGAGCTGTAAGGCCATTATTTATCCCCTCCCAGACCGATATGGCAGACGTGGTCCTTCTCGATGGCTTCTTTGTCGCGGTACATGCGCTGGCGGCTCATGAGGCCCTTAAAGTCCACGAGGTGACCATCAAATTCCGGACCGTCGACGCAGGCGAATTTCGTCTCATCGCCAATCGTCACGCGGCAGCCGCCGCACATGCCCGTGCCGTCCACCATAATCGGGTTGAGGGAAACGACCGTATGAATGCCGAGGTCACGCGTCGCGTCGGCCACGCTCTTCATCATGATGACCGGACCAATCGCCGTAATCTGCGCAATTTTCTCGCCGCGGTCCACGAGAGCCTGTACAGCATTCGTGACAAAGCCCTTGATGCCGTACGAACCGTCATCCGTCGTCACGAGGACTTCGTCCGTCACGGCCTTCATCTCATCTTCCATAATAAGGATGTCTTTATTCTTTGCCCCCATAATGGCAATGACCTTATTGCCGGCTTCCTTCATAGCACGCGCAATTGGATACGTCGGGGCAACGCCGATGCCGCCGCCCACGACAACCATCGTGCCGTCGAGCTTCTTGATTTCCGAAGGACGCCCCAAAGGACCGACGAAGTCGAGGATATAATCGCCTTCATTCAGGGCCGCCAGCTCCATCGTCGAAGCCCCGATGGCCTGAAAGACAATCAGGATGCGCCCCGTCTCGCGGTCATAATCGGCAATCGTCAGAGGGATGCGTTCGCCCTGCTCATTGACGCGCAGCACGATGAACTGACCGGCCTGCGCTTTTTTCGCGACACGCGGTGCCTCGATGTCCATCGCGTAGACATTCGGCGACCATTCCTCTTTTTTCAGGATCTTAAACATGGTTCACTCTCCTACTATATATGATATTGTCAGCCAAGAACACCTGCAAGATAGGCCTCGAGGTTCGTCTTGATCGGCATCAGATACACATTGGCCTTCTCGCGTTCGGCATAGGCCATGACCTTTTTCGCAAAATCCACGCTCCATTCAAGCGTCGGCTCAAAGGCATGCGGGAAAACAACGTTGTTCTTGCGCTCCCAATAGCTCTGCGAACGTGCGCTCATGACAGGCGATACGCCCCAATAGACCTCAAGCCCCTGCAGCATGTCAGCATAAACTTCCAGATAACGCATATCGAAGAACGGCTGCGTGAAGAAGCCAGCGGCACCGGCCTGCAGCTTGCGCTTGATGCGGTAAAGCTCCTGTGCCATCGAGCCGCGGTACTGATCAATACCCGCGTAGACCTTGACTTCCGGCATTTCCTTGCGGAACTTCCAGATGACATCGACGCTGTTCGTCGGATAAACCTCATGCATCATATCCTGCGGCGGGTCGCCCTCGATGACGAGTACCTCGCGGATATTGTGCTCACGCAGGTAAGCCTTCATCGTGAGCTCTTTGTCAAGGTCAACATCCATCGCGCGGATGTGCGGCATCGACGCGGGGAAAGACTCCTGCGCAATCGCTGCCCCCTGCCAGCTGCGAATCGGAAAACGCAAAAGGTCGGGGATATTAACAACATCGACTTTATCTTTGAACTTCGCCAGCAAGGAAAGTTCCTGCCGCAAAGAGTCCTCGTCACGTGGAACGAGTTCTACAGAAATACACTTCATAGCAGCCCTCCGAAAATTATTGGTCAAAAAATGCGTAAATATCATTAATATTGTAAAGTCTTTCCTGACATTTTGCAAGTAGCCGCCTGCATCTCCCACTTGCGGCTTTATCTATGAAGCCAAAGATATAATCCGCCTGCTTTAACATAAAAATACGACGGGCTCAGGGAAAATGCTGAGCCCGCCGTGGGTTTGTGCTTTATAGATGAATCAGAGGACCAGTCCGAGCCATTTCCAATACGTATTGGTCAGCAGCAGGATGGTCAGGTAAGCAAAAATCGTCAGGGGGATGCCCGTCTTGATGAAGTCTTTGACTTCAAACGTATCTGTACTGTAGGCAATCATGTTCTGCGGGGCGTTGACGGGCAGGATGAAGCCAAAGCAGATGGTGTACTGCAGAATCATGACCATGCCGACGACGTTGAGGGTCGTGTTTTCAGCGGCGCCCTGCAGCACGGAAATGCAGATTGGAATCATTGCAGACGAAAGGGCCGTAGCACTCGCGAAGCCGAGATGAATGAGGATGAGGAACAAGGCAAGAATCGCGATGATGAACGTCGCCGTCGCGTCGAACAGGCCAAACGAATTGACGATGACATGGGCAATCCATTCACCGGCTTTGGTCGAGAGGATGGCCGAGCCGAGGCTGATGCCGACGCCAAACAGCAGCAGCGTGCCCCAGTTAATGCGTTCCTGCACTTCCTTCCACGTCATGATGCCGATGCCCGGCATCATCATGAGCGTGACGGCGACAATCGTCGTCGAAGAAGTATCAAAAGGATGCACGATTTTTTCCGTGGCCCAGAAGAACAGCAGCACGACGGAGATGAACATGAGCTTTTTCTCGTCTGTCTTCATCGGGCCGAGGGCTGCGAGCTCCTGCTCAATTTTTTCTCTGCCGCCCGGGATTTCTTTCATCTCCGGCGGCATAATCTTGAGCAGGACAAAATACAGGATGACACTCATGATGATGGCAAACGGCGCGGCAGCAATGAACCAGTCAAGCCAGCTGATGGTCGTGCCGAGCTGTTTCTCGATGAAACCGAGCGCGACCATGTTCTGCGCGGCAGCGGTCTTGATGCCGACGTTCCAGATGCTGTCGGCCTGTGCGACGGCAATCAGCATGATGGCAGCGAACCTGCTCTTGCGCGAGACGCCGAAGACCGCGATGATGCCCATGACAATTGGCACCATACACGAAACACGCGCCGTCGTGCTCGGCACGAAGAAGCTCAGCACAAAGCCGACGAAGATGACGCCGGCGAGAACATGATGCGTCTTGGCGCCGATTTTCGAAAGGACGAACAGGGCAATGCGCTTATCGAGGCCCGTTTTCATCATAGCCGCGGCAATCAGCAGTGCCGCACCGACAAGGGCCAGCGCCGTGCTCGAAAAGCCGGTCAGGGCCATCTTGAGGGCTCCCGACGTGCCGAGCATCTTGGAAGGATTGGCCATATTCGGCGCCGTGCCGAGCAAAAAGGCCATGAGCGACATAATGATGCCAGAGGATACCGGATACGATACGGCTTCGGTCATCCAGATAATGACCGAGAACACGAGGATGGCCAGCATCCTGTGCCCCGCCGTCGAAAGGTCTGCCGGCGTCGGAATCAGCAGCAGCAAGATGAGTACGATAATGCCGATGGGCAGGCCCATGCGGCCCAGATTTTTCTTCATGATACATTCCTCCCCAAAACAAATTATGCCAAGCTTCATAGAAATAAAAAAAGACAGTCCGTTCCCGACAGACTGTCTCAGTCACGATGATGTGCGCCATTGCACTTATATCGTATATTTATATTTTCTATGCTTAAGGTGTATATCTATAATAGCGCAAAGGATATGTGTTGTCAATATGTATACATGAATACTTATAAAAACGCATACAGTAACAAAAAATCACTGTATCAAACGAATACAGTGATTTTTGTGTTATATATGGAAATCTATCGCTTCAATGCGCAGGGCACAGGTTAGAACAGGCCCGTAATCTTGCCGTTGACGTCGATGTCCATGTTCTCGGCGGCCGGATGCTTCGGCAGGCCCGGCATGGTCAAGATGTTGCCCGCCAAGGCGACGATGAAGCCGGCACCGGCGCTTACGCGCAGCTCTTTGACCGTGATGCGGAAGCCCGTCGGACGGCCGAGCTTCGTCGCGTCATCCGACAGCGAGTACTGCGTCTTGGCCATGCAGACCGGCATCTTGTCGAGGCCGAGCTCTTCGATTTCCTTGAGCTGTTTCTTGGCAGCCGGCGTGAAATCGACGCCGTCGCCGCCGTAAATCTCGCGCGTAATTTTCTCGATTTTCTCTGGGATGCTCTCGTTGACATCATAGATGTAATGGAAGTTGTTCGGCTTTTTCGTCGCCGCTTCGACCTTGTCAGCAAGGGCAAGACCGCCTTCGCCGCCTTTGGCCCAGACTTCGGACAGAGCGACTTCAGCGCCGAGCTCGTTGCATTTCTTCTCGACAAAGTCGAGCTCTTCCCTCGTGTCTGTCGGGAACGCGTTGATGGCTACGACAGCCGGCAGGCCGAACTTCTGGATGTTCTCGATGTGCTTCGTGAGGTTGGCAATGCCTTTCTCGAGCGCTGCCATATCGACTTTGTTGAGTTCCTTCTTGTCAAGGCCGCCGTGCATCTTGAGGGCGCGGACCGTCGCGACAATGACGACAGCATCCGGCTTGAGGCCGGCGAAACGGCACTTGATGTCAAGGAATTTCTCGGCACCGAGGTCAGCACCGAAGCCGGCCTCCGTGATGACGTAGTCGGCAAATTTAAGCGCGAACTTCGTGGCCATGACGCTGTTGCAGCCATGAGCGATGTTCGCAAACGGGCCGCCGTGAATGAACGCCGGCGTACCTTCGAGCGTCTGGACGAGGTTCGGCTTGATGGCATCCTTGAAGAGCAGCGTCAAAGCACCCGTGACATTGAGCTCCTTAGCGCGGATGGCGCGGCCCGCACGGCTGTAGCCGATGACGATTTCACCAAGGCGCTGTTTCATATCCTCGAGGTCTTTGGCAAGACACAGGATGGCCATCATCTCGGAAGCTACCGTGATGTCAAAGCCCGTCTCACGCGGCGTGCCGTGAGCTTTGCCGCCGAGACCGATGACGACATGGCGCAGGGCGCGGTCGTTGAGGTCGAGCACGCGCTTCCACGTAATGCGGCGCACGTCGATATCGAGGGCATTGCCCTGCTGGATGTGATTGTCGATGACCGCAGCGAGCAGGTTGTGGGCCGTCGTGATGGCATGGAAGTCACCCGTGAAATGCAGGTTGATATCTTCCATCGGCACGACCTGAGCGTAGCCGCCGCCGGCAGCACCGCCCTTGAGGCCGAAGCACGGGCCAAGCGAAGGCTCGCGCAGGGCCACGGCCGTCTTCTTGCCCTGACGGTGGAACGCATCGGCAAGGCCGACACTCGTCGTCGTCTTGCCCTCGCCTGCCGGCGTCGGGTTGATGGCCGTCACGAGGATGAGTTTGCCATTGGGGTTGTCTTTCACGCGGTCCCAGGCCGACAGGGCGACTTTGGCCTTGTACTTGCCGTAGAGCTCAAGCTCATCTTCCGTGATGCCAAGCTTGGCAGCGATTTCCTGAATCGGGCGCATCTCAGCTTCCTGTGCGATTTCAACATCGGTTTTCATTTCTGTACCTCCTGCACATTCTGTAAGGGAAACAACATAAAATTTATGACAGCTGCATTTCTGCAGCGCGGACAACATTTTCCATGAGCATGGCGACGGTCAAAAGGCCGACACCGCCCGGCACCGGCGTGATGGCACCGGCGACTTCTTTGACCTGCTCAAAATCGACATCGCCAACGAGTTTGCCGCGCGGATGCTCATCGTCGGGGGCAAGGCGGTTGATGCCGACATCGATGACCGTCGCACCTTTCTTGACCATGTCGGCCGTGACAAAGCGCGGACGGCCGACGGCCGCGACGAGGATATCCGCCTCGCGCGTGACGGAAGGCAGGTCCTTCGTGTGGCTGTGGCAGATGGTGACGGTTGCATTTTTGCCAAGCAGCAGATGCAGCATCGGCTTGCCGACGATGTTGCTGCGGCCGATGATGACAGCGCGCGCGCCGTCCATCGGGATGTCCGCGAGCTCGAGCATGCGCAGGCAGCCATACGGCGTGCACGGTACAAGGCCCGGCTCGCCCGTCACGAGGCGGCCGACATTGACGGGATGAAAACCGTCAACATCTTTTTCCGGACGGATGCGCTCGAGGATTTCGGACTCATGTGCGGCAATCTGCTTTGGCAGCGGCAGCTGCACGAGGATGCCGTGAATCTTCTTATCTTCGTTCAGGGCATCGATTTTCGCCAGGAGCTCGTCCTTTGTCGCCGTCTCCGGCATTTCGATGACCTCGGAGTAGATGCCGAGAGCCCCGCAGGATTTATGCTTATTGCGCACATAGACCTGCGATGCGGGATTCGAGCCGACGATGATGACGGCCAAGCCCGGCTGCACGCCGTATTTTTCGTGCAGGGCCGCGGCTTTTTTCTTTGCATCTTCGCGGAATGCTTCGGCAAAGACCTTTCCTTCCAATATACGAGCTGTCATAGAATCACCTTTCCTATCTCTGAAAAAGCAAAAACAAAAGTGGATGTCAGATATAGAAACTCAGCCAGGTACAGACGAAGATGGCAACGGAAACGATGCCATTGCGCATGAAGTACCGCTGTGTCACGCAGGAAAAATCTGTGGGGCTCACAATCTGATGCTGATAGTAGAGCGTGCCGCCGGCAATGCCGACGCCGACAAAATAAAGGATGCCGAGGTTCATCATGATGCCGACGGTGAAGAAGCACAGCAGGCAGATGACGTGCAGCGCATCGGCGATGCGGAAAGCACCTTTAGCTCCGTAGCTCACGGCGAGGGAATGAAGCCCCTGCGAACGGTCGAACTCCTCATCCTGTGCGCCGTACATCGCGTCGAACGCGCCAATCCAAAGGGCTACAGCCACGCAGAGCACGATGAGCGGCAAAGAAATCGTGCCGCTCACACCGACCCAGCCGCCCGCCGGCGCCATGGCGATGGCCAGGCCTAAGAACAGATGAACCCAGCCGGTCACACGCTTCATGAACGGATAGATGATGAACGGAATCGCGGCCAACGGCAGCAGGTAGATGCAGACGGGCTGCAGCTGCAGGACGGAGAGCACCATGAGCACAAGGCAGATGAGGATGAACACCAGGGCTTCGCGCTTCGAGATGCGTCCAGCCACCATCGCACGGTAGGCCATGCGCGGCTGCTGACTGTCGTACTTGAGGTCCGCGAGATTGTCAATGGCCATAGCGGCAGCGCGGCCCGTCGTGATGGCCATGGCAATCCAGAACAGGTCAATGAGACGCGGATGGCCATTGGCCGCAAGCACGGCCCCCATGAAGGCAAACGGCAGGTCAAAAATCGTGTGGTGCAGAGCGACGTTGTTGATATGTGCCTTAATGGAAATCAATCGAGTCCAAGCTCCTTCCACTTCGCGTCAACTTTGGCCTTGATGTCCTTGGACATCGAGATTTCGTCCGGCCACTGGCGGCTGTGCCCCTCTTCCGGCCATGTCTTCGTCGCGTCAATGCCGAGCTTTGCGCCCCATTTAGCCATCGGCGACGAATGGTCGAGCACATCAAGAGGTCCTTCGACGATTTCAAGATCATGCTTGGCATCGATATTATTGAATACGCGCCAAGCGACTTCGCTGATGTCCTGCACATCAACATGAGAGTCAACGACGATAATCATCTTGACATTCATCATCTGGCCCATGCCCCAGAGTGCATGCATGACTTTTCTGGCCTGCATCGGGTACGACTTTTTGATGGAAACGATGCAGCAGTCGTGGAAGACGCCCTCAAGCGGCATGTTGATGTCGATGATTTCCGGCTGCATCTGCTGCAGGAGCGGCAGGAAGATGCGTTCCGTCGCTTTCGCCAGGAAGCAGTCCTCCATCGGCGGCTTGCCGACGACCGTAGCCGAGTAGATGGCGTCTTTGCGGTGCGTGATGGCCGTGATATGGAAGACCGGATAATCGTCAGCGAGCGAATAATAGCCCGTGTGGTCGCCAAAAGGACCCTCGCGGCGCATCTCATCCGTCTTGACATAGCCTTCGAGGATGATTTCGGCCGTGGCCGGCACTTCGATATCAACGGTCTTGCACTTGACCATCTCGACGGATTTATGACGCAGGAAGCCTGCAAATACCATCTCGTCAATGTCGCGCGGCAGCGGTGCCGTCGCCGCATACGTCACGACGGGGTCCGTGCCAATGGCTACGGCCGCCTCGATGCGGTCGCCGCCCGCGGCCTTCATGTCGCGGAAGTTCTCGGCGCCGTTCTTATGGATGTGCCAGTGCATCCCCGTTGTGCGGCTGTCGTATTTCTGCAGGCGGTACATACCGACATTGCGCTTGCCCGTCTTCGGGTTCTTCGTGAAGACGAGCGGCAGCGTCACGAACGGGCCGCCATCGTCCGGCCAGCACTTGAGGATGGGAATATCATCGAGGCTCGGATTCTCCGTTTCGACGACTTCCTGACACGGCGCATGCTTGACGTACTTCGGGAAGTTGATGGCCCTTTTAATCATCGGAATCATCGTGACGACGCTCATCTTGTTCTGCAGGGAAACGTACGGCAGCTTCATCATCTCGCGCAGCTCATCGGCCACATCGTCGAGCTTTTCGACGCCGAGGGCCATGGCCATGCGTTCATAGCTGCCAAACGCGTTCATAAGCACCGGCATTTTCGAACCTTTGACATTCTCAAACAGCAGGGCCACGTTCTTCTCGCCCTTCATCTTCGAGACGCGGTCCGTGATTTCCGTGATTTCAAGCTCCGGGTCCACTTCTGTCTTGATGCGTTTCAAGAGACCTTTGCTCTCAAGGTCTGCCATGAATTCGCGCAAATCCTTATATGCCAAAAGAATTCCTCCTTATATATTTCCCATTTCCACCTGATACTGCCTCAGTTCCGCAGGATATAGCGGACGATGAAATAACCTACCTCGTAAAGGATAATCATCGGCAGCGCAATCATCGACTGCGTAAAGACATCCGGCGTCGGCGTGATGATGGCACCAGCGACAAACGACAGGAAAATGACGATGCGCTGATACTTCTTAAGGATGGCCGAGGTCAGAATGCCCATCTTGCCGAGAATCGTGATGATGAGCGGCAGCTCAAAGACGAAACCGAACGGCAGTACAAAGGTGATGACAAAATCAAAATACTTATTGACCGAAAACAGTGCCTCGAGCTCCGAATTGCCGAATCCCATGAAAAAACGGATGCCGGCGGGCAGCACGAGGAAAAACGAAAACGACAGTCCTGCAAAGAACAGGACGACCGAAACCGGCACGACAATGCCGAGTACCATGCGTTCCCTGCGCGTCAGGGCCGGCAGGAAAAAGCGCCAGACCTGATAGAAGACGATGGGCAGGGCCATGAGAAAGCCAGCGACTACCGCGACTTTCAAATAGGTAAAGAAAGCCTCCGACGGCTGCATGTAGTAGAGCTTGCCAGCGGGCAGCGTCAGATAATGCATGATATCATCGATGAAGTAATATCCGACACAGCTGCCGAGGCCGACAGCGATGAGGCATTTAATCAGGCGGCTGCGCAGCTCCGTCAGATGCGCAACGAGCGACATCGTGCCGTCATCGTCGACCTCCTCCGCGGCTGGCAGCTGCTCCTGAGCACTCTCCTGTGGCTGCGGGGCCTCTATTTCTTCATATTGTCTTTCTTCTGCCATTTCTGCCATGAATACCTCTTATCCTGCTTACTTCTGTTCATCCTTTTTCGGCGGCAGTTCTTTCGTCTCTGCCGTCACATTGACCATCTTGTCATCTTTTTTCGGCGCATCTTCGTTGCTGGCCGACTTGAATTCGCGGATGCTCTTGCCGAGAGCCTTGCCGACATCGGGCAGCTTGCCCGGTCCAAAAATCACCAGACCGATAATCAAGATGAGCACGAGCTCCGGTACACCTAATCCAAACATATCTGTTCCTCCTAAATCAAAAACACGAAATAAACAAAATCTATACCATTATAAATAGGAAAGAAAAACGGGCGCAGAAAACTGCGCCCTGCTTCAAGCTTCTTTGTTCTCTTTGCCCGCTGGCTCTTTCTTTGCCTGCGCTTCGGCAATCTGCTGACGCACGCTTTCCTGCGTCGGCGCCTGATAAGCCGGGGCTGAAGGTTTTGCCTCCGCGGCTGGCTTAGCTGCGGGAGCGGCGGATTCCTGCGGGGCCGCTGCCGGCTGCTGCGGCTGCGGTGCTGGCGCCGCCGGCTGCTGCGGCTGTGGTGCTGGCGCCGCCGGCTGCTGCGGCTGGTTTTCCGGTGCGTTGATGGCCTGTGATAAAGCATTCGACGCTTTGCGGAATTCGCGGATGCCCTTGCCAAGAGTGCGGCCCATCTCCGGCAGCTTGCCTGGTCCAAATACGATGAGCCCGATAATCAGGATGAGCACGAGCTCTGGTACACCAATTCCAAACATATTGTTCCTCCGTTATGCTGAACATTGAATCCATGAAATCCATGACAGCCTGAGCAAAATCAGAAGTCACGGTCGCCGATGAAGTCAGCGACCATCTCATAGGCCTCACGGATGTCGGCCGGCAAATTCTCCGGCAGAGCGGCCTTGGCGCGTGCAAGATAGGCATCGGCCTTGTCCTTAGCAAAATCTACGCCGTCGGTCGCCTTGACAATGGCAAGAGCACGCTCGACCATCTCATCGGTCATATCCATGTCCGTGACGATGGACTCGAGCTCCTTGGCATCGGGGCTGACCTCGAGGGCACGGATAACTGGCAGCGTCACGATGCCCTGACGGATGTCGTTGCCTGCCGGCTTGCCGATTTTCTCCGTCGTCTGCTCAATGTCGAGAAGGTCATCCGTAATCTGGAACGCCATGCCGATGCAGTGGCCGTATTCACCGAGTTTCGCGACTTCCTCTTTGTCCATGCCGCCGACCATCGCACCGAGCTCACAGCAGATTTCAAGGAAATCCGCTGTCTTTTTCTGGATGCGCTCATAGTAATCGTCCATGCCGCGCGAAGCCTGATAAATGGCGTTATCCTGAATGATTTCGCCGACACTCAGGTTGCAGACGAGCGTTGCAAGGCGCTTTGAAACGTGAGCATCGTAGCCTTCTTCGGCAATCAGCGTGAAGGCGCGCGCAAAGATATAATCGCCCGAAAGGATGGCCACCTGATTATTCCAGCGAGCATTGGCCGTAGCCGTGCCGCGGCGTGTATCCGCCTCATCGATGACATCGTCATGAACCAGAGATGCCGTATGGATGAGTTCAAGGGCCTCGGCCAGCGGCAGGACATGAGCGAGGTCAAAAGACCTGCCCCCATGTGCAGACAGCAGGCAGAGCGCTGGACGGATGCGCTTGCCGCCGGATGTGACAATATGCAGTCCGACTTCTGTCACGAGCTCATTGGTGGAAGTCACCGCTTCCTGCAGCCCCTGTTCCAGAACTTCGAGGTCGCTTTTTATTACATCAAACATCTGGTTTGACAAATTCATCACCTACAAAATCTTACTTCTATTTATGACGCACAATACATTCTATAATTTTACTACAGATTTCCCGTTTTGTCATGGGAAAAACTCACACCAATAGAAAAGCTTCCCCAAAAACGAGGAAGCTTCTGTTCATCTGTATGGAACGGGCCGCTGCTATTTGCGCCAGTACGGATTCTGCCGGCGGTAGGCCTTGGGCTTGCCGAGAAGTTCGGCCATGACAATGGACTGCTGGATGTTTTCCGGCGTGAGCTTGGGCAGGATGGGCTTTCTTTTTTTCGCTTGCAGTCCGGGAATCTTGGCCTGCTGCTCATAGACTGCCTCTTCTTTCGCGCGAATGGCAGCTTCTTCTGTCCTGCGCTCGGCTTCATAGGCAGCCTGACGGGCCTTGTCGGCCATTTCTTCGCGGTATTCCTCGAGCATATCCTGCATCTTCGTACCCGGCTCGCGGTAAACACCCTCATCCGTTTCGCCCTTAGGGAGCGGTGCGCCCTTGAGCTCAGGAATCTCAAACGGCAGTGTCTTTTTCTGCGAGCCTGCGGCTTTATCTTCGGGTTCAGCAGCAGGCCGCGTTTCCCATGGCTGCGGCATGGGCGGCGGCAGCTGGTCTGCGGCCTGAGTGCCGCGCTCCTGAGTCTCCGTTTTCCGCGGCTGCGGGATATCCGGAAATGGGAACGGCGGTTTCCGGCCCTGCGGCTTCTTTTTGCCGCCGAGCTTGTCGCTGAGAATGGCCATGAGCGCAAACAGCAGGATGGCGAGAAGTGATGAATCCATCAGTCAATCCCCCTCTTTCTGCACTTCATGCACCTCATTTGACCGGCTGCGTCGGACGCATCTTGTCATCGGCACCGGCCGTGCTGATGGCGTTGCGCATGTCGGTGTCGGCCTGTACGTTGTTGAGATTGTAGTAGTCCATGACCCCAAGTCTGCCTTCGCGCAGGGCCTCGGCCATCGCATGCGGGACTTCGGCCTGTGCTTCGACGACCTTGGCCTCCATCTCCTGCGTATAAGCCTTCATCTCCTGCTCCTTCGCGACAGCCATCGCGCGGCGCTCCTCGGCCTTGGCCTGAGCGATGCGCTTATCGGCTTCAGCCTGGTCGGTCTGGAGTTCTGCACCGATGTTGCGGCCGACATCAACGTCAGCGATATCGATGGAGAGAATCTCAAAGGCCGTGCCGGCATCAAGGCCTTTGCCGAGCACCGTCTTGCTGATGTCATCCGGATTGGCCAGCACGTCGTTATGGCTTTCCGAAGAACCGACCGTCGTGACGATGCCTTCACCGACACGCGCGATGATGGTCGGTTCGCCGGCACCGCCGACGAGTCTGTCGATGTTGGCGCGCACCGTGACACGGGCCTTGATTTTGAGCTCGATGCCGTTGCGTGCGACAGCCGAGACGACCGGCGTCTCGATGACCTTTGGATTGACGCTCATCTGCACGGCTTCGAGGACATCACGGCCGGCAAGGTCGATGGCTGCCGAACGCTCGAACGGCAGAGGAATCTGCGCGCGGTGCGCGGCAATCAGGGCATCGACGACTTTGTCGACATTGCCGCCCGCGAGATAATGGGCTTCCAGCTGATTGACCTGCACGTTAAGCCCTGCCTTGTTCGCCTTGATGAGCGGCAGAATGATTTTTGCCGGCGGCACGCGGCGCATGCGCATGCCGACGAGCGTGACGATGCTGACGTGGACATCGGCAGCCAGCGCCGAAATCCAAAGTCCCAGCGGCACAAAATGAAGGAAAATCATGATGGCCGCCACAATGAGTACAAGAATGAATGCGGATGTGATTAATGAAGCCATAAAAACGCCTCCTGATACGATACGCAAATTTTATTCCGGCAGTTCCAGACGGCGAACGACGACGCGGCTGCCATTGACCGAAACGACTTTGATTTTCTCGCCTTTCTGGATGAACGCACCCTCTGAAACGACATCGACGGGATGACCGTCAATCAGCGCCGAGCCCGACGGACGCAGCTCGGTGAGGACCGTGCCCTGCTGTCCGACAAGGTGGCTTTCCTCGACAGCACTGATATAGCCGCGCTTCGACGTCGACTGGTCCTTGAGCACGAATTTCTTCCAGAGACGGCTCGACGGCAGCTGATTGACCAGCAAAGCGAAGATGGCAATCGCCGCCATGAGGGAAATGACCAGCACCGAGACGGCCGCCATATTGCCGCCCAGAGCCAATACAACGCTGTAGAGCATCGCCGCCACGCCGACGCCGGCCAAAAGCCCGATAGTCGGCAGCAGCATCTCGATGATGATGCAGAGAATGCCGCCAAGGAACAGGGCAATCTGGAAAAGGTCCACAGTCCCCTTGACGTACTGACTGCCCCAGAACACACCGGCCGCGACAATGCCGAGCATGATGCCGGCCCCCGTGCCGCCCGTCTTGACTTCCACAAAAACGGCCAGAAACATGATAGACAGCAGCAAAACCTGCAGGATGGGCATACTGACGATATCCATGATCCATGCCTCCTTTCAGCGATAATGGATGGATAAAGCCGCTGAAGCCACGGAAAAAGCAATGGCTTTATATCTCTTGTTAGAATTCGACACAGGAAGACAAATCCCTTCATATGGAAAAAAGCTGCCTGCGCGGCAGCTTCTTCTTGTATCGTTTATATGGTTTTGACTTTATCTCAGCCCTGCAGCATGCTGCGGACGAGCGTATTGACCATCTTGCCATCGGCACGGCCTTTGACTTTTGGCATCAGCATGCCCATGACCTTGCCCATATCCTTCGGCGTCTTAGCTCCCGTCTTCTCAACAGCTTCCTTGACGAGCGCACGCACTTCGTCTTCCGAGAGCTGGGCCGGCAGATACGGCATGAGCACATCGATTTCCGCCTGTGTCTTGGCGACGAGGTCATCGCGGTTGCCCTTCTTGAACTCATCGATGGAGTCCTTGCGCATCTTGACTTCCTTGCTGATGACGCCGATGACCTCATCGTCGTTGAGCTCTTTATGACCGCCATCGATTTCCGCCTGACGGATAGCACCGCGCACAAGGCGGATGACGGACAGACGGTCCTTCTCATGGTTCTTCATGGCCTCTTTCATATCGGCCGTAAGCTGTTCCTTGATGGACATAACGATCTTCCTCTCTTTTTGATATTCCCAACCTGCGGGAATTAAAAAGGCACCTGCGGAGCATAGGCTCGCAGGCGCCGGTCGCAAATCACGGATTAACCTCTGTACTTGCGTTTACGAGCTGCCTCAGACTTCTTCTTGCGGCGAACGCTCGGTTTCTCATAATGTTCACGTTTTCTCACTTCAGCAAGCGTACCAGCCTTCTGGGACATACGCTTGAAGCGGCGGAGAGCACTATCGATCGATTCGTTTTTACCAACTTTGATTTCGTTTGCCATCTATTTTCCCCCCCTCCACTTAACATGGGAGTTTGTGTCTTAAGAATTACACCACACCATTATACAGCAGGGCGCAATCCACTGTCAACACTTCCCAAAAGTTTTAGGGAACTGACTCCATGCAGTTCCTCAGCCCGGAGGCCATTGCATAGAGCGGCCGCCCAGGAGGTGGAAATGCAGATGCTTTACGGTCTGTCCGCCTTCTTCACCCGTGTTTGCCACAACGCGGAAGCCCTTCTCAGCCACACCGAGCTCTTTGGCGAGCTGCGGAATGACATCGACAAGGATATGCGAGACGAGTGCCTTGTCCTCTTCCTTGAGGGCCAGCAGACTCTCGATATGCTTCTTCGGAATCACGAGCACATGCTGCGGAGCCTGCGGCTCGAGGTCACGGAACGCCACGACCATGTCGTCTTCATAGACCAGATTCGACGGAATCTCTTTCTGTGCAATCTTGCAAAAGATACAATCTGCCATCTTCTTCACCTCCTTCGGCTGTTCATAGGCCGTTTCAAGCCTATTATAAGTAATTATTCGCCACGTTCTGCAAAATACCTTCTTTATCTGCAAAGAAAAAAAGAAAAAGAACGCTAATTCAAGAATTTATCGGATGCAATGCGCGAAGACGCCATCGCGCCAGAGTTTTTCGATATGGACTTCGTAGATATCGCCGCATTTGACCGCATCATCCGTATAGACGCGGATGTAATTATCCGTAAGGCCGTCCGTCACGCCGTCCTTCGTCGTCTCGAACAGGACGCGCATATTGCGGCCGATGAAGCTCTTGTGGAATTCCTCGGCTTTGCGGTCCGCGAGTGCCTGCATGCGGTGCACGCGCTCTTTCTTGACGGCCTCATCGACCTGGTCCTTGCGCGCAGCAGCCGGCGTGCCCGTGCGGCGCGAATAAGGGAACACGTGCATGCGGGCAAAATTCATCTTCTCGACAAAGTCGAGCCCCTGCTGAAACTCCTCTTCCGTCTCGCCGGGGAACCCAACGATGATATCCGTGGAAACAGCGACGCCAGGGACTTCTTTTTCCACATGCTCGATGAGCCGCGCGAATTCCTTCGTATCGTAATGGCGGTTCATATCGTGCAGGACCTTGTCGGAGCCGGCCTGCAGCGGCAGATGAAGATGCGCGCAGAAGCGGTCGTCCCCGCGAATCAGCTCGAAGAGGTCCGGCGAGAGCTCGATGGATTCCAAAGAGCCCAGGCGCAGGCGCTTGAGTCCAGGTACAGCAAGGACTTCACGGCAGGCATCAGCCAGCGTGACATGTTCCGGCAAATCGCGGCCGTACGCACCGAGATGGATGCCCGTCAGCACGATTTCCTTAAAGCCCATGCCCACGAGCTTTTCCGCCTCGCGGCGCACGTGCTCCGGCAGGCGCGACTTCACGGGGCCGCGCGCGTACGGAATGATGCAGTACGAACAGAAATTCTGGCAGCCGTCCTCGATTTTCAAAAAGGCGCGCGTGCGCTCGGGGCTGTCGTACAGCGGGATATCCTCGAACGTCTTGGCCTGCATGATGTCCGTAATCGTCCCCTGAATGCCGTCTTCGTGCATGGCTTTCTCGACGTAATCGACGATATGCGCGCGTTCCTTCGTGCCGAGCACGACGCGCACGCCTTCAATCGCCTTAATTTCCTCCGGTGCGACCTGTGCGTAGCAGCCGCAGACCGCGATGACGGCCTGCGGATTCTCGCGGTGCGCACGGCGGATAATCTGGCGGCTCTTGCGGTCGCCGAGACTCGTGACGGAGCACGTGTTGACGACGTAGACATCGGCGCGCTGCTCAAACGGCACGACCTCATAGCCGCGCTTCTTAAAGAGTCCTTCCATGGTCTCTGTCTCAAACTGATTGACCTTGCAGCCAAGTGTTGTCAGTGCAACTTTCAACTCCCCAAATCTCCTTTTTCATATTGTACAATGCTGAGTCCGGCCACGGCGGCCGTCTCTGCCCGCAGGATGCGCGGTCCGAGTGTCACGCTCTGCCCGCCGGCCGCGACAATGGCCTCGGCTTCTTCGAGTGTAAAGCCGCCCTCGGGGCCGACCAGCAGCAAATAGCGCTTCGACGTCGTGCGCCGCAGGCTTTCTTTCAGCGATAATTTATCCTCATTCTCGTAGCAGAATAAGAATTCCGTATCCATATCATCTTCGTAAGGGGCATGCTCGAGGAACTTTTTCATCGTTTCGATGGGCAGGACCTCGACAAGTGCCGTGCGGCCGCACTGCTTCGCGGCCTCATCGGCAATCTTCTGCCAGCGGTCGCGGCGCTGCTTTGCCTTTTTATCATCGTAGCGCACGACACAGTTGTGGCTGAAAATCGGCACGATGCGGTTTACCCCGAGTTCCACGGCCTTCTGCACGACAAAATCCATCTTGTCGGCTTTTAACAGACACATGCCAAGGGCCAGCTCGATGGGCGACTCTGTATTCGCTTCCAGCCGTTCTTTGAGCTGCAGCGTCACCTTTTCCGCAGAAAAAGCCACCATTTCCATGCGGGCCACCTGATTCTCGTCGTCAACGACAATGACTTCCTGTCCGGGCTTGGCGCGCATGACATGCATGAGATGATGGGCATCGGGGCCGCCAATTTCTATCGTATCGGCAAGAATGCCCTTGTAAAACAGTCTTCTCATTTGGCATCTCCCCTGCTGATGACCATGGCTGCCCAGCCGCTTTCCTCAATGACCTTGTCAATCACGAAGCCGTGAGCAAGGGCCGCTTCTGTCACATCGGCAACGCGTTCGTCGATGATGCCTGAAGCCAGCAGTCTGCCATTCTCGGCCAAATGTGCATCGAGTTCGTCGAACAAACGGATGACAATATCAGCGATGATGTTCGCAATGACGAGGTCGGCCCTGCCGTCAAACGACTTCAGGAGGTCCGAAACGCCCGTCGTCACCTTGTCTTCGACATGATTGCGCTCGACATTTTCCTGCGCGACCTTCGCCGCCGTACGGTCGTAGTCCTTGGCGATAACTTCACCGGCGCCAAGTTTTGCCGCAGCGACAGCGAGCACGCCCGAGCCCGTACCGACATCGAAGACGCGCATGCCCCCCTTGACGAGGGATTCGAGCTCGCGGATGCACATGGCCGTCGTCGGATGCGTACCTGTGCCAAACGCAGCACTCGGGTCGAGGTCGATGACGATATCGTCAGGGCTTGCCTCATAATCTTCCCAGGCCGGCTTGATGACGATGAGCCCGCCGACTTTCGTCGTATGGAAATACGCCTTCCAGTTGTCTGCCCAATCCTCATCCTGCACCGTATGCCATTCAATCGGGCACGAAGCAGCGTCAAAGCCATCGATTTTCGCTAGTTCTTTGACGCGCTGCTCAAATGTGCGCAGGCGTGCATCGAGCTCTTCATCGACCGGCAGATATGCCTTGATGGTCACACCGCTCGTCTGCTCTGCCTTCGGCAGGTCGGAATAATCAAAAAGCCCTTCATCGATATAGCTGTTGAGTTCTTGCGGGTCTTCAATGACAACCCCCGAGGCACCTACATCGTGAAAGATTTCAGCGATGAGTTCTGTCTCCTCATGTGTCGTGCGGATACTGACTTCGGCCCATTTCAAAGCGCATCGTCCTTTCTTTTTCTAAGTCTTTCTATTATATGTGATGCGGCTGTAAAAAACAAGGAAATTGCTCACAAAGAAATTCATGAGCACATCCCATAATAGAAATCCGGACCAGCACCAGCCAGTCCGGATTTTTACTGCATATTGGCGAATCGTTCAATAGCTTTTGTGAAAGTCTTGATTTCTTCTTCGTCACCCTTCTCAATGGCCTCTTTGACGCAGTGATTGATATGGCCCTCGAGGACAATCTGGCCGCATTTGTTCAAAGCCGATTTGGCCGCGTTGATCTGCGACAGGACATCCTCGCACGGGATATCTTCCTCAATCATGCGGTCGATGGCATTGACCTGACCGATAATCTTCTTTAAACGGCGATGCAGGTTCGCCTCATCCATGCACTTTCTCATAAACTGCTTCATCCCCATGTACGATATTGACTTCTTTATCATTATACCGCATCTTCCACTTCAGCAGAAGAGCCGAATTGAGGATGACGAAGACGGAACCGGCATTGTGGACAAGCGCTCCGGTCACGGGATTCAGGATGCCCGTCATGGCCAGCACGATAGCTGTGAAGTTCAGGCCCATGGAAAACGTCAGATTATAGCGGATGGTCTTCATCATATGCTTAGGGAGGGCAAAGAGATGCGGCAGTTCCTTGACTTCATCATCGACAAGGGCAATATCGGCCGCATCGACGGCGATGTCACTGCCAACACCGCCCATCGCGATGCCGACGCACGCAGCCTTGAGGGCAGGGGCATCATTGATGCCATCGCCAATCATGCAGACCGGCAGAGACGATTTTTCCATCTGCCGTACGGCCGCAAGCTTTGTCTCGGGCAGACAGGAGGCTTTGACGTGCCGTATGCCAATAATTTCTCCAGTCCGTCCCAAATAAATCTGCCATATTTCATAAGCGCAGCCTCTCTCCAAGATACATATAGGGGTATAAGTTGTTCCGCTTTTATAATACCCATAAGGGTATATGTATGTCAAGAGAAATAAAAAATACTGCCGCATTCGCGGCAGTATTTTTTAACTGCTCATTTCTTAAAGAAGCGCTTGAGGTCATCGAGGAAGCTCTTCTGCTCCGGATTGACCTTGTCACCGCTGATTTCGCCAAACTCACGCAGAAGTTCTTTCTGACGTGCGGACAGATTCTGCGGCGTCAGTACCTTGATGTGGACGAGCTCGTCGCCGCGTCCCGAACCGCGCAGGAACGGGATGCCGTGGTTGCGGATGCGCAGGACCTTGCCCGACTGGATGCCCGCCGGAATCTTGAGGTCGACTGGACCATCGAGCGTCGGCACCTGTACAGAGCCGCCGAGGGCTGCCTGTACAAAGGTAATCGGCACTTCCACGATAACATCATTGCCATGACGCGTGTAGAGTTTATGCGGCTTGACAAAGATGTAAACGTAGAGGTCGCCGTAGCCGCCGCCATTGCGGCCGGCCTCGCCTGCACCGGACACGCGGACGCGCGACCCTTGGTCTACGCCCTTTGGGATGCCGACCTTGACCGTCTTCGTCTCGCGTTTGCGGCCCGTACCATGGCAGTCCTTGCACGGGGTCTTGATGACCTTGCCTGTGCCGTGGCAGTGCGAGCAGGTCTGGCTGCTCATCATGCGGCCAAAGGCCGTGTTGCGGACCACCTGCTGCTGGCCGGAACCATGGCAGACTGGGCAGGTCTCAGGCTGCGTCCCTGGGGCTGCACCTGTGCCATGGCACGTCGAACATTCGACCGTACGCGGAATGGTGAGTTCCACTTCTTTGCCGAAAGCAGCCTCTTCAAAGGTGATCTCCAAATCGTAGCGCAGGTCATTGCCGCGCTCCGGTCCCGGACGGCGCGCGTGGCCTGCGCCGCCA
>USAK01000014.1 GCA_900552565.1 uncultured Selenomonas sp. | reverse complement strand
AGCAATACGATGTTGCTTATTGAATCGATTTACACAAAACTCTTGACACACCCGATGAGACTGGCACGCTGCGTTGCCCCAATAAACGGGCATTCCGTTTCTTCTATCGCCAGCATGTAAGAGGAAACCATTTTGGCCGCCAGGAAAAAGTCTACCAATGCGAGGACTGTACTGGCTGTCCCTATGCACCAGACTGCAAGCGGACAGACGAGACGGGAACAGGACCGTCCGGATGAACCGAGAACTGACTGCCATGCACCAAGAAGTCGTGGAAAACCTGAACAGCATCCAGGGCGCGCTGCTACGGATGAACCGTTCGATTCAAGCAGAAGGGACGTTTGGCATCCTGAAGACGGACCGTTGGTACAGGAAAATAGTGCGGAGAGGCAGTATTGCCGTCCGCACAGAGATTTTCTTGGTTTCGATAGGGCACAACCTGTATAAATACTACAACAAAAAGCAAAAAATGAGACAAGCCGCATAAATGAATGTTGCACCATTCTATGGGGAAAGGGGCCGTATACCCTTTTTTGCCCCTATTGTTAACTATATATTTATTTAAAGTTGACAATAAACCAGTAAAGGGGTATCCTATTAACCATGAATATCATAGTATCAGGAGGATTTATTCATGAAAAGACTACAGCTTCGCGAATTGGTGCTCTGCGCCCTCTTCATTGCCTTGATTACCATTGGTACCTTCATCCGCATTCCCGTGGGCACGGATGTCTATACTTTGCAGTTCCTGTTCACGCTGCTCGCAGGGCTCATGCTCGGCGCGCGCCTTGGCGCCATCGCCGTCGGGGCTTACGTCCTTTTGGGACTTCTCGGCGTGCCGGTCTTTGCCTCGGGCGGCGGCCCTGCCTACCTGCTGCAGCCGACGTTCGGCTATCTCCTCGGTTTTATCCTGCAGGCGTGGTTCTGCGGTAAATTTGCCCGCAGCTTAAAACATATCTCTTTCCGCAGCCTGCTGGCCGTGAATTTCGGCGGCATGGTCATTGTCTACCTCATCGGCATCAGCTGGTTTTATCTCGTCTCAAATTACGTCATCGACGCGCCGATTGCCCTCTGGGCCGCGATTTTTTACTGCGGCATCCTGCAGGCAGGCCCGGATTTCCTGCTCTGCATGGCCGCGGCCGGTCTCGGTCTGCGCTGTTACCGCGCAGGACTCTGGCTCAACGCAGCGCAGGCATCGCCATCTGCTGCATCTGCTGTCAAGGAGGCTGACTGATTATGGGCAAAACACTTTTTATCACAGGCACAGGTACCGATGTCGGCAAAACCTATGTAACCGCCCTGATTGTCAAGAAACTGCGTGACGCAGGACTCAGCGCCGGCTATTACAAAGCGGCTCTTTCCGGCGCCGTCCCGGATGATACGGACAGCCTGCAGGCCGGCGATGCCCTTTACGTCAACCGCATCGCTAAGATTGGCGAACGTCAGGAAAATCTCGTTTCCTACGTATATAAAGAAGCCGTCTCCCCTCACCTCGCAGCTAAAATCAATCGGCAGCCTATTGACTTTGACCGCGTCGAAAACGACTTTACGCGGGCGAAAGAAACATACGACTACCTGACCATGGAAGGCAGCGGCGGCATCATCTGCCCGCTGCGCTGGGACGATACGATGCACATGGGGCTCGACGACCTCGTAAAGAGACTCAATCTCGGCGTACTCATCGTCGCCGACGCCGGCCTTGGCACCATCAACAGCACTGTGCTGACGATTGAGCACCTGAACGCCCGTCATATCCCGATTCGCGGCATTATCTTCAACCACTATATTCCTGGGGACATCATGCAGGACGACAACGCCAGGATGATTGCCGAAATGACCGGTGTCGCTATCCTCGCTTTTGTAAAAGATGGTGACAGCAGCTTAGATATAGACGCCGACGTACTGAAACATCTCTACACCTGACGAAAAGGAACGATCGATGCATACCTGTAAATCTTACGAGCAGCGCGACCTTGACCTCATATGGCATCCCTGCTCTCAAATGAAAGACTACGAAACACTGCCGCCCATCATCGTTGATCATGCCAAGGGAGTCTGGCTTTACGATATTCACGGCAAAAAATATCTCGACATCGTGAGCTCTTGGTGGGCCAATCTGTTCGGCCACTGCAACAAAGAAATCAATGAGGCTATCAAGGAGCAGCTCGATCGTCTTGAACATGTCATCTTCGCGAATTTCAGCCATAAACCGGCCATTGAACTCGCGGAAGTACTCAAGGAAATCACGCCGGCCAAAATCAGGAAATTTCATTTCAACGACAACGGCTCTGCTTCTGTCGAATGTGCCCTGAAGATGTGCTTCCAATTCTATCAGCAGGGCAGCCATCCCGAAAAAAAGAGATTCATGTGCCTGACCGGAGGCTATCACGGCGAGACGATTGGCGCACTCTCCGTCGGCAGCATGGACCTCTATGCCAAACTCTATCAGCCCATGATGATGGACAATATCCACATCGAGGCCCCCGACTGCTATCGCTGTCCGTATGGCAAAACACGGGAGACCTGCCAGTGCGAATGCTTCGTTCATGCCGAAAAAGCTTTTGCCGCGCACGCAGAGGAGACAGCCGCGATGATTGTCGAGCCTTTGCTGCAGGGCAGTGCCGGCATGCGCATCTATCCGCCGCTCTACCTGAAAAAACTTCGCCGTCTTTGCGACCGCTATGATGTCAAATTGATTTTTGACGAGATTGCCACGGGCTTTGGCCGCACGGGCACGATGTTCGCCTGTGAGCAGGCCGATGTCAGTCCGGATATCCTGTGTCTTTCCAAAGGCTTGACCGGAGGGTATCTCCCGATGTCCGTCACCTGTGTCAGCGAGGAAATCTACGATGCCTTTTACGCCGACTATGGCGAAGGACGCGCATTCCTGCACAGTCATACGTATGCCGGCAATCCGCTTGGCTGTGCCGCGGCCCTGGCTGTCCAAAAGATTTTCAGGGAACAGCCCATCCTGCAAACTGCGCAGGAAAATGCGGACTGGCTCACTAAAGAGATGCAGCATGCCATTGGCAGCCATCCCCATGTCGGCGAGATTCGTCATCTTGGCCTTATCCATGCGGTCCAGCTCGTCAAGGCTCCAGCAGTGAAAGAACCCTTCGACGCCAAAAAACGCATTGGCTATGCCATATACAAAAAAGCCCTCTCGTATGGTCTCGTCCTGCGCCCGCTCGGCGATGTACTCTATTTCAATCCCCCACTGAATATCACACGGAAGGAACTTTCTATGGCGATAGAAATCATGCAGAAAGCTATGACCGATGTACTTGGGCAATAAAATAAACAGGATGTTTCACGTGAAACATCCCGTTTATTTTTATCCCACCAGCAGACTGTAAAACATATATGCACAAATGAAATACAGCATGAAAAAAATCATAAACCGGAAAAGCTTGACCGATACGTGATGTGCCGCAGCATTGCCAAGCAGCAGGCCGACTACTAGGGCAGGCAGCATGTAGATGGATTCCGATGCTGCCTGCGTCATAGAAACGCCATTGGCCATGAAGTAAGCTATGGATAACATACCGCTGAACAGGAAAAAAATGACGCTGGTGCCGCGCAGCTGTGCCGGCGTCATTTTCGTATAAGCGAGATACATGATGAGCGGCGGTCCGCCCATGCCAGTTGTCGAACCGCAAATACCGGACAGGAAGCCTGCTATAAGAGAATTGCGATGACACAAAGAAAAACGATGATGCGTGAACTGCATGAGCAGCAAAGATACCAACAGGACCGTGCTGACCAGTAATTTCAATTGGTCAGCGGAAAAGTGCGTAAATATCCAAAGTCCGACGGGCTGTGCCAATAGAAAGCCGACGAAAAGTACGCCAATCAGTTTGTACTGCGCATCCCTGCGGACAAGAAATGCCTGCATGATGCTCATAAATAAACCTACAACAAACATGAGCAGAATAGCCTGCTTCGGATCGTAAAAAAGCATCAACAGTGGCGCCGCGATGATGACCAAGCCAAAGCCTGTAATGCCCTGCATAAACGCCGCCACAAAAATGGCCAAGGCTGGCAGTATATGGGCAGACAGCAGAGAGAGATCCATTTTTATCATAACCTTTCCCTTGCGAAGATTCATTGCGTTTTCTACGCTCTTATTTGTGTTCGACAAAATCCTCGAGCAGTCCTTCTCTGTCAACGCGAAAATGTTTCACGTGAAACATGAAGAAAACAGGCTGCGTATATCTTTGGAAACAGGAGCCTGACAGAAGATTTCCGTTCCTGTCTCTGGATAACGAAAACGCACGATGTAAGCATGCAGGGCCTGACGGCCAATTCTGGCACACGAACCGCCATAAACGGCATCGCCGAGCAGCGGATGGCCAAGGCTGGCCAGATGTACGCGAATCTGATGCGTCCGACCTGTCAGTAAATGAAGCCGTACTACGGAATAATCCGTTCCCTCATGACAGACTTCATAGTCTGTCACGGCTTTTCTGCCGTCGGAGCGAACCTGCCAGCAGCCTCGCCGCGCTGGATTCGGACCTAACGGCAATGCAATTCTTCCTTGTTTCTTTTGGAAATGACCGGCGGCCACGGCCAGATACTCGCGGTAAATCTGGTCATGGCTGCGCGTCAGTTCATGCTGCACCTTGGCTGACTTGGCAATGACCACCACACCCGTCGTATCGCGGTCCAGACGATAAAGAGGATGCACCCCTGCCACTTCTCCCCTGCGGGAAAAATACCCTGCTACAGCATGAACGAGCGTGTCCCTCGCCGTCCGATGGGTCGGATGAATGAGCATGCCAGCAGGCTTGTTCACGAGGAGCAGTATATCATCTTCATAGAGGATATCTAACGGCATCACTGCAGGAACTACTGCTGTTTTTTCCTGCCAGAAGAATTTCACGACATCGCCGGACGCGACACGGTAACGGGCATCGTGATATTCCACACCATTCACGAGGATTCTGCCATTCCACTTAACGCGCTTCCACATTTTCTGCGAAAAGCCCCACGGGCCAAGTGCCAGCTGCCGGAGTTCTCTGCCGGACTGCACCGCTTTTACGATATAGGATACTTCCATACTGCACTCCTATAAACTATGAAAAAATAAAAGGGATAAAGACGCTTTGCTGCGGCTTTGTCCCTTAAAAGCACAGCTTCCTTAGAAGCGTGCATCATCTGACATGGATGTTTCACGTGAAACATCCATACAGCATATCAAAGCGGATTTTTCGCCGGCGTTCCGGCCTTGCGCGGATAAGCCTTAGGCGTTGGCATCGTCTTTGTCACGATGATGATGGCCCGTTTATCCTCGAGGTCCGGCAGATGGACCTCACGTACCTCGGTATGGCTGCCGCCCATGACCTTGATGGCCTTTTTTGCTTTTTCCGCTTCTTCGGCATAGGCCCGACCTTTGAGTGCGAGGAAATGACCGCCTTTTTTGACAAACGGCAGGCAGTACTCACAGAGAATCGGCAGTCTTGCCACGGCCCGCGAGACGGCAATATCAAACTGCTCACGGTATTTTTGATTGCGCGCGCCCTCTTCTGCCCTCGCATGAACGCATTCCACACCGGTTAACCCGAGTTCATCAACAACCGTCTGCAGGAACTTGACGCGTTTATTGAGAGAATCCATCAGTGTCAAACGAATCTCCGGACAGAAAATCTTGAGTGGCAGTCCCGGAAAACCAGCGCCGGTGCCAACGTCAATGACCGAAACACCCTTGTGGAACAAAGTTTTATCATAAGCCGTGAGGGAGTCAACCATATGCTTGATCGCGACTTCGTGCGCTTCCGTGATGGCCGTAAGATTCATTTTCTCATTCCATGCAATGAGGAGTTCGTAATAGCGCGTAAACTGCTGCAGCTGCACTTCACGAAGATGCAGGCCATAGGCCTCAGCAGCCTTTTTCATCTCGTCCTGAAACATGTTCTCTCCCCTTACTTCGTTTCATCTTTTGCTTTTTCTGCTTCCTGCAGGCGTTTCTGCTGCTCAAGCCAGACGAGCAGTACGGAAACATCCGCCGGCGAAACGCCGCTGATGCGGCCGGCCTGACCGACCGAACGCGGGCGAATCTTCATGAGCTTTTCGCGCGCCTCGTCGCGCAGACTCGGCACTTCCTTGTAATCGATATTCTCCGGCAGCAGTTTGGCCTCGAGTTTTTCCATATGAGCGACCTGTTCCAGCTGTTTTTTGATATAGCCTTCATACATGATGCTCGTCTCCACCTGCTGACGGACTTCTTTCGAAAGCTCCGGCAAATCAGGATAAGCCGTGCGCAGCATGGTATAATTGACAGCCGGACGGCGCAGAAGGTCGGCGAGCGGCTGAGCACTCTTGATGGCTTCGATGCCGGCCGACTGCAGTTTTTCGTTCGTTTCCTGACTGGGATTGATTATCGTTTCCTTTAAAACTTTCATCGCGGCGGCAATCGCATCGCGCTTTTTCGTGAAGCGCGCCCAGCGGTCATCTTTGACGAGACCGACGCGGCGGCCGTACGGCGTCAGACGCAGGTCGGCATTATCCTGACGCAGCAGCAGACGGTATTCGGCGCGGCTCGTCATGATGCGGTACGGCTCATTCGTCCCCTTCGTCACAAGGTCATCGATGAGCACGCCGATATACGCATCCGAACGCTTGAGAATCAAAGGCTCCTCCCCTTTGATGAACATCGCCGCATTGATGCCCGCGATAATGCCCTGTGCAGCAGCTTCTTCATAGCCCGAGGTGCCGTTGGCCTGACCGGCAGAGAAAAAACCGCGTATATCCTTGAATTCGAGCGTCGGTTTGAGCTGTGTCGGGTCGATGCAGTCGTATTCGATGGCGTAGCCGGCACGCATGACATGAGCATGTTCAAGTCCCGGAATGGTCTTTAAAAAGGCCAGCTGTACATCCATCGGCATGCTCGTGCTCATGCCCTGCACATAGACCTCATTCGTATGAAGACCTTCCGGCTCTAAAAACAGCTGATGGCGGTCCTTATCCGGGAAGCGCAGGATTTTCGTCTCAATCGAAGGGCAGTAGCGCGGCCCAATGCCCTCGATGATGCCGTTGGCCATCGGTGCACGGTCCATATTGTCGCGCAGGATTTTGTGCGTCTTTTCATTCGTATACGTCAGCCAGCAGGGCACCTGCTCGCGCGTCGTCTCGTCACTCATAAAGGAGAAATTGCGCGCTTCTTCATCGCCCGGCTGAATCTGCATCTTGTCGTAATCGAGCGTACGGCCATCGACGCGGGCCGGCGTACCCGTCTTAAAGCGCATGAGGCGGATGCCGGCCTCGCGCAGCGAATCCGAGAATTTCATCGCCGGACGCTGGCCATTCGGGCCGCCGCTGTACGTGTGTTCCCCGACAATGATGCGTCCCTTGAGATACGTGCCCGTCGCCATGATGATGGCCGGCGCGAGATAAACTTCCCCCGTCTCGACAACGACACCGCGCACGGCCTTTTTATCCTCCGTCAAAAGCAGGTCCGTGATGAGAATCTGCTTGACATCGAGATTTTCCGTATTCTCGCAGGTTTCCTTCATCGTGAACTGGTAGAGCTTCTTATCCGCCTGGGCGCGCAGCGCATGGACAGCCGGGCCTTTGCCGGTATTGAGCATGCGGAACTGGATGCAGGTCTTATCGGCGTTGACGCCCATCTCGCCGCCAAGAGCATCGAGTTCGCGCACAAGATGTCCCTTGCCGGGGCCGCCGACAGACGGATTGCAGGGCATCAGGGCAATATTATCCATAGAGAGCGTCGCCAAAAGAGTCTGGCAACCGATACGGGCAGCCGCGAGAGCTGCCTCGACACCGGCATGACCGGCACCAATGACGATGACATCGTATTTTCCAGCGGTAAACAACGAAAATCCTCCTTATATTATATAGGAAACAAAGCAGTGTTACTTGCCAATGCAGAACTTGCTGAAAATCTCATTGATGATATCTTCACCGACCGTCTCGCCCGTGAGTTCACCGAGCTTTTCCCAGGCAGAACGCAGGTCGATGGAGATGAAGTCAAGGCCCATGTCGGCCTCAATCGTGCGGATGGCCGCGGCCAGGTGCTCATCGGCCTGGCGCAGGACCTCAGCCTGACGCGCATCCGTGACAAAGGAGCCTTCCTCCCCTGCCTGTGTGCCGGCATAGACTTTTTTCGTGATTTCCTGTGTCAGGGCCTCAAGGCCGTCCTTCGTGCGCGTCGAAATCGTAATGACGGGGACCTCTTTCTTGACGCGTTCGTGCAGGGTGTCCGGCGTGACTACAGGGGTAAGGTCATCCTTATTGAGCAGCAGGATGGCATCACGCCCCTTGACGAGTTTGAGGATTTCCGCATCCTCTTCATCAAGCGGCCGCGAGGCATCAAAAAGTGCGAGAATCAAAGAAGCTTCCCTGACATAGGAACGTGCCTTCTCCACACCGATGCGTTCGACCACGTCATCGGTCGCACGGATGCCAGCGGTATCAATGATGCGCAGCGGAATACCGCCCACGTTAGCATATTCTTCAATCGAATCGCGTGTCGTGCCCGGAATCTCCGTGACAATGGCCCGTTCTTCCCTGAGTAAGGAATTGAGCAGGCTCGACTTGCCGACATTCGGCTTGCCGATGATAGCCGTCAGCAGACCGTCGCGAAGAATGCGGCCGGCATGAGCCGTCTTGAGCAGGCTGGCAATTTTGTTGCGTAGCTCAACCACATTTTTCTGAATATCATACGTCAGTACATCATCGACTTCTTCCTCAGGGAAATCAATCGCCGCTTCGATATGCGCAATCATCCCAAGGATATCGTGGCGCATCTCCTTGATGAGTTTGGAAAAGTGGCCCGTGAGATGGCCTGCCGCCATCGTCAGCGACGTTTCGGTCCTGGCCTTGATGATATCCATGACGGCCTGGGCCTCCGAAAGGTCAAGACGCCCGTTGAGGAACGCTCTTTTCGTGAATTCGCCGCGTTCCGCAGGACGTGCTCCGGCCTGCCACGTCAGTTCCAAAGTTTTGCGCAGCGTCATGAGGCCGCCATGGCACTGCAGCTCGACAACATCTTCCACCGTATACGAATGAGGCGCCAGCATGACCAGGGCAAGGCATTCATCAATAATCTGCCCTTTTTCATCCACAATATGACCATAAACTGCATGATGACTGCCGGCCATGACCAGCGGCTTGCCATTAGCAGCACGAAAAACCCTGCCCGCTGTCTTTAAGGCATGTTCCCCACTGATGCGGATAACGCCAATGCCGCCTTCGCCCTGCGGCGTGGCAATTGCACTGATTGTATCTCCCTGTTGCATAGTTTCCTTCCTTTCTTTTTTCTTCTCTTCACGATTTTACTGGCTAAATCTTTCTTACAAATTACATAAACAAAAAGGGCCCACTCCCAGAAGGAGAAAGCCCTTTCACAGCTCTCTTTATCATACGGTCTGACGGGCGGGAAGCATTATTCTTCCTCATGATCCCGATTGCGGCGCCCCTCCGCACGACGGCGGCGGCGCGGCACGATGACCACACAGCGGCGCGGCTCTTCGCCGGCGCTGTACGTCGTGACCCTGCGGCTATCCTGCAGAGCCATGTGGATAATCTTGCGCTCATGGCGGTTCATCGGCTCCAGATGAATTTCCTGACCGATGCGGCAGGCCTTTTCTGCCAGATGGCCGGCAAGACGCGAAAGCGTCTCCTCCCGGCGGGCACGATAGCCCTCGACATCCAGAAGCACATGCAGACGATTCCCTGAAACGCCGCGGTTAGCCGCGAGATTTGTCAGATACTGCAGAGCATCGAGCGTCTGTCCATGTTTGCCAATGAGAATGCCAAGGTCCTCACCTTCGAGCTGGAACAGCACGCCGTCTTCATTTTCGGAACGCTGCAGGCTGACAGGGATATGCATCGCCGCAAAGATTTCTTCAAGAAATTTCTTTGCGCGGACTTCCTGCTCTTCAAGAGAAACGGCCTGTTTCTCCTCAGAAACTGCAGGCTTATCCTCATCTGCCCCGCTCTCAGTACCGGTTTCCTCAGCCTCTTCAGCCAGATGCGTCTCAAGCTCTATCATATCTGCCGAAGGATCTTCAGCCAGCGGCGCGGCAGCCGCTGCATCCTCTTCCTGACGGACGCGGATGCGTGCCGGCTTACGGCCGATGAGGCCAAGAAAACCGCGCGATGGCTGTTCAATCACCGTATACTCCAGGCTGTCTGCCGCGCAGCCAAGCTCAGCAGCCGCTGCGGACAGGGCAGCCTCAACGGTTTTTCCCGTCCATTCCATGGTTTCTGCCATATCAGGCAGCCTCCTTTTTCTTATCGTCATGACGATACATCCACCACTGCTGCGCAATCTGGACGATATTCATCGTTACCCAGTACAGCACGAGGCCGGACGGGAAGTTCAAGCTGATCCAGCCGATGAAGAGCGGCATGACCGTCATCATGATCTTCATCTGCTGATTCATTTCTGTCGTCGTCTGCTTCTGCTGCAGGAACGTCGTCAGGGCCGAAAGGACCGGCAGGATGTAGTACGGGTCCGGCTCCGACATCGTCGGCAGCCAGAGGAAGGCAGCCGATTCCGGCGTCGGATACGTGAAGTTATACAGGGCGTAGTACATGCCCATGAGGATTGGCATCTGCACGAGCAGAGGCAGGCAGCCTGCGAGCGGGTTGACACCGGCTTCTTTGTAAAGTGCGCCGACTTTCTGCTGCATGACCTGAGGGTTGTCCTTATACTTCTCCTGGATTTTCTTCATCTTCGGAGAAAGTTCCTGCATCGCCTTCATCGACTTAACCTGCTTGACCGTCAGCGGGTACAGGATCATCTTGATGAGGATCGTCAGGAGAATGATGGCCACACCGTAGCTGCCAAAGCCAGCCACATCCGTGACATTATAGAGTGCCTGCAGGACAATGTGCAGGAGATTCTCGATCGGTTCGAATATTGTTCCAAAGAAACCCAATGTATCACATCCTAATCTTCATAAATATAACAGATATCATAAGTTTTCACAGCAGACTGCCGAAAAGCAGTCACGGTACAGGATCATAGCCGCCCTTATGAAAAGGATGGCAGCGCAGGATGCGCTTGAGGGCCAGCCAGCCCCCGCGCCGGGCGCCGTAACGTTCGATTGCTTCGAGAGCATATTCAGAACACGTCGGGACATAGCGGCAGGAAGGCGGGAACATCGGCGAAATGAAACCGCGATAAAATCGCACCAATAAAAGGAGTACCGTCTTCAACATCAAGACCTCTTTCGCTTTGCGGCACAGGCTTTGTGCTGGCCGCCATGACGAGCCACGAGTTCCTGTATATCCTTGAGATTCTTCGCATCCTTGAAGATGCCGGCTTTCTCGCCAAGATGCAGGAAAGCTTTCTCGACCTCCGGACATTTGGCATCCACCATGGCCTTGCGGCCGACGAGCAGCAGTGCTGCGTCCTCGCGCACACGGTCCTGATGCAGCCGGTACGTCTCGCGCAGCAGCCGCTTGACACGGTTGCGCGTGACAGCACAGCCAAGTTTCTTGCCAGCAGCAAAGCCAACGCGGCCGCGCACCGCAGCGGACGGAAAGACATACAGCACGAAGTACCGGTTCGCAAAAGACCGTCCCGCGCGGTATACGCGCTGGAAATCACTGTGCTGCTTGATGATCCGTCTTCTCGGTAAGGTAAGCATTCGCATTTCCCCAAAAATCAACTGAAAAATAAAACGAGTAAAACATAAGCAAAAAAGGCCACCGAAGTGACCTCATCCGATTTATGCCGAAAGCTTCTTTCTGCCGCGCTGGCGTCTTCTCTTCAGAACGAGACGGCCGCCTTTCGTCTTCATGCGCTCACGGAAGCCATGGGTCTTCTTTCTCCAATGATTGTTCGGCTGGAAAGTCTGTTTCATATTACGTAACACCTCCTTCGCTTATTTTCTGAGACTAATTGGCTGTATAGAAGCATAGTATCAGAATTTTAACTATGTCAAATTATAGACTACGGACTCGCGGCCTGTCAAGGATTTTCCCTTGTCTTTTTCCCTCAGGCCTGTGGATATTTTTCGGCCGATTCCGGCTTGCCCACAGAAAAACTGTTGATAAGTCCCGTTACTTTTGATAAGATATTGTTGATTATTGTGCGGAAAACCCCATTGGTGCCCTGCGAGGCAAGGCTCGTAAAGATAAGATTCCGTCCACACTTCCCGCCTCTATCCCAGGGAATCTCTGTAGTTATCCACAGCTGTGGATAAAAATGTGGATAAAATTATGCACCTGTGGAAAAAGTTTCTACATATTCTTATAGCAGGAAAGGATTTTTTTCATGGAGCAGACACAGCTGCAGGCTGCTTGGGAGCATATCCTCACCAAAATGAAGGAAACTCTCGCTGAGTCAGCCTTCAAGTGGTTCTCGTCGGTCAAGCCGCTCTCCCTGACCGATACCGAATTTGTCCTCAGCGCGCAGAACGAACTGGTAAAGGAATGGATCACCAGCCACTACCTCACGATCGTCGAAGATGCTGTCAGTGCTGTACTCGGCACCAAGCATAAGGTAGTCTTTGAGGTCCTGCCTCCCGCAGCCGCCCCCGAACCTTCTTCTAAAGAAGCTGATGGCAGCGCGGAAGCGAAAAAAGCAGAAAGCACGGCGGCCGCACATGCCGGCAGCCGCAAAAAAGAGAATCCCAACCAAGGGACGCTCTTTCAGGAACAGCCGCCCGCAGCCGTCGATACCGGCGATATGCACATTGTCGCCCCTGGCGACCGTTCATCGCTGAACCCGAAATATACATTTGAAACGTTCGTCACGGGCAGTTCCAACCGTTTTGCCCATGCCGCGGCTATGGCCGTGGCCGAATCGCCAGGCAAGGTGTACAATCCCTTCTTTATGTACGGCGGCGTCGGGCTCGGCAAGACCCATCTGATGCACGCCATCGGCAACCGCGTGCTGCAGAATCATCCGGAAATGCGCGTACTCTATGTCTCGAGTGAACAGTTCACAAACGAGATCATCCGCGCCATCCAGGAGGGCAAAGCCGAACTCTTCCGTCAGAAGTACCGCACCATCGATGTCCTGATGGTCGATGATATCCAGTTCCTGTCGGGCAAGCAGAGTACCCAGGAAGAATTCTTCAATACCTTCAATGCCCTGCACGTGGCCGACAAACAGATCATCCTGTCATCCGACCGGCCGCCGCGCGAAGTCCAGAAACTTGAAGACCGCCTGCGTTCCCGTTTTGAGGGCGGCCTCATCACGGATATTCAGGCCCCGGACCTTGAGACACGCATTGCCATCCTCAAGAATAAGGCCCTTTTAGACCACGTTGACGTGCCAAACGACGTCCTGATGTTCATCGCCAACCGCATCGACAGCAACATTCGTGAGCTCGAAGGCGCCTTGACGCGAGTCGTAGCCTACGCGTCCCTCATCAAAAAACCTGTGACGACCGACGTTGTCGCCGAGGCCCTCAAGGATGTTTTTCCGAACAACCATAAGAAAGAAGTCACGCTCGAGGTCATCCAGGAAATCGTCGCTTCTTACTTCAAGATCCGCATCGAAGACCTTCATTCCAAAAAGCGCACGCGAAGCATCGCGTTCCCGCGCCAGATTGCCATGTACCTCTGCCGTGAACTCACGGACACGTCCCTGCCGCAGATTGGCAATTTCTTTGGCGGCCGCGACCACACGACGGTCCTGCATGCCTATGACAAGATTTCCACAGAGCGGGAAGAAAACGCCAAGCTTCATAAGATCATCAAGGACCTGATCGACAGCATCCAGAAGATGTAAAAGCCCCCACAGGGTACGTGGATAACCATGTGGACAAGCCTCTGAATTGCCTGTAGATACATTGTGGATAACACATAGGGGAGTTTATCACCGTGGATACTGTGGATAACCTCCCCTATTCTTATGAACAACTTGTCCACAGCTTTCTGTGATGAATCCCAACGGGCCGCGCGACTTATCCACTTTTCCACACGGCCTACTACTACGTCGGCTATTTATATAAATATTTTAGTTATATCATAAAAAAAAGAGAGGGCGCCAAAAGATGAAAATCACATGCAATAAGAACGAACTCAACAATGCCTTGCAGATCGTGACCAGAGCCGTGGCCAGCAAACCACAGACCCCCATCCTTTCGGGCATTTTCCTGAGAGCAGAAAATAACATCTTAGAGCTCCAGGCCACCAATTATGAAATTGGCCTCGTTGCCCGCATTGAAGCAGAAATTGAAGAACCGGGAGAACTGACCACCGCCGGACGTTATTTCCAGGAAGTGGTCCGCAAGCTGCCGGGAGATAATGTCAGCATCGCCATTGCCCCGGATGAAAATATCGTCCACATCCAGTCCAACATGGCAAAATTCACACTGCTTTCCATGAACGCAGCGGAATTCCCGGTTCTCAAACCGCTCGAAACCGATGTATCGTTCTCTATTAAAGACAATATTTTGAGAGACCTTATCAAAAAAACGGTCTTTGCCTGCAGCACGGATGACTCCCGTCCCGTTTTCACGGGCTGTTCTTTAGAAGTCACGGAAAACAAAGTCACCATGGCTGCTACAAACACGCATCGTCTTTCCGTCAAATCGGAAATGCTCAATGAAGACATCGGCAACATCAAGGTCATCATCCCCTCCCGCATTCTGCAGGAACTCGTCCACAACATGTCTTCCGACATTCCGACCGATGTAAAGATTGCCTGCACTTACAACCAGATCAGCTTCTCGTTTGACAATCTCTACATGACTTCTCGCCTGATTGAAGGCCAGTTCCCGAATTATCAGGGCGTCATCCCGCCGGAATTTGCTACGCATGTCACGGTAGATACGGCAGCCTTCAATGCTGCGGTTGACCGCATTTCCCTGATTTCAAGATCCGGCGTCTACAACATCATCAAGCTTGACTTTGCAGAAAATCAGATTCACATCACCTCGAACAACCCGGAAATCGGCAATGCCGAAGAGTATATCCCGGCAGAGATTGACGGTCCGGACATCGCGATTGCCTTCAATGCCCAGTACATCATCGATGTTCTCAAGATTATCGATACGAAGACCTGCCGCATCGGTCTCAATCAGCCACTCTCCCCTGCTTCGATTCAGGAGGCGGAAAGCGACAGCTTCGTTTATGTCGTAACGCCGGTCCGCACGAATCATTAATCTTGACATCATCCCATATTTCAGTTTGACTTTTCCACACAAGCTCCGGCAAATTTCCTGCCGGGGCTTGCTTATACACATTTTTACGCTTTTGCGATACATTCATCTGGCCACAGACAGCAGAAAGGAATTATCATGAACATTGAAGAAGTCGCCATTGACACCGAAGAAATCCAGCTCGACCAGTTCCTCAAATGGGCCGGTGTTCTCGCTTCCTGCGGAGAAACGAAGGCCCTGATTGCCGAACGCCGCATCAAGCGCAACGGCGAGGTCGAATCGGCCCGCCGCCGCAAACTTCATGACGGGGATATCGTCGAAGTCGAGGGGCTCGGTGCCTGGAAGGTCACGCATAAGAAAGGCTGAAAATTGAATGTATGTTCGCTTTTTAAAGCTCAGAAATTATCGGAACTATAATGAGCTTGACCTGACACTGCAGCCGGGCATCAACATTTTCCTCGGCCCGAATGCTCAGGGCAAGACGAATATCATCGAAGCCATCTACTATGCCTCGCTCGGCCATTCCCACCGCACGCATCAGGATGCGGAGCTCATCTTCTGGCAAGCCGAACAGGGGGCGGTCATCATTGATTTTGACCGGCGCGGTGTGACGAATCATCTGGAATTCCATTTCAGCCGCACGAAACGGCGCCGCATTCTCCTCAATGAGCATCCCATCCGCCTCAAAGAACTCATTGGCAGCCTCAACACTGTGCTGTTTTCTCCTGAGGACCTGTTCCTCATCAAGGGAGCGCCGGCAGGCCGCCGGCGTTTCCTCGATGGGGAGATTTCGCAGGCAAGCCCTGCCTATTACCATGAAATCGTCGAATTCAACCGCATCCTGAGCCAGCGCAATTCCCTCTTGAAACGCATCCGTGAAAGACGGGGCGATGCTTCTATGCTGGAGCTCTGGGATGTCCAGCTCGTCAAAAGCGCGCAGAAGATTGTCGCGAAGCGCCTTGAAGCCGTGCGCAAGCTCAACATGCTCGCGAATCTCATGCAGCGGCGTATCTCAAGCGACCAGGAGAATCTGACAGTCTCTTATGACATTCACGGCTGGGAGCCGCAGAAAAGCGGGGACATGACAAAAACGTTTGCTTCATGGTATAATGAAATACTGAGGAAATCTCAGGAAACGGACATCCTGCGCGGTTCGACAAGCTATGGACCTCATCATGATGACCTCGTATTGACGGTCAATGGCATCAATCTGCGCACGTTTGGCTCACAGGGACAGCAGCGCACAGGCGTGCTCTCCCTGAAACTGGCGGAACTGGAATTTCTGCGCTCCGAGACGGGGGAATACCCCATCCTGCTCCTGGACGATGTCATGAGTGAACTCGACGTCAAGCGCAGGCAGCAGCTGCTGCAGTTTATCCGGAAAGAGCGTATCCAGACGCTCATTACGGCGACGGACGCGGCTTATTTCCCGAACGAACACATGGGAACGTATTATCAGGTCAGGAATGGCCGTATCCTCTGAGATAGGATTTTCTTCCCCGCTTGGGAGGTGGACTGATGGCAAAACGCACACCGGGGCTTGAGAAGGTGGTCAGCATCATCCCTAAGGCCATCCATGAGCTCGGCTCCAAACAGGAAAGAGAGTATTATCAGCATTGGGTGCTCTGGCACTGGGCTGACATCGTCGGCGAGGTATATGCCAGAAATGTCAAGGCCCTGCGCATCCGCCGGCAGACTCTTTACGTCTACTGCCGTGATTCTGTCTGGGGCAGCGAGACACGTTTCCGCATGCCGCAGATTATCCAGCAGGTCAATAATTATGCCGGCACGAAGATGATTAAGGACATCAAGCTTTCCCAGCCCTGGGACGAACAGGATGAAGAGGGCGATGTCAAAGCGCCGGAGGATGAAAAAAAGGCAGCTCCTCCCGAAAAGCCGGAAATCCATGTCGGACGCGAGCGGGCGAAAATGCCCTTGACGCCGGCGGAGCTCAGCGCTGCAAAGAAACTGAGCCGGGGAATCGAAGATGAAGACCTGGCCCTGAAGATACGTGAGCTCTACCGCAAGAACCGGCAGATGAACAAGTTCAAGGCAGCGAAGGGCTGGCATCCCTGTGCCGTGTGCGGCAGCCTCTGCCCTCCGGAGACTGAGATATGTCATCGCTGCGAGAGCCAGCGGCAGGAAAAAATCAGGGAACAAATCCGTACCGTCCTGCGCGATATCCCCTGGGCCCGCTACAAAGAGGTCAAGGAGTATGTGCCCGAGTGCACGCCGCGCCTCCTCAATGAGCAGAGGGCTGCCCTCGTACAGCTGCAGGCATCGAAAGTTGCTGTAAACGACCGCCAGAGCATGGAGGCAAAGACTCTTGTCATGCTCTACCGCTGCCTGCCGCCGGAGCATCTTACGGAGGATGCCATCAACCGCGCCCTTTACGAGCTGCGTTTCAATATGTACTGGCCGCCGGATTTCAAGATGCCTAAGCGCTATGAAGTCATTCCGCTGCGCCATGCAAAAAAGCGCCAGTACGGCAAAAAAAATCAGGAAAATCAACAGGATGATAGTCAGGGCGGCTAGTACGGCCAAAAAAATGGGCCGGAACGTCAGAAAGGATGATTTGATATGTTCCTGCATCTCGGCAATGGTGTCTCCGTACGTACGAAAGACATCATCGCAATATACGATTACATGGGATTTTTCATCAAAGATATCCCGGAGAACCAGCATTATCTGCAGAGATGCCAAAAAGAAGGCCGTGTCGTGCGGACGGATGAGTCGAACGAACTCATCAAGTCGATTATCGTGACGCGGGACAAGGTATATCTCTCGGTGCTGTCCTCTACGGCCCTGAAAAAGCGCGCAGAGATGATTTATGATACAGGCAATGACTAATAGAATGGAGCGTAAGAGATTTTATGGCAAACGATAACGATAAGAAATCCATCGACCTGACGCTGACGCCGGATGACCAGCCAGAGACTGCACCGGAACCGCAGGAAGACCTTACGGATAAAGACCTCGACACGACGGGCGTTGAAATCCATACGGATGAGTCAAGTGCCGAGGTCACGGCTGTCAAGGCTGATTACGGCGCGGAGCAGATTCAGATTCTCGAAGGCCTTGAGGCCGTGCGCATGCGTCCGGGCATGTACATCGGCAGCACGAGTGAGCGCGGCCTGCATCACCTCGTTTACGAAGTCGTCGACAACTCAATCGATGAGGCCCTGGCCGGCTACTGCGACCACATTGATGTGACGATTCACAAAGACAACAGCATCACGGTCGTCGATAACGGACGCGGTATCCCTGTGGACATGCACGAGAGCGGCAAACCGGCCGTTGAGGTCGTTTTGACGGTCCTGCATGCGGGCGGCAAGTTCGGCGGCGATGGCTATAAAGTCTCGGGCGGCCTGCACGGCGTCGGTGTTTCTGTTGTCAACGCCCTGTCGACGAGCATGGAAGTCGAAGTCAAGCGCGACGGCAAGGTCTATGAGATTGAGTTTCAGCGCGGCGTGACGACAAAGCCGCTGACGGTTATCGGCACGACAAAGGAGACGGGCACGCGCGTTCATTTTGTACCGGACCCGGAGATTTTCTCGGTCACGACGTACAGCTATGAGACGCTGCGCCATCGCCTGCGCGAGCTCTCGTTCCTCAACCACGGCATCACGATTGGCCTGCACGATGAACGCGTCGAGCCGGTGCGCAGCGAGACGTTTCATTTCGACGGCGGCATCAGCTCGTTTGTCGAGCATCTCAACCGCAAGAAGGAAGTCTTGAACCCTGAGCCGATTTACTTCAACGGCGTCAAGGATGATACGGTCGTTGAGATTGCCATGCAGTACAATGACAGCTATCAGGAGAACATCTACTCCTTTGTCAATAACATCAACACGGAAGAGGGCGGCACGCACCTCGCCGGCTTCAAGCTCGCGCTGACGCGTGCGGCCAATGACTTTGCACGCAAGAACGGCATCCTTAAGGACAAAGATGGCAATCTCTCGGGCGATGATGTGCGTGAGGGCCTGACGGCCGTCATCAGCCTCAAAATCCGCGAGCCGCAGTTCGAGGGGCAGACGAAGACGAAACTCGGCAACTCCGAAGTCCGCGGCATCGTTGACTCGATTGTCACGGAAGGTCTTTCCGAGTACTTCGACGAGAATCCGGTCATCACGAAGCGCATCATCGAGAAGGCTATCATGGCTTCGCGTGCACGTGAAGCCGCACGCAAGGCCCGCGAGCTCACGCGCCGCAAGAATGCCCTCGAGGTCTCGAGCCTGCCGGGCAAACTCGCTGACTGCTCCGTCAAAGACCCGGAGCAGGCCGAAATCTACCTCGTCGAGGGTGATTCGGCAGGCGGCTCGGCCAAGCAGGGCCGCGACCGCCGCTTCCAGGCCATCCTGCCGCTGCGCGGCAAGATCCTCAACGTCGAGAAAGCACGTCTCGACAAGATTTTCGCCAATGCCGAGATTCGCACGATGATTACGGCGTTCGGCACGGGCATCAGCGAGGATTTCGACCTCTCGAAGCGCCGCTACGGCAAAATCATCATCATGACCGATGCCGATGTCGATGGCGCGCATATCCGCACGCTGCTCCTGACGTTCCTCTATCGCTACATGAAGCCTCTCATTGAGCACGGCCATGTCTACATTGCCCAGCCGCCTCTTTACCAGATCCGCAAGGGCAAGAAGCATTGGTACACGTACAGTGATGAAGAGCTTTCGCGCAAACTCGACGAAGTCGGCCGCGACGGTGTGACGGTCCAGCGCTACAAAGGTCTGGGCGAGATGAACCCGGAGCAGCTCTGGGAGACGACCATGGACCCAGAAGGCCGCACGATGCTGCGCGTCGAGATGGAAGATGCCGAAGAAGCCGATGAGCTCTTCACCATCCTCATGGGCGACAAGGTTGAGCCGCGCCGCCAGTTCATCGAGGAAAACGCCAAACTTGTCCGCAATCTCGATATCTGATTTTTTGACTTTTTGCTTGTCAAATGCACGGATTTGTGCTATATTGAGCTTACAAGATACGTAGATACTTCCACAGGGGGAGTAGCTGAACGGCTAGTATCGTCAGTACGGAGCAATCCCGGTACGGCCGGCGCAAGCAAGCAAGACCCTGCCCAGCCTGCGGTAGATGCACATGCATCGCGCAGAGTTCGGGCAGGGTTTTTCGTATATCTTGTAGAAATTAAGCCCAGAGAAGATATTCAGGGAATATGAGGGATTTTAGGGAGTGAATGGAATTGGAAAATTTCTTTGCGGGGATGTTCTCGCCGGAGTGGTTTGCCGCACTTTCGGGCATACTACTCCTCGACCTGCTGCTTTCGGGCGATAACGCCATCATGATTGCGCTGGCCTGCAAGAACCTGCCCCACGAGCTGCGCCGCAGGGCCATCATCGTCGGCGGCCTCGGTGCCGTGTTTGTCCGCATCGTCTGCACATTATTCGCGACGGGCCTGCTCGCTTCGCCTTACGTCGAGTTCGTGGGCGGCGCGGCCCTCGTCTTCATCGCGCTGAAGCTTGTGACCGACCGCAATGACGGGCGCGTCGAGGACGGCGGCAGTCAACCGACGACGTTTGGCGCAGCCGTACGTACGATTCTCGTGGCCGACTTCATCATGAGCATCGATAATATCCTCTCGCTGGCCGGCGTCGCTAATACGGTGCCGCAGGGCAAGTGGAGCCTCATTATCTGCGGCCTGATGATTTCCATCCCGATTGTGCTGTTCGGCGCGCAGATTTTCCTCATGATCATGCTCAAGGTGCCTGCCCTCATCTACCTCGGTGCCGGCATTCTCGGCTGGACGGCCGGCGAGCTCATGACTGAGGACCCCGCGCTGGGCGCCTATCTTGCTCCCTATGCCTTAGAGATAAAAGCTGCTTTTGTCCTGCTCGTGCTCGGTATCGGCTATCTCATCAACCGCAGCCGGGAACAGCGGTCAAATGGATAAAGAATACGTCAAAGATATCCTTAGGAGGGATTATCATGAATATGAATAATATCAAAACCGTGATGCTCATGGTGCTCATGGCCGTCATCATGATGCTGATTGGCGGACTCGTCGGCGGCCGCACGGGCCTGACCGTCATGCTGTTCTTTGCTTTGGCTATGAATGCCTTCAGCTATTGGTGCAGCGATTCACTCGTCCTCAAATGGAGCGGCGCGCAGGAAGTCACGCGCGACGAAGCGCCGCAGCTCTACGGCCTTATCGAGAATCTTGCCCAGCGCGACAATCTGCCGATGCCGAAGGTCTGCATCATCGATGCGGATGAGCCGAATGCCTTTGCGACGGGCCGCAGCCCTTCGCATGCCGCTGTTGCTGTCACGACGGGCATCATGCGCGTGCTGAGCTATGATGAGCTCGCCGGCGTTCTTAGTCACGAGCTCTCCCATGTCAAGAACCGCGACATCCTGACGTCGACGATTGCCTCGATGATGGCCACGGTCATCTCCTACGCCGCCCAGTTCTTCATGTTCTTCGGCGGTTCGAGCGACGATGACGACGGCGTCAACCCGATTGCTGCTGTTGCCATGATGCTCCTCGCCCCGCTCGCGGCCAGCATCATCCAGATGGCCATCTCGCGTTCGCGCGAGTACGAGGCCGATAAAGACGGCGGCGCCCTCTGCGGCAACCCGAATTACCTTGCGGATGCCCTCGAGAAAATCGAGTACTACGTGACGCATTCGGCCCCGCTGCCAGAGGCTAAGCCGGCCACGGCCAATATGTATATCGTCAATCCGTTTGAGGGCACGGGCAAGGCTCTCATGAAGCTCTTCAGCACCCATCCGGATACGGCCGACCGCATTGCCCGCCTGCGCGAACAGGCCCGTGAGATGCGCGTACGCTGACGCATATCGTGGAAGGGGCGGGGACCTGTATTTCGGCTTCGGCGGCTCCGCTGAATGGGGGGCCATGGCGGGAATCGTTGGATTTAGAGGGTTCGCCGCCTGCCGCGGCGTTCCTACACTGCGCTGTCCTAGGTAATGACGTCTGGTCCCCAGCCCTGCGGGCGGACGCTGCGCCTCCTGCAGGCGAAATATAGGTCCCCGCCCTAGATAATGCGTGCCATTAAGTAAATAAAAAAGAGGCTGCTCTTCGGAGCAGCCTCTTTTTTGCGTGCGAGTGATTTGTTTTATAGCAGTGTGAATATCAGGGCGCTGATGGTGAAATATGGGCCATAAGCGAAGTAATCTCCTTTTTTGCGTTTGCCGGTGGCGAGGAGAAGCAAGGCGGCGAGCCCGCCCATGACGATGCCGGCGATGACGACGGTCATGAGCATGTCGGAGCCAAGCCATATGCCGAGGGCGGCGATGAGTTTGACGTCGCCGCCGCCGATGCCGCCGTGCGTGAGGACGGCCAGGGCGAGGAAGACGGCACTGCCGACCGCGGCGGCCAGCAGATGGTCGGTGAGGACGCGGTCAAGCAGCGGGATGGACACGAGTCCGATGAGAACGAAGGGAATCAGCATCTTGTCAAAAATCACGCGCTGCTCGAGGTCGGTCCAGGTGTAGAGCAGCATGAAATACTGGAAGACCATGAGAAAGGCGATGCGCAGCGGGTGCATGGAATGGAGCGTCAGCAGCGTGAAGCAGAAGAGAAAACCGAGGCCCATAGCAAGGCGCAGCGGCCGTTTTTTCGCCTGTTCTTCTCTGCGTTCTGGGAAACTCAGTACGCCTTCTGCCGCGCTTTGATACGATGCTGCAATCCAGCGGCTGCCAAGCAGTCCGCCGCCCACAGCCAGTAAAATCGACAAAAGGCAGTTCATTACGGTAAGCATAATAAAACCCCCTTAAATTACCCCTAAAATGATTCTTTCCTTATCCTAGCAAAAACATGGGAAATCGTCAAAATTTCTAAAACAAAATGATGTTAAATAGGATATACTTCGTTTAGCAAGAATATATTGTAATAAATCTCTGCTGAAATCTAGCATCAGATACACAGTCATCTTCGGTAAATAAAGATAAACAACGGACAGAGATGACTGTGCATCGCTGCCCGTTGTAATACAAAAGCGGGAACTACCGAACGTTCCCGCTTTTGTCGCCTCTATACCTTCTGCCACCTACCACATACTAGATGTAGTAGGTCTCCCATAGATATATTACAACAAATAGGGGGAGATTTCAACAAACATTTTGTAGAAATTTTCTTGTCCCGATAGAGGGGAACGGCTGGCAGATGACGAATTCTTTAAGAAAGAACTCGTCTGGCCATTTGCGGCCAGCAGCGCCTGAGGGACGCTGGTCTGAGGAAGGGGACGATTTAGATGTACTTCTATTGTGAAGCCTGCAAGAAAGAGTATCCATTAAATACGCATTCGTACAAATGTGAGTGCGGCGGCATGTTCCGTCTGCACAAGGATCCGCAGGAAGAGGGGACAAAAGAGATTACCCTGGGGGAGTTTGTAACGCCGCTGCTGCCATATCGGGCAGGCAAGCTGGACTTTTTACTCAAGATGGAGCACCTTTTGCCGACGGGGTCTTTTAAGGACCGCGGGGCGTGCAGCCTCATCAATGAACTGCATCATCTCGGCATCAAGAAGATTGCGCTCGATTCGTCGGGCAATGCGGGGGCTTCGATTGCTGCGTATGCGGCGGTTGCGGGCATGGACTGCACGGTCTATGTGCCGGATGATATCTCGCAGGAGAAAGTCAAGCAGATTGAGGCGTACGGCGCGAAAATCGTCAAGGTCGCCAATGGCCGCATGAAGGCCTGCGCGGCGGTCAAGCAGAACCTCGGCGACGCTTATTATGCTTCGCATGTCTACAACCCCTTGTTCTTTGAGGGCATCAAGTCGATGGCGCATGAGCTTTACAACCAGCTGAATCATCATGTGCCGGATTACATCTTTATGCCGGTCGGCAATGGCACGATGCTCATCGGTTTGTTCCTCGGCTTCATGGAAATCGGCCGTCTGCCGCATTTTGTCGCCGTGCAGTCGTCGAAATGTGCACCGCTTTACGAGGCGTTCCATGAGGTACCGGCTTCGCCGAAGCGCGCGACCATCGCGGAGGCTATCCGCATCACGAAGCCGCGCCGGATGAAGGAAATGCTGCAGGCCATCAAGGATTCGGGCGGGGATGTCATCACGGTACAGGATAAGGATATCCTCAAGGCGCAGAAGGAGCTCAGCCACCATGGCATTTACGTCGAGATGACGTCGGCGGCGGCTCTTGCCGGTGCGGAGCAGTACTTTGAACACGGCAAACCGGATAACTACAAGGTCGTCATCCCGCTGACGGGCAATGGCCTCAAGCGCTGATGGCGGAAGGATGCAAGGGAAAACACATGTTATATGGAATGATTGATATCGGCTCGAACACGGTCCGCATGGCGATTTACCGCATTGAGGGCGCGCATGTCGAGATGCTGATGAAAAAGAAACATACAGTCGGACTCGCGGCCTATCTGAAGGAAGGTGTCATGCAGCAGCAGGGCATCGACAAGGCCGTGGAAATTCTGCAGGAGTTCAAGGCGTTTCTGCTGGCGTTCAACATCACGCACGTCGTGGCCTTTACGACGGCGGCGCTGCGCAATGCAAAGAACAGTCAGGCGGCCGTCGGTGAGATTGAGCGGCTCACGGGCCTGCCCATCCGCGTGATTACGGGCGACGAAGAGGCGACGTACGACTTCATCGGGGCGACACATGACCTCAGCGAGGAAGCGGGCCTGCTTATCGACATCGGCGGGGCGAGCACGGAAATCGTCTCGTACAGCTCGGGCAAAATCGAGCAGAAAATCAGTCTGCCCATTGGCTCGCTGGCCTTCCGCACGAAATACGTCCATGGCATGCTGCCGACGAAGGAAGAATGTCAGGCGATGCGCGAGGAGGCTGAAGCGACGATTCGTTCGGCCACAGCGTTTGCCGGTGTGCGCGAGGCCTCGATTGCGGGCATCGGCGGCACGTTCAAGGGAGCAGCAGCTCTCTACAACGCGCTGTTTGACGAGCCGTTTGAAAATACCAAGATGAAGACGAGCCGCATTCCGGAAATCATCCAGCGTTTTGACGGCGGGCATGGGCTCAATGAAGACATGATTGCCATCCTGATGAAGACTGTGCCCGACCGCATCCATACGGTCATTCCGGGACTCATCATCGCGGAGGTCCTCGCCGAGCGGTTCCACAGCAAGGTCATCACGTACAGCGATTCGGGCGTGCGTGAAGGGTATATCTACGCGGAAGTCCTGGCTCATTAACAGTAATTTCCCAAAAGAAACAGGTCTGTACGAACAGGCCTGTTTCTTTTTTATCTATGCTTTTGCTTTGTCTGCTGTGCCGGCTCTTGCCAAGACGCAGGTGCCCATCCTCTGCTACCATGAGGTAGACCGTGCGGGCGATTATTTTGCCGTTTCGCATACGCACGCCCTGCACAAGCAGCGTGCCATTGCTCCGCAGGGCGGAGCGAGCGGCATCGCTGCGAACCGTCTGTACCTCAACGGCCGTTATGAGACGGACGAGGAGTACGAAAAACGCCTCAATGACGATATGGCAGAGACGCAGCGGCTGTTTGAGGAAAACCTCGGCCATCCCGCCAAGGCCATGGTCTGGCCGTATGGCATGTGTTCGGGCGCGTCGATCAGGGCTGCCAAGGCCCATGGCATGCAGGCGACGTTTCTGCTCGACGGCGGCATCAATGAGGCAGAATCTTCCTATATGACGTATGCCCGCCGCATCATCATGGGCGATAACATCACGGTCAAGAAGCTGACGGACAACAAGATTTCGCTCGTGGCCCTGCAGGCTTTTGCAGACCCCGATGGCGACGGCAATTATGACAAGGTGTACTTCTATAATAAGCAGGTGCTGATGGCAGCGGATGCGTTCAATGATGTCTGCAATGCCCTGCAGCAGGAGAGCATCAAGGTCGTGGCGTGGCTGCCGGCGCTGACCTGCCAGACATTTTTCGCAAAAGACGGCAGCAATCTCGTGCAGGCCGCTCCTGCGGGCAAGGCTGGCTGGTACCAGCGTCTGAGCCCGTTCGATGAGACTTCAACGGCGAAAGCCGCGGACCTTTTCCGCGACCTCGGGCGCTATACGCTGGCCGAAGGCGTCCTGGGCCTTTGGAATCCAGCGGCCATCACGGATGATATCGAGATGACCTGGCGTCTCGAGACGCATTTCTGGGATATCCGCTACGAGCCGAATATGCTTTGCTGGATGCTCGTGCCGGAAACGCTCAAAGGGCTCTGGCGTCAGAGGCTGCGTTGGGGCTGGAATGCATGATTATCGCGAGCATCTGTCTGTTGCAGATGCTCGTGAGTCTGCTGCTCGACTCGCGCTACGATGTCGGCCTCTGGAAAATCTTTTTCTGGACGCCGTGGTATCCGTTATCATCATCGGGAGCTACCGCAGCGTGGCCATTCACACGGTAGAAGGCTTGTTCCTCGCGGGCATCCTCATCCTGCTGGTCCTGAGCGGCTGGCAGTATTACAACGGGTTCCTCTACCATGGCAGGGACCGGCGCAAAGCCTTTAAGCGGCAGTCCCTGAAGGAAGTCGCCCGGCTTTACGGCATGAAAGAACAGGACATGGAGATGCTGCAGTCGCCGTTCCAGTGGGCGGATGTCTTTTGTCGGGATGGCATCTATTATGATCAGCCGGAGGGGAAGGAACCTGTCCGGATTGGCATGCTTTCGGATGAGAAGAACTCATCGCAAACCCCACAGGCAAAAGTCCATCAGCCCTTATGATATGGGGGTTGATGGACTTTTTTTGTCAGAAATGGTATAATAAAATGCTAAATGATTTTGCTAGAATTCAAGTTTTTTGTTTTAAGATTTTGAGGTGAGATTGTGGATTTTGGTCAGGGAAAGATCGTGCCGGTCAATCTGGAACACGAGATGAAGAACTCCTACATCGATTATGCTATGAGTGTCATCGTCGCGCGTGCTCTGCCGGATGTCCGGGACGGCTTAAAACCAGTACACCGCCGCATCCTTTACGCGATGCAGGAAGCGGGCATGGGCTCGAACAAGCCTTATAAGAAATCGGCCCGTATCGTCGGTGAAGTCCTCGGTAAATATCATCCGCATGGCGATTCTTCTGTATATGATGCGATTGTGCGCATGGCGCAGGATTTCTCGATGCGCTATATGCTTGCGGACGGCCACGGCAACTTTGGTTCGGTCGATGGCGACCCGGCGGCTGCCATGCGTTATACAGAGGTCCGCATGTCGAAGATTGCGGAACTCATGCTGCAGGATATCGATAAGGATACGGTTGATTTTGCACCGAACTATGATGAGTCCTTGAAGGAGCCGACGGTGCTGCCGGCAAAATTCCCGCAGCTGCTCGTCAACGGCACGTCGGGCATCGCGGTAGGCATGGCGACGAACATCCCGCCGCACAATATGTGCGAGGTCATCGACGGCACGCTGATGCTCATCGACCATCCGGACGCAACGATTGAGGACCTCATGAAGGTCATCAAGGGACCGGATTTCCCGACGGCCGGCCTGATTCTTGGTCAGGAAGGCATCCGTCAGGCGTATACGACGGGCCGCGGCGTCATCAAGATGCGCGCGAATGCCCGCATCGAGACGCTGTCGAACGGCAAGCCTCGCATCATTGTCACGGAGCTGCCGTATCAGGTCAACAAGGCACGCCTCGTTGAAAAGATTGCTCAGCTCGTGCGCGATAAGCAGATTGAAGGCATCACGGCCCTCAACGATGAGTCGGACCGCGGCGGCATGCGCATTGTCATCGACCTGCGCCGCGACGCGAACGCCAATGTCATCCTCAATCAGCTCTACAAGCACACGCAGCTGCAGGACAGCTTCGGCGTCATCATGCTCGCCCTCGTCGACGGCAAGCCGAAAATCCTGAATCTCAAGGAAATCCTTCATTATTATATCAAGCATCAGGAAGATGTCATCACGCGGCGCACGCGCTACGACCTCAAGAAGGCCGAGGCCCGTGCCCACATCTTGGAAGGCCTGACGATTGCCCTCGATCATCTCGATGCTGTCATCACGACGATTCGCGAGAGCCGCACGGCCGATATCGCACGTGCAGCCCTCATTACGGGCTTCAAGCTCTCGGAGAAACAGGCTCAGGCCATCCTCGACCTGCGTCTGCAGCGCCTGACCGGCCTCGAACGCGAGAAGATTGAAGAGGAGTATCAGGAAGTCTTGAAGGCGATTGAAGAGTACAAGGCCATCCTCGCAGACGAAACGCGCATCCTCGGCATCATCAAGTCGGAGCTCACGGACGTCAAGAAGAAGTTCGGCGATGCCCGCCGCACGCGCCTGACGGTCGACACGAGCGAAATCGATGTCGAAGACCTCATCGCTGAGGAAGATGTCGTCATCACGCTGACGCACAACAACTACATCAAACGCATCGCACTTGACACGTACCGCCGCCAGAACCGCGGGGGCAAGGGCATCAAGGGCATGCCGACGAAGGAGAAGGACTTTGTCGAGAATCTCCTGATTACGACGACGCACCATACGATTCTGTTCTTCACGAACCGCGGCCGCGTCTACCATCTCAAGGCATACGAGATTGCCGAGGCCAGCCGTACGGCGAAGGGCACGGCCATCATCAACCTGCTGCAGCTCGACAAGGACGAGAAAATCACGGCCGTCATTCAGGTCAAGGGCTTCAATCCGGATGCATACCTCTTCATGGCTACGAAGAAGGGCATTGTCAAGAAGACAAGTCTCGTCGAATTCAAGAACCTGCATAAGGGCGGCCTCAATGCCATCAACCTCGACGAGGATGATGAGCTCATCGGCGTCAAATTTACAGACGGCGAGCGCGATATGATTCTCGGCACGAAGTGGGGCATGGCCATTGTGTTCGGCGAAGAAGATGTTCGCTCGATGGGCCGCGCAGCCCGCGGCGTCAAGGGCATCAGCCTCAACGACGGCGATGAAGTCATCGGCATGGACACGCTTTCCCAGAATGCGGAAGTCCTGACAGTCACGGCCGAGGGCTACGGCAAACGCACGGAAGCCAGCGAATACCGCACGCAGAACCGCGGCGGCAAGGGCCTCATCAACCTCAAGGTCACGGAAAAGACCGGTGACGTCATCGGCCTGCGCGTCGTCCATCCGGAACAGGAGCTCATGCTCATCACGACGGAAGGCCTCGTCATCCGCACTCCAATCAACGAAATCTCGGTCATCAGCCGCAACACGCAGGGCGTCAAGCTCATGAGCACGGCGGAAAATGACATCGTCGCTTCGATGGCAGTCATGGACCAGAAAAACTAAATAAGCTTCTATAATAAAAGAGCACCTCGGCTGAGGTGCTCTTTTCGTATGCGGTTATGCTGCGTTTCAGCAGGTTTCGCCCTCTTGAAAGCCCATGGGCAGCGGCGTCAGGTCAGGCAGGGCCTCGTGGCGGATGCGGTGGACCATGGTCTTGGCGGCAAGACGGCCGAGGGCGGGAATGGGCTGGACGACGGCTGTGAAGGTCTGGGGGCCGAGCCGCGTCAGGTACGTGCCGTCGTAAGCGACAATCGAGAGGTCGTCGGGGACTTTGCGTCCGCGGCGCACGGCTTCGCGCAGGGAGCAGATGGCGCCAAGGTCTGTGCCTGAGATGGCATCGACGTCGGGATAGCGTTCAAAAATCTCATGGGCGGCAAAGGCGAAGTCCTTGGGCTGCAGGGCATTGGCCGGCATAACGATGGAGTCGAGCCGGACGCCGGCTTCTTTGATGCAGCGCGTAAAAATATCTTCGTGCTCGTGGGCCGTCGTATGGACGGTCGGAGCGCCGGCGATTTGGACGACGTGATGGGGATGGCGGCGCAGCAGGGCCTTGGCGGCCAATTCGCCGCCTTGATGATGGTCGGCGCGCACAATCGGGATTTCATCGCAGAGAAAGCGGTCAAAGGCGATGACCGGCAGTTTGATGTGCTGATAATTTTCGATGTGCAGGGCATGAGCGCCGATGATGAGACCGTCCATCGTATGGCGGCGCAGCATGTCGAGGAAGGCGAGCTCTGCGTTTTTCTTTTCTTCGGTCGAGCAGATCATCGTCTTGTAGCCGTAGTCGTAAAGCGAAATCTCGATTTCGTGCAGCAGGGCGGCGAAGAAGGGATGGGCGACATCGGGGATGATGACGCCGATGAGGTTTGTGCGGTTCAATGAGAGGTTGCGTCCGACCTCGCTCGGCACGTAATGAAGCGCTTCGACAGCGGCCTCAACTTTAGCCCGCGTAGCTTCGGATACGTAGCCTTTATGGTTGAGTACGAGGGAGACGGTGCTCGTACTGACGCCGGCGAGTTTAGCGACGTCCTTGATTTTGGCCATGAAAGCAGTCCTTTCCATTTGTTTTATTTTAGTCTATCACAAAATGCAGGGAAGGACCATAAGCATAGTTGCAATTATTTTCAGATAAGTAGAAGGACAGTGACAAGAAAAATAAAAACGATGAAATGATTGACAAAATGATACAAACGCTATATAATCAAACTATCGAAACGGTTCGATAGTCAAGAAAACAAGTCAGACCGCTTCGATTTTATAAAACGTATTTGTCGAACCGATTCGATAAAGAGTCGCTGGTCTATCATATGAGGTGAAATCGATGACTGAGGAAAAGAAGCAGCTGACGCCGGATGAATTTATCGCGGCGCATGAGGGCGAGGTCAACAAGCGCTGGTATCCGCGTTTCCATATTGCGCCGCGCGTGGGCTGGTGCAATGACCCGAATGGCTTTGCTTATTTCAATGGGCAGTATCATCTGTTCTATCAGCATTATCCGTACGAGCCGAAATGGGGCCCGATGCATTGGGGCCATGTGACGAGCAGAGACCTTGTGCATTGGCAGCGTCAGCCCGTGGCGCTTTTCCCGGACCATCCGTACGACGCGGATGGCTGTTTCTCGGGCTGCGGCCTTGAGAAAGACGGCAGATTCTATCTTCTTTATACGGGTCATGTTGACCTTTTGAAGAAGCCGGGCAGGCCGGACCGCATCGAGACGCAGAATCTCGCGGTCAGCACGGATGGCGTTCATTTTACGAAGGATGAGCACAATCCGGTCATCACGTTTCCCGAGGGTGTGCCGACAGGCGAGGACCATCATTTCCGTGACCCGAAAGTATGGCAGCATGACGGCCTCTATTATGCGGTTGTCGGTGCCCAGACGCCTGAAGAAACGGGACAGGTGCTCGTCTTTACGTCAGAAGACCTTGAGCATTGGCAGTTCAAGCACGTCATGGCCAAGGCCGAGGGCAATCAGGGCTTCATGTGGGAATGCCCGAACTTCGCGGAATTCGACGGCCATGAGGCGTTGATTCTCTCGCCGCAGGGCGTCAAGCCGGAGGGCAGACGCTACCTCAATCTGCATCAGTCCGTTTCGATGCTCGGCAAGATGGACTATACGTCGGGCATTTTCTACCATGATGATTTTGAGCTGCTCGACTACGGTTTTGATTTTTACGCACCGCAGGTTATGCAGGCTCCCGATGGACGCTGCCTGATGATCGGCTGGCTCGCGATGTGGGAATCGGCCATGCCGGAACAGGCCGACGGCTGGTCGTGTCAGATGACCGTGCCGCGCGAGCTCCATTACCGTCATGACAGACTCGTGACGCCGCCTGCCAAGGAATTGACGGCGCTGCGCGAAAAGGCTTTTGCCGAGCCGGATATGGTTTTGACGGAAGAAACTTCGTTTGACGAATGGTCGCAGGAAACGGGCGAGCTCATGGCTGACTTTGACCTCAGTGAGGCCGAGGGGCTCGCGCTGCATTTTGCCGCGGGCTTTGATGACGAGGTCGCCATCCGCTTTGAGAAGAAAAGCGGCAGTGTCACGCTTTCACGCAAATCGGCTTCGACGGGCCGTCGGGAAGAACGCTTCGCCAAGCTGCCAGCCGGTCAGACGAAGCTTGCGGTGCGCGTCTATGAGGACCGTTCCTCGCTGGAGATTTTCATTAACGACGGTGAGATTGTCATGAGCACGCGTTTTTATCCGCAGACGCAGGAACGCGTCATTGTACTCGAGCCGCAGGAAGGCTCCGTGCGCATGACGAATGGTGTATTCTATCAGCTTTCCTCGATTTTTGCCTGAGGGCAGGATGAGATGAAGGCGTTGGCAGGGATTAAAGAATTATTTTCTGAAAGGGGAAACATATCATGGGCAATCTGCTCAAGGCATTTGCCAATCCGTTTTACCGGACGAGTTCGCTTGAGATTCTGTTATTCTTCGCCGGCTGGGGCATTTGGTGGTCGTTCTTCCAGATTTGGCTGACGACAAAGCAGGGCTTTTCGGGCGTGCAGGTCGGTACGATTTATTCCTTTGGCTGCGCGGTCTCACTCGTGCTGATGTTTGTGTATGGCTCTTTGCAGGACAAGCTCGGCATGAAAAAGACGCTGCTGAAATTCTTTGTCGTCTGCGAGCTGTTTGTCGGACCGTTCTTCACTTGGGTCTATGTGCCGATGCTCGCGGCAAACTTCTATCTCGGCGCGATGATTGGCGCCATTTACCTCGCCGTGTCGTACCTTGCGGCCTGCCCTGTCTTTGAGGCTGTCACGGAGCGCCTCAGCCGCCGCTATTCGTTTGAATACGGTCAGGCCAGAGCCTGGGGGTCCTTTGGCTACGCGGTTTCCGCCCTCTGCGCGGGCTTTCTCTTCACGATGAATCCTTATCTGATTTTCTGGACAGGCTCGGCTGTCGCGGCTGTACAGCTCATCGTGCTCTTAGCTCTGAAACCGGAAAATGACCCTGCGCTTTGCCAGCAGTATGAAGTCAAAGCAGAGACGCAAAAAGAGAGCAAGACGCCTTCGTTCAGCGAGATTCTCGGTGTGTTCAAGATTCTCGATGTCTGGAAGATGATTGTGTTTGTGGTCATGAGCTGGACGTTCTACACGGTCTTTGACCAGCAGATGTTCCCAGAATTCTTCACGCGCTTTTTTGCAACGCCGGCTGAAGGCCAGCAGGCTTACGGCGTGCTCAATTCTATTGAAGTCTTCCTCGAATTCCTCATGATGGGCCTCGTGCCAATCCTCATGCGCAAAATCGGCGTGCGCAAGGCTATCCTGCTCGGCTGCTGCATCATGATTGTCCGTATCGGCGGCTGCGGCCTCGTGACGAATCCTCTCGGCGTCGCCGTCATCAAGCTGCTGCATGCACCGGAAACGGCCCTGTTCATCCTCGCGGTTTTCCGTTATTTCACGCTGCATTTCGATACGCGCATCTCGACAACCCTTTACATGGTCGGTTTCCAGATTGCCGCACAGGTCGGCCAGATCATCTTCTCGACGCCGCTCGGCGCCCTGCACGACAACATCGGCTACCAGAGCACGTTCCTCGTGATTTCCGGCATTGTCTGCGTGGCCAGCATCTATGCATTCATCGTCCTCAAAAAAGATAATGAGAGCGTTGAAGGCCAGCCGCTCTGATAAAATTGTTACTATGGCAAAAGCCCTGTTCTGAATTGGAACAGGGCTTTTAATGCCAATAAACAGAAATGACCGCCTCGGCCTAGCAAACTGAGCGGTCATTCCAATCAACTATAATAGGCCAACCGTCTATCGGTGGCTTCTTTTTGTATCTTTATTATATCATTTTTTTGAGAGAACAACAAGGTAACGAAACATTCTTTCTAATTATAAAATCTGTATTTAGTGCAGGGAAAGATATATGCGGCCGTGTTCGTCGACGCGGCTCAGGTGGCGCAGGAAGAAGCGGGCGAAGACGCCGGTAAGCAGGGCCGAAATCAGCGTGCCTTCGCGGATGCCTTCGATGGTGCCGAGGCTGGCCATCGAGACGATAGCAGCGATGATGACGAGGCTGACGTCGTTGCCGACTTTGACCTTGCCGAAGTCGATGTGGAATTTATGGGCAAAGGTGTAGACGGCCCCTTCGCCGGCGAGCATGAGCACATCAGCAACGCCCTGTCCGGCGACGCCAAGGGCGACCAGGGCCGTGCCGACAATGCAAAGGGCGATTTTGAGCGGATAGGCCTCAGGTACGATGGTAAACAGGGCCATGAAAAAGTCGATGCAGAGTCCAAAGACAATCGTCACGGGAATCTGCAGCCAGAAAACAGCGGGGAAATTGCGCTTGAGCATCAGGAGCTCAAAGACGACAAAAACCATATTGACGGCAAATGTCGTCTGGCCAAAGGTGAACGGCGAAATGAGGCTCAGTACATACGGCACGCTCGAAATTGGCGAGGTACCGAGAAGACTCTTGACGACAAGAGCAATGCCGGCCGACTGAATCATGACCGCGATAATCAGCAGGATATAGCGTTTTGGCGTAGACAAGCAGATCCCCCTCTTTATAATTCGATGATTCTTTCGTGATATTAGTACAAGTATACTACCGGATAGCGGGAAAAGAAAAGCCAGATGGCATCTTTTGACGATGTCATCTGGCTTTTTCTATCAATTAAGAATGTCAGGCAGAACGTTTTTTATTTGGACTGCAGGGCTTTGTCAAGCTCTTTGGCAAGGGCGATGTCTGAGGCCGGATTCTGTCCCGTGATGAGCTCGCGGTCATGGACGACGTGGCTGCCGTACATGCCATCGACGCGCATCTTGCCGCCGGCAATTTGCAGGGCCTGTTCAACGTGGAACGGCATTTCCGTGCCCTTGGCGACTTCGCCCGGCCACTCTTCTGCATCGGAGAGAACCGTCATCTCATAGCCGCTGTAAATCCAGCCTTTGGCTGCTGCCATAGCACCTTTGGCATCATGGCTGACGAGGGCCTGACGATAGGCAGCTGGGTCCTGAAGGGCCGAGAGCATGGCGACAGGACCATGGCAGATGAAGGCCGTCGGCTTCTGTTTCTCGTGGAAGTAACGAAGGATTGTGCCGAGGTCCTTATCCTGCATGAGGTCCGTCATCGGAGCATGGCCGCCCGGGACGAAGACGGCATCGTACTGGTCAAGGCCGCTGTTGATGGCATCTTTCAGGGAAATGGCCGAAAGGCCGTTGACGAATTTTACGGCTTTGGCGCGGGCGGCGTCATCGCCGTTGAAGAAGTTCTTATCATTGGAATTCTTATCCATGACCGGCATCTGGCCGCTCGGTGTAGCAAGGACAATCTGATAGCCCTGCTCGGCAAGATATTCTGTCGGTACGGCGAATTCATTGAGGAAGAAGCCGACGTCCATGATGCTCTTGTCGGCGAGTTCCATTTTGTCCTGACTTGAAGCCACAACGAGGATCTTGCCTTTGTTGGCTGCGGCAGCCTCAGTACGGCTGCTGAAAAGCGGCATGGCCACGAGGGCTGCCAGGCAAAGTAAAAACAGACGATACATAAAAATTTCCTCCTTTTTACTTACGTATGGATTTGCAATCTATAGAAATCGTGTCAGGGATTTTCGTGCGGCAGGATGCTGTCTTCCATATTGTCCTTGCCCCATTCGCACATGGAACGGATAATGGGGGCAAGGCTCTGACCAAGCTTCGTCAGGCTGTATTCCGTGCGCGGGGGGACGACGGGATACACCTCACGGTGAATGACACCATCCGCCTCGAGCTCACGCAGCTGCTGCGTCAGCATTTTCGGCGTTGCCTGGGGAATAAGGCGATGAAGTTCACCATAGCGGTGCGTCCGCTGCATGAGATGCCAGAGGATGATGCATTTATATTTGCCCGAAATCAGGCTGAGTGCTGCTTCTACCGGACAATGAAACATCGTGTCTTTTGCCAATTTTTTCACCCCATTTCCATTTCTTCATTTCTATTCAGCAAAGGCTTAGTTTTCCTTGGCAGCCAGTACCGTGGCAGCGAGGCCGCGGACCCATTCCTGATGGCCGATGTTCATCGGGTCTTTCGGGTCCTTGTGGAGCTCGGCAGCCGGTTTGCCCTTCTGGGATTCCTGCGTCAGAATGCGGACGCGGCCCTCCGGGAGGTCTTCGATGAGCCAGGCGTGGATGACATCAAGACGGTGGTCAGCGTCGCCCTCGGCCCAGCCATGCCATGCAAGGCGGCCCGGCTGGCCGTTATGCGGTGCTTCAAATTCCGTGATTTCCGCTTCAATCGGGAAACCGAACGTCTTGAAGCGGAAGCGCGTATCGGCGGCAAGCTTCGTGCCCTTCGTGTTGTCGAATTCGATGTCACTGGCATTGCTGTAATACGTCGGCCAGATGCTCGTATCGATGAGGTTTGCAAAAACTTCTTTGGCATTGATGCCCTTGACGATGACTTCGTTCGAAGCGAAGTTGTCCGTCAGACCCGGCAGATACTCATGCGGCCAATTGATTTCATTTAACATAATAATACATTCCTCCGTGATTCATAAAATCCTTTTTTTCTATTCTTGAATTTCTTGCCGTAGCGGCTCTTTCAGCTGATGATTTCATTTTAGCCGCAAAGAATCCTTTTGTGAAGAATGCACTTTATTGTGGTATAATACCCTAAAAGATAGTAAAGAATGATAAAACAAAAATCCCGCTGTCTTCGTTTATAGACGAAACAGCGGGATTCTTATATAGTGTTGGCAATCCAGAGACTTTCGGCCACTCAGTTGTTGGCGTGTTCCTCGGCGAGAAGTTTGCGCGTATGCTCGGCAACATCTGCGCCCGTGAGGTCCGTGCGGCGGGCAACACCCGTCTTGATGGCGGCTACGGCTACGGCTGCGGCGACCTGCGGCGCTACACGCGGGTCGAATGGGCTCGTGATGACGTGGTCTTCCTTGAGCTCGTCACCCGTGACGAGGCTGGCAATGGCCTCAGCAGCAGCCATCTTCATTTCTTCGTTGATTTTCGTAGCGCGGACGTCGAGTGCACCGCGGAAGATGCCCGGGAAAGCCAGCAGGTTGTTGACCTGGTTCGGAAAATCGCTGCGGCCCGTGCAGACGATGCGGGCACCGGCGGCTTTTGCCTCATCCGGCATGATTTCCGGCGTCGGGTTGGCCATGCCCATGACAATCGGGTCCTTTTTCATCGAGCGGACCATGTCCTGCGTGACGGCACCAGCTACGGATACACCGATGAAGACATCGGCGTCTTTGATGACATCTTTGAGCTGGCCCTCTTCGTGCTGCGGGTTCGTGATTTTGGCGATATCGTCCTTGTACGGGTTCATATCTTCCTTGCGGCCCGTGTAGATGGCACCCATGCGGTCGCAGAGAATGATGTTGCGGCCGCCCATGCTGTAAATCAGGCGCGTGATGGCCTGACCGGCAGCACCGGCGCCGTTGAGGACGAATTTGGAGTCCTTGAAATTGCGGCCCGTGAGCTTGAACGCATTGATAAGGGCCGAGACGACGACAATAGCCGTGCCGTGCTGGTCATCGTGGAATACCGGGATGTCGAGCTTCTGCAGGCGTTTCTCGACGTCAAAGCACTCCGGTGCCTTGATGTCTTCGAGGTTGATGCCGCCAAACGTCGGGGCCATGAGCTCAACGGCGCGGACCATCTCATCGACGCTCTGCGTATCGAGGCAGATTGGCACGGAGTCGACACCGGCAAAGCCCTTGAACAGGATGGATTTGCCTTCCATGACCGGCAGGCCGGCACCGGCACCGATGTTGCCGAGGCCGAGGACGGCACTGCCGTTCGTCACGACAGCGACCGTATTGCCCTTGTTCGTGTAATCGTAAATCTTATTGTAATCTTTCTTGATTTCAAGGCAGGGAGCGGCAACGCCCGGGGAATAAGCCAGTGTCAGGTCTTTTGCCTTTTCGAGAGGTACCTTGCTGTGCATCTCGATTTTGCCGTGATTCTCTTTATGTAAGGCCAAAGCCTGCTCGGTTAACTGACTCATGAATAAGACTTCCTTTCTCCTTGTCTCCTTGCTTCCAGTTCTGTGGGAAAATCAGAACTGGCTTTTCCCTGTATGTGAGATAAATGCGAATGTTAGTAATAAATGTTACACTTTTTTGAAACTTTATGAGCGTAACTTGTAAGGTTGTAAAATCGTGTTGAGTACTATTATATTATTTTATGCTCAAAATACAAATATAAAATATTTATGATGATATAAAGTTTATAAATAATATAAGCCTCCCTTATGCCGAAGGGAGGCTTATATTATTTATATGGATATCATTGTGTCTTGCCGGTGTTGGCCGAATGCGTCGGTGCGGCCGGTGCCGTGTTCGACGAAGCAGACGAGGATTTTGAGCTGCTGCCCGAGGTCTGGCTGCTGGTCGAATGCGACTCCGAAGAAGAGCTGCCTGACGTATGGCTGCTCCTCGTTGATGATGAACTGCTGCTCGATGAACTCCGCTGTGTGCCCTTCTGGCTGCTGCTTGAGGACGAGGCTTTGGCCGCCGGGGCCTTGCTCGTGGCATTCGCAGGAATCGAGGATTCGTATTCGTGCTGAGCCTTTTCAAGCTGGGCCTTTTCGCTGGCGTTCAGCGTGATGCCAAGCGTATCGGCAAGGGTCGTGCGCAGTTTCTGCAGGTCCGGAATCCAGTAGCTGACACCGTCGATGTAGAGCGGCTTGCCCGGGACCATCTCGGTCTTGAGGCCGTTCTTCTGGGCTTCCTTGAGCGTGCCGGCAAATTCGAGCATCTGACGGAACGACAGGTCCGTTTTGACCGACGACATGACCTCTTTGATGACGCCCGGCAGCTTCGGGATGATGGCCGGCGAAGTGATCTTGTCCATGCAGGCCTTCATGAATTTCTGCTGGCGCTTGATGCGGCCGATGTCGCCCTCTTCGTCGCGATAGCGCACGTAGGTGACAGCGGTCTTGCCGTCCATATGCTGCATTCCCGGCTGGAGGTCAATGAGCAGGCCGCCGTCATCGTCCCAGGGGTCTTCGTAGTACATGCGTTTCTCAACGTCGATATCAATGCCGCCGATGGCATCGATGATTTTCTGGAAGGCCTGAATGTTAATGATGACGTAATGGTCCATATTGACGCCGAGGAAGTCCTCAACCGTGCGCTGCGTGAGCTTTTCGCCGGCTTCCGGACCGCCCTTGGCACTGCCGTAGGCGTAGGCCGCGTTGATCTTGTCCCAGCCATGCCCCTTGATCTTGACGCGCGTATCGCGCGGGATGGACATCAGGGCAGCCTGGTCCTTCTTCGGGTCGAGCGTGGCAATCATCAAGGTGTCACTGCGCCCGACATCGTCATCGCGTTCATCCACGCCCATGATCATGATGGTCGTCTTGTCTTTCGCAGTCAGCAGGCCATCCTCCACGACGTCGTCAGCCGACTTGTCGAGAAGGCTGTTGGACGCAAAGAGAGCCCCCGCTGCGGCTGCCGCGATGAAAGCGAGAAACAAAAACACCCAAAGCAGTTTTCGGTGCTTGCGTCGCGAACGGCGCGGGGGAATCGGAGTTGTTTGCAAAATGATACCTTCTTTTCTGAAATCATGCATGAATCCCTACTATTGTAGCAGAGTGTATTTACATTTTTATTATAAGGAAAGCTTGATAGATGCGCAATTACTTTATTCGTATCCCGCCCATATTTCAGCGGCATAGTCAATTAGTTTCATGATAGCCCCTTTTTATGAAAATCAGGGGGAACAGCGGTGAGTTTTCACTGTTTCACAAAAAATGACAGTAAATCGAGGGCGGTATTAGAGAGGCGATAGTCAGGCATAATGGTAGTCTAATTTTGATTCATAAAAAATGATCGAAAGTGCCGCATGACATGTTTTTGAACGCGGTTCTTCGTTAGAATAAGAACCATCCATAGTAAAGCATACAGATTATGCGTAAGAAATGATTTGGGAGGGATTTTTGTGTATCTGTCTCTTGGCATCAATCTGCTCGGTCTCTTGGTGTTCATCGGGATTGCCACGGCGTTCTCGAAGAAGCGCAAAGAGATCTCGTGGAAAACAGTCGGCGTGCTGGCGCTTTTCAATCTGTTCCTGGCATGGTTCCTGACCTCGTTCTTTGTCGGACGCAATATCGTCCTGTTCTTGGCTGCGGGGTTCCAGTGGATTGTCGGCGTCTCCTATACCGGTATCGCCTTTGTGTTTCCGGACTGGGTCCATGTCGAACGCATGAACTTCTTTACAGGCGCACTGCTGCCAATCCTCATGATTGTGCCACTCTTCGATATCCTGTCGTACATTGGCGTCATGCCGTTTGTCATCCGCTGGTCGGGCAAGCTGCTCTCGAAAATCACGGGCCATAAACGCGAGAGGGAGCCGTTCTTCTCTTTCCTCGGCAACTCCATCATCAGTTCGGGCCGTTTGATTCTCATCATCGTCGCAATGGTCATTGCCTTTGTCGCTCTTGTCGCACTCATTGACCAGCTGCTGGCACTCATTAATCCGGCCGTTTCGCTTGAAAAGATGCTTGGCTTTGTGATGTTCCCGTTTGCCTGGCTGCTCGGCCTTGATTTCAGCGAAGCTTTCCAGCTCGCTGAGTACATGGGCATGAAGATTGTCACGAACGAATTCGTCGTCATGGGGCAGGCTGGTCCTATCATGGACACGTTCAGCCATCATATGCAGGCCGTGCTGACCGTCTTCGTAACGTCGTTTGCCAACTTTGCTTCCGTTGGCGTCATCCTCAGTGCTTTCAAAGGCCTCATGGATGAGGACCGCATTTACCTGATTCCGAAAAACGTCGGCTATATGATGCTTTCCGGTATTCTCGTTTTACTGCTTTCCGCAGCCTTTGCCGGCCTCTTCATTTGGTGCTTGCCTATATATGCCGTGTTTTTCTACAGAGAACAGAATGAGAGAGAACTAGGGGGAGTTTTTAACCTAATCCGCCAGAAGTCCTCCACCTCTTAGGTGAGGGACT
>USAK01000013.1 GCA_900552565.1 uncultured Selenomonas sp. | reverse complement strand
CCCGCCTCTATAGGCGGGGGTACGTTCACGGCTTGAGAAGCTTTGCGGTATTTTTTTTCGTGCGCATGTGATAAAATAAAGAAGAGTATGATAGAAAGGTGGAGGATCCATGAAAATTACGATTGGCAGTGACCACGGTGCAGTGGCCCTCAAAGATGAAGTCAAGATGGTCCTGAAAGAATACGAGGATATCAAGGTTACGGATGTCGGCACATTCGGCACGGAGTCGGTGGACTATCCGGATATTGCGGAGAAGGTCTGCGCAGACGTCACGAGCGGTGCTGCTGATTTTGGCATCGTGCTCTGCGGCACGGGCATCGGCATCTCGATTGCCGCCAATAAGATTAAGGGCATCCGCTGCGCCCTCTGCAACGATGTTTACTCGGCAAAGAAAGCACGCCAGCATAACAATGCCAATGTCCTCGCCATGGGTGGCCGCGTCTTAGGCTTTGGCCCTGCCGGCGAAATCGTCCGTGCTTTCGTCGAGAGCACGTTCGAAGGCGGCCGTCATGAGCGCCGCGTCAATAAAATCATGGCTTTAGAGCAGAAATAAGCTCAGCGCATACTGATTGTATTTTTCTTGTATAGAGGAGGAACACCCATGAGCCTGATGGATACCCTGAAACATTCTGACCCGGAAGTCGCCAAGGCCATTGACCTTGAGCTCAACCGCCAGCGCACGAAGCTGGAACTCATCGCTTCGGAGAATATCGTTTCCAAAGCTGTGATGGAAGCACAGGGCAGCGTGCTGACGAATAAATACGCAGAAGGCTATCCTGGCAAGCGCTATTACGGCGGCTGCGAGTACGTCGACATCGTCGAGCAGCTGGCTATCGACCGTGCCAAGAAGCTCTTCGGTGCAGAATATGCCAATGTCCAGCCGCATTCCGGTGCTCAGGCCAACATGGCAGTCTTCTTTGCCCTCTTGACGCCGGGGGATACGGTCATGGGCATGAACCTCACGGACGGCGGCCATCTGACGCATGGCAGCCCCGTCAACATGAGCGGCAAATACTTCAAGATTGTGCCGTACGGCGTTGATAAAGAGACGGAGCGCATTGACTACGATGCCCTTGAGAAAAAGGCCGAGGAATGCAGACCGAAGCTCATCGTCGCCGGTGCTTCTGCCTATGCGCGCATCATTGATTTTCCGCGCCTCGCAGATATTGCCCATAAAGTCGGCGCGTATCTCATGGTCGATATCGCACATATCGCCGGCCTCGTCGCAGCTGGCCTGCATCCGAGCCCAGTGCCGTATGCCGATGTCGTTACGACGACGACGCATAAGACGCTGCGCGGCCCGCGCGGTGGCATGATTCTCTGCAAAGATGCGGAATTCGGCAAACAGTTCAACAAGGCTGTGTTCCCTGGCGTACAGGGCGGTCCTTTGATGCACGTCATCGCCGCAAAGGCCGTGGCCCTCGGCGAGGCCCTGCGTCCGGAGTTCAAGGAATACGCCAAGCAGATTATCAAGAACGCACAGGCTCTTGCCGAAACGCTGCAGGCTGACGGCTTCCGCATCGTCTCGGGCGGCACGGATACGCATCTGATGCTCGTCGACCTCACGAGCAAAGGCATTACGGGCAAAGAGGCCCAGACGGTCCTCGATGAAGTCAACATCACGTCGAACCGCAATACGATTCCGTTTGAGCCGCGTTCCCCGTTCGTCACGAGCGGCATCCGCCTCGGCAGCCCGGCCCTGACGACGCGCGGCTTCAAGGAAGACGACATGCGCGAAGTTGGCAACATCATCGCCCTCGTCCTCAACGACATTACGAACGAGGAGCATAAAGAAGAGGCCCGCCGCCGCGTCGCTGCTCTCTGCAAAAAATATCCTCTTTACGAATAAGAAAAATAAATCTGAGATGTATATGGCCCCGCCCGTGCGGGGCTGTATCATGTGCAAAATAATATGATATAAGTAAGAGATGTAGGATAGAAATGAGGAAGGAGCGTATCTCATGTCTGAAGAACTAAACGTCCATGTCATCGACCATCCGCTGATTCAGCATAAGCTCACGATTATGCGCATGAAAGAGACGGGTACGAAGGATTTCCGCGAACTGCTCGAAGAAATCTCGATGCTCATGGCTTATGAAATCACGCGTGATTTCCCGCTTAAGGAAGTTGAGATTGAGACGCCAATCTGCAAGTGCAAGGAAAAGATGCTCGCCGGCAAGAAAGTCGGCGTTGTCCCCATTCTGCGTGCCGGTCTTGGCATGCTCAATGGCGTCGTCAACATGATTCCGGCGGCCCGCGTCGGCCATGTCGGCATGTACCGCGACCCGAAGACGCTGAAGCCGGTCGAATATTACTGCAAACTGCCGGGCGATGTCGCTGAACGCACGCTGATTGTCGTCGACCCGATGCTCGCCACGGGCGGCAGCTCGTCGGCAGCCCTCTCGCTGCTCAAGGAAAAGGGCGCGAAGCACATCATCCTCATGTGCCTCGTTGCAGCCCCTGAGGGCATCCGCGTCATCAACAAGGAACATCCGGATGTCCCGCTTTACGTCGCTGCGGTAGACGAGAAGCTCAACGATAAAGGCTATATCGTACCAGGGCTCGGCGATGCCGGCGACAGGATTTTCGGTACCCTGTAATATATAAGATAAAGAAGGAGTAATTTCATTGAGTAACTTAGAAGTTGGTATTGTCGGTCTGCCGAATGTCGGCAAGAGCACGCTTTTCAATGCCATCACGAAGGCCGGCGCTGAAGCGGCCAATTTCCCGTTCTGCACGATTGAGCCGAATGTCGGCGTTGTCGCGGTGCCAGACCCGCGCCTCAAGGTCCTGCATGAACTCTACAATTCCAAGAAGACGACGCCGGCTTCTGTGCGTTTTGTCGATATCGCCGGCCTCGTCAAGGGCGCGTCGAAGGGTGAGGGCCTTGGCAACAAGTTCCTTGAGCACATCCGTCAGGTTGATGCTGTAGCCCATGTCGTGCGCTGCTTTGTCGACCCGAACATCACGCATGTCGAAGGCAGCATCGACCCGTTGCGCGACATCGACATCATCCAGACAGAGCTCTGCCTCGCCGACCTCGAGATTGTCGAGAAACGCATCATGAAGCTCGCGAAAATCGCGAAATCCGGCAACAAAGAAGCCAAGGTCGAGGACGAAGTTCTGCGCCGCATCAAGGCCGCACTCGACGAGGGCAAGCCGGCCCGTCAGGTCGACCTCTCCGAGGATGACCTCGAGCTCATCAAGGAAATGAATCTTTTGACGCTCAAGCCGACGCTCTATGTCACGAACGTCGCTGAAGACGAAGTTGCCACGGCTTATGATGAGAATCCGTACGTGCAGCAGGTCAAGGAATACGCCGCCAAAGAAGGCGCCGAAGTCGTCGCCATCTCGGCGAAAGTCGAGTCGGAAATCGCTGAGCTCGACGAAGAAGAGGCCAAAGCCTTCCTTGAAGACCTCGGTGAGACGGAAAGCGGCCTTGACCGCCTGATTAAAGCAGCGTTTGACCTGCTCGGCCTCCAGACGTTCCTGACGGCTGGTCCTGACGAATGCCGCGCTTGGACGATTGTCAAAGGCACGACGGCCCCGAAAGCTGCGGGCAAAATCCATACGGACTTCGAGCGCGGCTTCATCCGTGCCGAGATTGTCAACTATAACGACCTCATCGCTGCCGGCAGCGTCGCTGCCGCGCGTGAAAAAGGCCAGGTCCGCGTTGAGGGCAAGGATTACGTCATGCAGGATGGGGATGTCGTCAACTTCCGCTTCAATGTTTGATGTTGATTTTCCGCTCTGCTGTGATATAATGAAATAAAAGAAAGGCTGTGCCGTAAACGGTCACAGCCCCAATACTAAGAAACTAATGAGATTAGCCGCCTAAGACTGGAAACCTGTGGGCGGCTTTTCTCATGCCTTTATTGCAACGATAATCGCCAATAACAAAACAAGAAACGTTAAGAAATCGTATCTGTTCATGGGCAACACCCCTTTCGGGGCTTATGAGTTGACCGCCTACGTTTATGCACAACCTACTGTTGCATTATATCATAGGATATGCCATCATGTATATAGTTCAGGCCGGCGGTCGGCGAAGACGTTGATGGTCTCGCGGATGTGCTGGCGAAGGCCGGGGCGCAGGCGGGCGGTGAGGATAGTCTCGCATTCGCCGGCTTCGGCGATGGCCTCGCCCCACGGGTCGATGATGGCGGAATGGCCGGCGAGGTGGTTGCCCTGTTCGTCGGTGCCGGCCTCGTTGGCGGCGATGACGTACATTTCATTTTCGATGGCGCGTGTGCGCGTGAGTAGCTGCCAGTGATTGACGCGGCTCGCGGGCCAGGCGGCGGGCAGGAAGAGCACGGTGATATCCTCGAGCGCGAGCTTGCGGATGAGTTCCGGGAAACGCACATCGTAGCAGACGGCCACGCCGCAGAGCACACCGTCGAGCCGGAACGTGGCAAGATGGTCGCCGGCGGCAAACTCTTTTTTCTCACCGCTCGGCGAAAAAAGATGCGTCTTATCGTAATAGGCAATTTCTTTGCCCGTGCGGTCGAAGACGTAGCAGGTATTATAGACCTTGCTGCCGCGCTTGTTGGCGACGGTGCCGCCGACGATGTTGACGTGATTTGTTCGTGCAAGCTCGGCAAGGACGCTGCGCGATTCGGCGCCGTCTTCATCGGCGTGCACGGCAATCGGCCGCGGATAAAAGCCGAGACGCCAGAGCTCGGGCAGCACGAGCACATCGGGATCCTCGCGCATGGCCGTTTTGACCATGCGCCGCAGTGTTTCGATATTGACATCCGGCCGGGCAAAAGCAACCGGCATTTGCAGAACAGAAATTATCATGGGAGGCCTCCAGATGGAAAAACAGCATTATGAAGTCGGCGACATCGTGCGCATGAAAAAAGCGCATCCGTGCGGTTCAAGCGAATGGGAAATCCTGCGTACAGGCATGGATTTCCGCCTCAAATGTCAGGGCTGCGGCCATCTCGTCATGATGCCGCGCACGAAATTCGAGAAAATGGTCCGCGCTGTTACGCATAAAAATGAAACAAAAGCATAAGCGCAGCTTTGCCTGTATCCATTATAACATGATGTTTGTTTCTCTGCACTAAACAAGCTTTAAAGCGCAGTACTGAGATTAAAAAACACCTGTAATGGTTTACAAGCACCTATGGCCTATGTTACAATCATTACTGTTCGATGGAGAACCAAAGGGAGTCAAGGATTCTGAGGAAACTTGGACACTCATGCGGTTCTTTTTTCTTTGGCTTCATCGAAATAAATAATTTCTATTTTTTCGAAGGAGGAGTTTCTTATGAAAAAGACTCTCGTATCCGCACTGACGACGGCTCTCGTTGTCGGCGCTGCCAGCACGACGTTCGCTGCTGCCAATCCGTTCTCTGATGTTCCAGCTGACCACTGGGCCTATGACGCTGTATCCCAGCTCGCAGCTGACGGCGTCATCGAAGGCTACGGCGACACGACGTTCCGCGGCAACCAGAACATTACGCGTTATGAGATGGCTCAGATGATCGCCAAGGCCATGGCTAAGAGCGATGTCTCCGCTGCGGATAAGGTCCTCATCGACAAACTCGCTGCTGAGTTCTCCGATGAACTGAACAACCTCGGTGTTCGCGTCAGCAACCTCGAGCGCAATGCTGACATGGTTAAATGGAACGGCGAAGCTCGTTATCGTTATTGGAGCAAACGCGTTGAAGACCGCGACGGCGTACACAATGAAGCTGGCAAAGACAAGCAGAATACGGATCGCCTGAAACTCCGTCTTGAGCCGACGGCCGAAGTCAACCAGAATTGGCATGTCAAGGCACGTCTCGATGCTGATATCAACACGAGCAAGGATACGGGTGCTACGGGCGATGTAAAACTTGCACGTGTTTATGCACAGGGCGACTACAAGAACTTCCAGGTTAAGCTTGGTAAACAGGCGCTGTTCTCCACGGAGACGAATGGTCTCGTTCTCGATGATGACTTCTCCGGTGCACAGGTAACGTTTGGCAAAGACCTCAAGACGACGCTTGAAGCTGGCCGTTGGGACCTCGACAATGCAGATTACGCTGTAAGCACGGCAGCTGCTGCTAAAGATTCGGCTGCTAACTATCAGGGCATCATGCTCAACTATGCTCCGAACAAGCTCAGCCTTGGTGCTGGCTACCGTCACTTTGGCAGCGATGCCTTCACGAAAGTGGCTTCGTACAACAATAGTTCTTCCAAATCCGACGATGCTAATATCTGGTCCGTTGGTGCTGGCTACAGATTCGACCGCAACTGGAACCTCGAAGGTGCATTTGCTAAGAATGATGAAGCTGACAACTACAACACGGCTCATAACATCCAGCTGTCCTATAAGGGCGCTGACAGAGTCAATGCTGGTACGTGGGGCCTCTATGGTGCTTACCGCTACCTCGGCGAAAACGTTGCCTTCGCTCCGACGTATGATACGGCTCTCAACAATACGAAGGGCTGGGAAGTCGGCGCTGACTACACGCCGTTCCATAACGTCTACACGGCTGTCAGCTACTTCGATGGCAAGCAGCTGGCTCGCAGCGACAAAGATGCAAAAGTCCTCTTTGGCCGCGTAAGCTTCTTCTTCTGATTCCATCAGAGAAAAACTTCACAGCGAAATATGGAGACCGTTCCTTCGGGGACGGTTTCTTTTTGTATATTGGATACAGAAAATTTTTAAGATAGAAACATATTAGCAGAAGTTTGTAAATATACCATATTTGTGTTAAGATGGAAACCAGTTTGACGCAGGTTGCAGAAGAAAAAACTGAGGAAACTTGGACACTCATGGACACTTTCTTCGCGACAGAGTCAACGAAATTATTTCTATCTATCGAAGGAGGAGTTCTCATGAAAAAGACTTTTGTATCCGCACTGACGACGGCCCTCGTTGTCGGCGCTGCCAGCACGACGTTCGCTGCTGCCAACCCGTTCTCCGATGTCCCAGCTGACCATTGGGCCTATGACGCTGTATCCCAGCTCGCAGCTGATGGCGTCATCGAAGGTTATGGCGACACGACGTTCCGTGGCAACCAGAACATCACGCGTTATGAGATGGCTCAGATGATCGCAAAAGCAATGGCAAAGAGCGATGTCTCCGCTGCGGATAAGGCCCTTATCGACAAACTCGCTGCTGAGTTCTCCGATGAGCTGGGCAACCTCGGTGTTCGTGTCAGCAACCTCGAGCGCAATGCCGATAACGTAAAGTGGAACGGACAGGCTCGTTACCGTTACTGGAGCCAGCGTTATGAGAACGAGAAGGGCTCGAAAGATAAGCACAACACGGACCAGATGAACTTCCGCCTCGAGCCGAGCGCTGAAGTCAACAACAACTGGCATGTAAAGGCCCGTATCGATGCCTTCACGAACCCGAACAAGGATACGGACGCTACGGTCAAGCTCGTACGCGTATGGGCACAGGGCGACTACAAGAATTTCCAGGTCAAGCTCGGCAAGCTGCCGTTCTACTCCACGGAGACGGCTGGCATGCTGCTCGATAACCAGTTCTCCGGCGCACAGGTCACGTTCGGCAATCAGCTCAAGCTTACGGCTGAGGCTGGCCGCTGGAACCTCAACAATGCCATCAATCAGTCGGCAATCTACAAGGCGGCTGCAGCAAAAGACGATAAGGATAATCTCCTTTATGGTGACGATGCTGCCAGCTACCAGGGTATTGGCCTGAATGGCACGGCAGGTAAGCTCTACGGCGGCGCTGCTTATCGTCACTTCCAGAGCGACCTCTTCAAGCATGTCAATGAGGTTGAAAAGAGCTACAAGGGCTACAAAGCAAACACGGATGAGGCCAACATCTGGTCCGTCGGCGCTGGTTACACGTTCGACAAGAACTGGAACCTCAACGGCGCTTATGCCAAGAACGAGAAGGCTGATCGTTTCGGCACGGCCCACAACATCCAGCTCAACTACAAGGGCGCTCAGAAGGCCAACAAGGGCTCCTGGGGTGCTTACACGGCTTACCGTTACATGGGTGGGAACGTCGCCTTCGCTCCGACGTATGAGACGTTCCTCAGCGCTGGCGTCAACAACGTCAAGGGCTGGGAGTTCGGCACGGAATACGTTCCGTTCACGAATGTCACGGCTGCCGCTTACTACTTCAACGGCAAGCAGCTGGATAACAACAATGATGCGGAGCTGCTCTTCGGCCGCGTGAACTTCTGGTTCTGATAACGCAGCCTCGGTTGCTCCCATATCTATAGAAAAAGCCTTCCACTGGCAAATGCCAGCGGAGGGCTTTTTTCATGCGCGGATTCTCAATAACATTGATAGTTGATTGAGCAAACTACTCTAAGTAAAGTGTAATGGATTTCTAATAGACATGTAATTGTAATTGACTTAGTCAAGTAATATAATGATGGTGTCAAAAGGAAAGGGCGAGGGACGTCAGAGGAAACATGGAGACTCGTGATCCTTCCGCACCCGTTCCCGACAATGGCCGCAAAGGCGGCGCGGGGCACTTGCCTCGACTGACTGGATGCCTTCTATATCGGCGAGATGCCATAGAAGGAAGATGGGAGGAATTCATCATGAAAAAGACTCTTGTATCTGCACTCACGACGGCGCTCGTAGTTGGCGCTGCATCTACTACGTTTGCCGCAGCAAATCCGTTCTCTGATGTACCGGCTGACCATTGGGCCTACGACGCTGTATCCCAACTCGCTGCTGACGGTGTCATCGAAGGTTATGGCGACACGACATTCAAGGGCAACCAGAACATCACGCGTTACGAGATGGCTCAGATGGTTGCCAAAGCCATGGCCAAGACGGATGTTTCTTCTGCCGATAAGGCCCTGATTGACAAACTCGCTGCCGAGTTCTCCGATGAGCTCAACAACCTCGGCGTGCGCGTCAGCAACCTTGAACGCAACTCGGACAAGGTAAAATGGAACGGCGAGGCCCGTTACACGTATACGAGCACGCGCGACAAATCCCAGACGAAGGATAAGAGCAACGACGATGAGCTCCTGCTCCGTCTCGAGCCATCGGCTGAAATCAACAACAACTGGCATGTCAATGCCCGCCTCGATGCGTCCACTGACCTTGCCAAAGACAGCTCTGATGAAAACAGCAGCCATGGCGATTCGCAGGATACAAAAGTAACGCTGCAGCGCCTCTACGCTGACGGCCAGTACGGTGACACGAACATCAAAATCGGTAAACTGCCGATGCAGCTCGACAGCAACCTGCTCTTTGATGATGAGATCTCCGGTGCTGCTGTCACGACCGGCAAAGACCTCAAGCTCACGGTACAGGCCGGCCGCTTCGATCTCAATGGCGATACGAACAACGATTCCATCAACAGCGCTGCTGACAAAAAAGATGATACGGCCAATATGCAGAGTGTTGGCCTGCAGTACGGCAAGGACAAACTCAGCCTCGGCGCTGCTTACCATCATCTGAACAGCGATACGTTTACGCAGATGGGGACGAGCTACAAGTCCACGCAGGATGAGGACAATGCCGATATCTGGAGTGCAAATCTCCACTATGCGTTCGACAAGAACGTTGCCCTCGGCGGTGCTTATGCCGAGAACACGAAAGCCGATGATTACAAGAAAGCCGGCACGGTAGAGCTCGACTACAAAGGGGCACAGGCTGCCAACAAAGGTACCTGGGGTGCTTACGCCGCTTATCGTTACCTCGGCCAGAATGTAGCCTTTGACCCGTCCTACGATGGCGCTTGGGCCGGCACGAAGGGCTGGGAAGTCGGCACGAACTACACGCTCTTTAAGAACACAGTCGCAAGTGTCAAGTACTTCAACGGCGAGAACATCGACAACGGCAAAGATGCCGAGAAGCTCTTCGGCCGCGTCGAATTCCACTTCTGATAAACAAAATCCCACTTCTCTCAAAAATTATCATAGAACCAGAACCGAGAACAGCGGTCCCTTTTGGGGGCCGCTGTTCTTTTTGTTGATGCGTGCAATACTCAAAGATGTTGCTTTTTTTGTTATGCTTTCTTTGATTTTCTATATGATATTGTTAATTTTTAGAAGATTCTTCATGAAATGTATTGCGGGAACGAGTGGAGTATGGTACACTGGATTTAATCAAAGCACGCCAGAAAAAGAGGTAAGCAGAGGAAACACGGAAACTCTTTGCCCATTTTCTGTCCGACTTTGAGAAAAGACTTCTTAGATTCATGTGTTTCATGAAGGAGGAATTTCTCATGAAGAAGACTCTCGTATCCGCTCTGACGACGGCTCTCGTCGTCGGCGCAGCCAGCACGACGTTCGCTGCTGCAAATCCGTTCTCCGATGTACCGGCTGACCATTGGGCTTACGACGCTGTATCCCAGCTCGCAGCTGATGGCGTCATCGAAGGCTATGGCGACACGACGTTCCGTGGCAACCAGAACATCACGCGTTATGAGATGGCTCAGATGATCGCCAAGGCCATGGCCAAGACGGACGTCTCCGCTGCCGACAAGGCCCTGATCGACAAACTCGCCGCTGAGTTCTCCGATGAGCTCAACAACCTCGGCGTCCGCGTCAGCAACCTCGAGCGCAATGCCGACATGGTCAAGTGGAACGGCCAGGCACGTTACACCTATAAGAGCCTGCGCAAAGAAAAAGCCGCAGCTAATGGTGAAGGTAACGGCGTCAAAGATCGTAAAAACTCTGATAAGCTCCTGTTCCGTCTCGAGCCGTCCGCTGAAGTCAATGCCAACTGGCATGTAAAGGCACGTCTCGATGCCACGACGGATCTGACTAACGACAAGGGCGACGATGGCAATGTCAAACTGCAGCGTGTCTATGCAGAAGGTATCTACGGCAACTTCCAGACGCAGCTCGGTAAATTCGGCTTCTATACGCCGGAGCAGGGCCTCGTCTTCGATAATGAGATGTCCGGTGCCAATGTGACGTTCGGCAACAATCTCAAGGCTACGATCTATGCCGGCCGTCTCGATGTCAGCGATGATAAGGGCCTGTATCATAAAGTTTATGATGAACAAAAGGACCCGAAACATGAACATCCGCTTTTCAACGATGATGCTGCTAACATCCAGGGCATCACGCTCCAGTATGCATCCCCGGCCAGCAAGTGGACCGGCGGCGCTGCTTACTACCATCTGAACAGCGATGGCTTTAAGAATGTAACGGATTCCTTCAATAAGGACGAGGCTTATACGAACGGCAAGAACGATGAGGATAACGCCAACATCTGGTCCGCAAACCTTGGCTACACGTTCGATAAGACGAACAGCCTGTTTGCCGCTTATGCCAACAACACGACGGCAGACAACCTCGACAAGGCTTGGCAGGTCATCTACAACTACAAAGGTGCACAGGCAGCCAACAAGGGCACTTGGGGCGCTTATGCCGCTTACCGTTACCTCGGCACGTACACTTCGATCTTCGGCACGGAAGATGCACAGGTCGTCGGTGCAAAGGGCTGGGAAGTTGGCGCGAACTACGCTCCGTTCCGCAATGTACTCGCTACGGCTAAGTACTTCAACGGCAAAGGCATCGATTCCGACCGTGACGTTGATACGCTCTGGGGTCGTGTCCAGTTCTTCTTCTGATCTAGCCGCATGACAAGATCGCATCACTGATGCACGGTCTTTAGAGACAGGCCGGTCATTCTCCTGATAGGAGAGTGACCGGTCTGTTTTTTATTTTGCCATAACAGTAGTATTTTTGCACAAAAGGGCTATAATAGAGTGCGTGTTTTATGATTCAGATCATTGAGGAGTGATTTTGATGCATGTGTTCAACAAAAAGATAATGTGCTCGCTGGTAGCAGCGGCTTTGCTAGGCGGGGCATTCTTGCCGCAATCGGCTTTTGCAGCAAAGGACCCTGTGGCATCGGTGCAATCCGCGCAGTCTGTGACGGCAAATCCACTGCTGGCTAAGGAAGATCCGGCGCAGTACAAGGGCTATGTCTGGCGCATTGACTCGAAGGACCGGGACGAGCTGCCGCGCAATTTCCGCACGGCGAACTCTGCCTACCGCACGGATGCTGACCCGAAGAAGGCGGGCGAGGGCTTTGAGACGAATCCTTCGCGCAAGGGGCTTGCGACGCTCTACGCTTCGGGCAGTGCGGAGTTCTCAGTGAAGGAGTTTGACAAGATGGTGCCGGTGCTCAAGGAGCAGGCGAAGGGGCCCATCTACATTGTCGACCTGCGTCAAGAGTCGCATGGCCTCATCAACGGCACGGCGGTCAGCTGGTACGGTGAGCGCGACTGGGGTAATCTCGGCAAGAGCAAGAAGGCTGCTCTGTGCGATGAGAAGTCGCGCCTCAAGGCTGTCAGGGGCAAGGATGTCACGATGGCCAAGCTTGGCAAGGACAAGAAACCGGTAGACCCGGTGACGGTCAGAGCGGTGTCCGTCCTGACAGAAGAACAGCTCGTCAAGTCGCGCGGCCTGCGCTACTTCCGCATCGCGGCGACGGACCACGTCTGGCCCTCCGCCGAGAACATCGATGCCTTCATCCGCTTCACGCGCAACCTGCCGAAAGATGCCTGGCTCCACTTCCACTGTCAGGCGGGCGAGGGGCGTACAACGGCCTATCTGGCGATGTACGACATGATGAAGAATCCGGATCTTTCGCTCGGCACCATCCTCTCGCGCCAGTACCTTCTCGGCAACAATTACGTCGCCCACCGCGTCGCGGAGCCAAAGCCCGGTGACTGGAAGGCGGCTTACTACAACCAGAAGGCCGCGATGGTCGCAATGTTCTACGAATACGTGCAGGAAAACCATGCGTCAGGCTATGCCAAGCCTTGGCGCGACTGGCTTCGCGAGCGTTTTAGATAGTTTTCAGGAGCATCTAATTTGACTTTTATGATATACGTATGCTATAATGACCATGTTTCAAGGGAAGTCAAAGGAAGAGACTGAGGAAACATGGACACTCATGAGGAATCCTCTGATGGAACTTGGACAAAACGTTCAATTCTATATTTTTTGAAGGAGGAGTTCTTTATGAAAAAGACTCTCGTTTCTGCTCTGACGACGGCTCTCGTTGTTGGCGCTGCTTCCACGACGTTTGCTGCTGCAAACCCGTTCTCCGATGTACCGGCTGACCATTGGGCTTACGACGCTGTATCCCAGCTCGCAGCTGATGGCGTCATCGAAGGCTATGGCGACACGACGTTCCGTGGCAACCAGAACATCACGCGTTATGAGATGGCTCAGATGATCGCTAAGGCTATGGCTAAGAGCGATGTCTCCGCTGCTGATAAGGCCCTCATCGACAAACTCGCTGCTGAGTTCTCCGATGAACTGAACAACCTCGGTGTCCGCGTCAGCAACCTCGAGCGCAATGCCGACAATGTAAAGTGGAACGGCAAGATTGAGTACACGTACACGAGCACGCGTCATGACTCGAAGGCTTTTGACGATAAGAAGAACAAGGACAATCTCCTGTTCCGTCTCGAGCCGAGTGCTGAAGTCAACAATCACTGGCATGTAAATGCACGTCTCGATGCTGCTACGCAGATGAATAAAGATGCTGCTAATGGTGATGAGGATAAGGTTGACCTCAAGCGTGTATGGGCTCAGGGTGATTATGATAACTTCCAGGTCAAGCTCGGTAAGATGGAGCTCTACACGAACGAGACGGGTCTGCTGTTCGATGATGAGTTCTCCGGCGCACAGGTCAAGTTCGGCAACAAGCTGAAGACGACGCTGTTTGCTGGTCGCCTGGATCTTGATGATCAGCCGCTTGTAAGCTATGCTGATGATGTATTTGATACGTCCCTGCACACTGATACGGCTAATATCCAGGGTATCAACCTCGATTATGGCAACAATAAGTTCTTTGCAGGTGCTGGCTACTATCATTTGAATTCGGATGCTTTCCGTGCCCTCAACAAGGATGAGCTCGGTGCAACCTACAACTATGGCAAGACGAGCGATGACGATGCTAACATCTGGTCGGTAACGGCTGGTTATCAGTTCGATCGCAGCAGCAAGCTCTGGGGCGCATATGCTCAGAACACGGAAGCTGACAACTTCGACAACTCCTGGCAGGCACAGTACAACTACAAGGGTGCTGAGGCTGCAAACAAGGGCACCTGGGGCGCTTATGTTGCTTACCGTAAGCTCGCTGGCTACACGTCCATCATGCCGACGACGGATGGTGTTGGCTACAATCAGAAGGGCTGGGAAGTTGGCACGAACTACACGCTCTTCAAGAACGTTGTTGCAACGGCTAAGTACTTCAAGGGTAAAGACCTCGCTCCGGTTGATGGCGACAGAGATGCATCCAAGCTCTTCGGCCGCGTTGAGTTCTTCTTCTAATCCTTCGATTAGCAGACCTTACTCGCATACAAAAGACCTCCGCTTTGGCGGAGGCCTTTTTTTATGCCCGTACAGATGCGGCGATTCTGGCATTCATTGGTTTTGACAGGAAATAGCTGTATAATAAGGTCAGTGTATATGATAGTGGAGGTGTTACAATGAATCTCAGGAAAAAAGTCATGTATTCCATGATGGCCGCTGTGCTTCTTGGCAGCAGTCAGCTGGCCGGACAGGCCCTTGCCGCTCAGGCAGAGCAGACGGAGGTCGTTGCTTCAACGCAGCCGGCAGCGCAGGTGCAGAAGTCGGCAAAAATAAATCCGCAAAAATTTGCCGGCTATATCTGGCGCATTGATGCAGCGAACGAAGACAAGCTGCCGCGCAATTTCCGTACGATGAATTCGTCTTTCCGCACGGACGTCAATGCTGGGAAAACGGGCAAAGATTTCAATTCGAATCCTTCGCGGCAGGGGCTGTCCAGTCTCAACGCTTCGGGCAGTGCCGAATTTTCTGAGAAGGAATTCGAAAAGATGATCCCGGTACTCAAGGCAGAGGCCAAAGGCCCGATTTATATCGTTGACCTGCGGCAGGAGTCACATGGATTTTTCAACGGCACGGCCGTGAGCTGGTACGGCCGCAGGGACTGGGGCAATGTCGGCAAGACACCGGCGATGGCTTTGGCCGATGAGAAAAAACGACTCAAAGAGGCCAAGGGCAGGACGGTCGTCATGTCGAAGCTCGACAAGCATAAAATGCCGGCCGAGCCGGAAGAAGTCAAAGTCACGTCTGTTCAGAGTGAAGAAGAACTTGTCAAACGCCACGGCCTGCGCTATTTCCGCATCACGGCGACCGACCATGTCTGGCCGAACCCCGATAATATCGATACCTTTATCAATTTTGTACGCACGCTGCCGAAAGATGCCTGGCTGCACTTCCACTGTCAGGCCGGCCAGGGCCGCACGACGGCCTATCTTGCCATGTACGATATGATGAAAAATCCTGATGTATTGTTTGGCGATATCCTCTCGCGCCAGTATCTGCTCGGCAATAATTACGTGGCCTATATGGGAAATAGCAAGCAGGACGACTGGAAAAATCATTACTACAAGGAAAAGGCCCGGATGATTGCCAAGTTTTATCAGTATGTACAGGAGAACCATGCCAGTGACTACAGCACCTCTTGGAGTCAATGGCTTGCGAACTCTGCTTATCCTTTCGAATGACCCCGTTCTATTATATGCATACGGAGAAAGCTTCTGCTTCGACAGGGGCTTTTTTCTTTGATGAGGGCTGCATCGCTTGACTTTTTAGTGCCTTGTAGTAAACTGATAAGGGAATTTGTCATTTGTAGGAAAAGGGGATATCGTCATGCCAAATCGTGCGGCCTGGGCCGAGATTGATCTCAAGGCTCTGAGACATAATTACGAAGAAATCAAGAAGAACATAAAGAACGGTGCAAAGCTCTGCGCCGTTGTCAAAGCGGATGCGTATGGCCATGGAGCTCTTGCCGTGGCGCGCGTGGCTGTGGAAGCCGGTGCTTCGTATCTCGCCGTGGCGACGCTCGGCGAGGCCATTGAGCTGCGCGAGGCTGGTTTTACGACGCCAATCCTGCTCTTGGGACTGGTGCTGCCGGATGAAGCCCGCGATATCGTCGATTACGATGTCACGCAGGTCGTCTGTGAGCTGCCGCTCGCCGAGGCGATTTCCAAAGAAGCGGTGCGTCAGCATAAAATTGCCAAGGTCCATCTGAAAGTCGAGACGGGTATGGGCCGCATCGGCATCCGTCCGGAGGAAATCGGTGCGTTGGCTGCTGCCGTCAAAAAACTGCCGAACATCGAGATTGAGGGCATGTTCTCGCATTTTGCCATGGCCGACTGCAAAGACAAGACGTACACGAAGGGACAGCTCGAGAAATTCGAGCAGGCTCTCGCGGAAGTCAAGAAGGCCGGTGTTGAGCTCAAGATTCGCCATATCGCCGAATCCGCTGCCATCCTTGAGATTCCGGAAGCTCATTACGACATGGTGCGTGCCGGCGTCATCCAGTACGGCATGTGGCCGTCGGACGAGGTCACGCATCCGATTGACCTCAAGCCGGTCATGAAGCTCTGCGCCAAGGTCGTCTTCCTCAAGACGGTGCATAAGGGCGAGAGTATCGGTTATGGCCGTCAGTTCATCGCGGAGCGCGAAAGCCGCATTGCGACACTGCCGATTGGCTACGCCGATGGCTATATCCGCGCCTATGGCAACGGCGGCAGCGTGTCGTTCGGCGGCCGCCGCGCGCCGATTGCCGGCCGCGTCTGCATGGACCAGGTCATGGTCGATGTCACGGATCTGCCGGATATCAAAGAGGGCGATACGGCGGTGCTGTTCGGCGATGATGACATCACGGCCGATGAGGCTGCGAAGTGGCTCAACACCATCAATTACGAAGTTACGTGCCTCGTCTCGCCGCGCGTGCCGCGTGTCTATAAAGGCTGATATATAATAGAAAGAAAGGGAGCATCTTCCATGCGAAGATGCTCCCTTTGTGTTTTGCGTTTAGGCAAGTGAATTACTCAATCTGGCCTTTCCAGTAAGCGAGGTCGGCGTCATTGAGCGGCAGGTCGATTTTCTGGCCGTCCTTGTACGTGTAGCGGAAACGGACGGTCTTGGCAGCCTTGATGTCGTCGAGCGTGGCAGCCGGCAGGAAGACGGAAATCTCGTTTTCCTTCTGGAACATACCTTTATCCGTCTGCTTGACGGAGGCAATCAGCGGCCATTCTTTGTCGTCGGTCACGAGCATGACTTTGCTGTCGGCCTTGGAGCCGTCGTAGCGCGTGTCCCAGACGGTGAAATGGGCACTCGTGGCCGTGCCGTCAGAGCCGCGCAGGCCCGTGAATTCGATGCGGGCATAGGCGGACAGGCTGTCAGCCGTGCGCGTGTCATGGGAATGGAAGTAGAGGAGTGCGCCGAGGAAAGCGGCGACGACGATGAGCAGGATGGCAATTGCTTTTTTCATGAAACAAAATTCCTTTCGAGATGACTTTTACATTATTTACATTATTTTTTACTGCAAAAAAGCGATGGCAATGGAGCCATCGCTTAATATTTTGTTGGTGCAGGGATTATTTGATGCCGGCACCATCGAGAGCGCTGCGGACGCTCTGAGCTGCTGCGTGCATCTTCTCGAGTTCGTCATCCGTGAGATGAATCTCGAAGGAACGCATGATACCATCAGCGCAGATCATGCGCGGAATGGAGAGAGCGACGTCCTTCAGGCCATATTCGCCTTCGAGAACTGCGGAGCACGGCAGAATCGTGTGCTCATCATAGAGAACGGACTTGATGAAGCGGCAGGCTGCCATAGCGATACCCGTGTTCGTGAAGCCCTTGCGGTTGATGACATCGTAAGCAACCTGTACGAGCTCCTGCTCAACAGCTTTCTTGTCGAGCTTCTCGGATTTGTGGAAATACTCGTCCATGTGGTCGAGGGAGAAGCCTGCGCAGCCCGTCGTGCTCCAAGCAACGAAAGCAGCGTTGCCGTGCTCGCCGAGAACATAGCCGTTGATGTTCTTCGGGTCTACCTGGTACTTGTCGGCGAGGATGCGGCGGAAACGATACGTCTCGAGCATCGTGCCCGTGCCGAGGATGAGGTTGCGCGGGTAATCGAACTGAGTGGAAACAACATACGTAGCGACATCGAGCGGGTTCGTGATCATGATGATCATAGCTTCCTTCGTGCGCTTAACGATTTCACCGAAGACGGACTGCATGATCTTTGCGTTCGTGCCAGCGAGCTTCAGGCGATCCGGCGTCTCACCCGGGCGGATGGACGGGCCGGCCGTGATGACGATGATGTTTGCATCTTTGCAGTCATCGTAATCACCGAGGTGGAACTTGATGTTCGTGCTGTAGACGCAGCTCGTTGCGTGGCTGGAGTCAACAGCCTCGCCCCATGCCTTGTCAACGTTGAGGTCAATCAGGGCAACTTCCGTTGCGAGCTGGAAGTCGGCAATCTTGTTAGCTACGGCAGAGCCAACGTTGCTGGCGCCGATGACGACGATTTTTCTTCTGTTGTTCATTGTTCGATAACCCCCTGTAAAATCGTAAAAGGAACATAAAATTTCCCTAAGTCAAATTAATCGTATCATCCTGTTTCGGCGTTGTCAATGCGTCTTTTAAAGAAGTAAAAGAGAAATTTTTCACAAAATTAGCGTAAATTATCGCAAATAACATGAAACTTTGCAAATTATTGCCATGCAAGAGCTGAATGGTCAGATTTATGGTTTTTTCGCCTGTTTTGCCCATTGTAAAAGCAGGAAAATTATTATATAGTATATCAGTAGAAAAGAAGGCAGGCAAAAAGGCATTAATGAGTTTCCCGCTGGTTTTCAGCCGCCTCTGTCATAATCTTTTCAGAAGACATCATAGCGTTCTTTTATTCTTTGCATTCGGAAGGGGATTTCAATAAAATGTTTGGTATGTCAATGGATATCGGCATCGACCTCGGTACGGCCAATGTGCTGGTCTATGTGAAAGGCAAGGGCATTGTTCTGCGCGAGCCTTCGGTCGTTGCTGTTGATAAAGATACAAACCGTGTTCTGGCTATCGGCGAGGAAGCACGCCGCATGATCGGCCGTACGCCGGGCAATATCGTCGCGATTCGTCCGCTGCGTGAAGGCGTCATCGCCGACTACGACATCACGGAGAGCATGCTGCGCCACTTCATCGAAAAGGTTGTCGGCCGCAGCTTTGTATTCCGTCCGCGCATCATGATCTGCATCCCGTCGGGCTGCACGATGGTCGAGCAGCGCGCTGTGCAGGAAGCTGCTGAGCAGGCTGGTGCCCGCCATACGCAGCTCATCGAGGAGCCGCTGGCTGCAGCTCTCGGTGCCGGCCTCGATATCGTTGAGCCGTGTGGCTCGATGATTGTCGATATCGGCGGCGGCACGACGGATATCGCTGTCATCAGTCTCGGCGGCATCGTCAACAGCGAGTCGCTGCGCATTGCCGGTGATAAATTCGATTCGGATATCATCGCCTACGTCAAACGCGCGTTCAACCTTATGATTGGTGAGCGTACGGCTGAGGACATCAAGTTCAAGGTCGGCGCTGCTTATCCTGAGGCCCGCGACGAGACGCTCGACATCCGCGGCCGCGACCTCCTGACAGGCCTGCCGAAGACGGTGCAGATTACGACGAAGCAGGTGGCTGAGGCTATCGGCGCTTCGGTATCGCGCATTGTCGAATGCGTCAAGAAAGTTCTCGAGGAGACGCCGCCGGAGCTTTCGGCTGATATCATGGACCGCGGCATCATCCTGACGGGCGGCGGCGCGCTGCTCTTTGGCCTCGATGAGCTCATCCGCCGTGAGACGGACATCCCCACGGCCCTCGCGGACGACCCGCTTTCGTGCGTAGCTCTTGGCTGCGGCAAAGCGCTCGACACGTTCTCGAAGTTTGACGGCAAGGCCATGAACCTCAAGATCGGGAAATAATGACATTCTTCCCCACGGGCTCTGCCTGCGGGGAAGTTTTTTATCGCACTTATTGATGCAGTATATGTAGAAAGATATTAGGAAGGAAGTTTCGGGATGAATATCAGAAGGATATGCCGCCGCGCGGCTGTCTTTGCTGCGGCTGCAGTATTCCTCATGCAGAGCTTTGCCATGGCGGCAGGGCTCACGTCCATGCGTTTCCACAGCGGCAGTGAGCATGACCGCGTTGTTTATGAGTTCACGACGATGCCGGTGTACACGACGTCGGTTTCGGCCGATGGACGCACGCTGACGCTTGACCTCGCCAATACGTCGTATCAGGGCTTTCAGGCTGTGCCGGCAAACGGCACGCGCATTTCGTCGATTTCCTACAATAAAAAAGGGAATCATCTGCTTGTCACGATGAAGCTCAAGGCGGGCCTCTCGTATCAGGTGCGCACGCTCAAGAACCCGACGCGCCTGTTTGTCGATGTGCTGCCGAGCTCGGAAATCACGGGCAGCTATGCAAATGCGGCGCAGAACGCGTCGTCTGCTTCTGTCAATACGAATGCGGGCAGTACGAAAAATACGTCGGCGTCGGCAAAGCAGGATAGAAACAGCAGCGCAGGCAGCGTATCTTCGGGCATTGACGGGGACTATGTCCAGCAGATTGCCCCGGGCCTTGTGGAACATACCTACGTGTATTGGGATGATTACGGCAAAATCTCAGCGTGGCTTTTAGAGGCCGACCCTGCACGTTATAAGCTCGTGCCGGTACTCGCGAAAGGGAAAATCCCGGGACGTGAAGCTGTCAGCGACATCGTTGCCCGCGCGGGCGGCGTGGCCGGCATCAACGGTTCGTACTTTGCGCCGGATGGCGACCTCATCGGTGTGACGAAGATGAATGGCCAGATTGTCGGCACGACGTACTGCACGCGTTCGGCCTTTGGTCTCAAGAAAGACGGCACGCCGATTTTTGGCAAGATCTCGTATAACGGCACGGTAACGATGGGCGGCGTGAATGTCAGCGTCGGCGGCGTGGACTGCGAACGCGGCGCTGACAGCCTCGTTATTTACAACCGCGCTTATGGCAGCACGACGGGCACGAATGAATACGGCCGCGAGTATGTGGTCAGAAACGGCCGCGTCACGGATATCCGCCAGAACGATTCGCCGATTCCAGCCGACGGTGTGGTCATTTCCGTGCATGGCACGGTGGCTGACGAACTCGGCGGTGTCGAAGTCGGCGATCCTGTGAAGATCACGGAAGACCTCGGCGATGGCTGGCAGGATGCCGACTTTATCGTCGGTGTTGGTCCGCGCCTTGTCGCAAATGGCCGCGTCAATGTCACGGCTGACGAAGAAGAATTCCCTGCCGATATCCGCATTGGCCGTGCGCCGCGCAGCGCTGTCGGCATCACGAAGGACGGCAAGTACCTCTTGGCTGTTGTTGATGGCCGCCAGTCGCACAGTGTTGGCCTGACGCTGACGGACTGGGCACGCCTGCTCGTGAAGTTTGGCGCACGCGATGTGCTGAACCTTGATGGCGGCGGTTCTTCGGACCTTGTCATCAACGGCGAAGTGCAGAATTCTCCGTCCGACGGACAGGAACGCGCCGTGGGCGATGCTCTGGTCCTGGTGCGTAAATGAGCATCAATGAAATTGCAGAATAAGAAGAAGCACAGGGCTGGACGAGTATGTTATAATGGATGTTAGTAGTATTTTTTCCCGATTTTAATTTCTGCGTTTACGAGGTGAATACGCTTGCATAAATTCATGAAGAAGGTCATTGCGGCTGGTGTGGCTGCGATGTTCTTTGCAGCGGCCGCAGTTCCGGCCCAGGCGATGGATCCCATAATGCCGTTTCAGGATGTCCAGGGGGGCATGACCGGAACGGCGTATACCGTAGTGGACAGCACAGGAGCAATCCGCAGCTTTGATGTGGATATCGTGGGCAACATGGACAATGGCAAAGGGTCGTCGCGCATGATCATGGCACGCGCCCGTGGCCCCGTGATTGAACAGACCGGCGGTATCCTGCAGGGCATGAGCGGCAGTCCTGTCTACATCAATGGCCGCCTTGTCGGTGCTGTCGCCGCCGGCATCAAGGAAATGACGCCGTACACGTTCTTCATCACACCGATTGAGGACATGGTGAAGCTTTGGTCCATGCCGGACAATAAGAATAAGACGCGCCTCAAGACCGTCAATCTCCACAAGGTCACGGAGGAGCGCAAGAAGGAAGAGGCCAAGGCAAAAGAAGAAGACAATAAAAAGGCGGAGCAGAACGGCAATGCCATCTTCAACCGCGTGATGGATGTCATCCATGAAGCGGAAGATACCGTGTCAGAGACCAAAAAGAAGCAGCAGGAAGCAGCTGCAGCCGAGGCTAAGGCAAAGGAAGAAGCCAAGGCAGCCGCAGCTGACAAAGAAAAAGCAGCTGAGAACACGGCAGCCAGTGCCGAAAATGAAACTAAAGATGTGAAAGATGCCAAAGAGGCTAAGGCCGAGTCCACGGACGAAGCTAAGGCTGAGGCTAAAGATGAAGTAAAGAACGCGGCCGAAGAGGTCGTCTCGGATGAGGCTGAGGCCGAGGCAGAAGCCGGTGCCGCCAAAGCTGCTGCGGCAGCGGTAAAACCCGCAAAGACCACGAAAGAGCCAAAGTCAGTCATGTACTTAGCTGGTTTTGGCCAGCCGGGCATGGATTTCCTGCAGAAGCATGTGCCGCTTGGTGAGGATATCACGTTCCTGCCGATGGGCATCCGCTCGGAAGGTGAGGGCAATACGCTCTATAATGCCAGCCTGCAGCCGGGCAGTGCCGTTGGCGCGGCCATCGTCTACGGTGACTTTGCTGTCGGTGCAACGGGTACGGTGACGGCCGTCGATGGCAAGAAAATCCTTGCTTTTGGCCATCCGTTCCTGCATCGCGGCAATGTCAACTACTTTATGACCGATGCCAAGGTCGTCGGCACCATCAGCGGCACGAGCAACGGCATGAAGATTGCCACAGTCGGCAACATCATCGGCCGCATCAATCAGGACCGCGAGACGGGCATCGCCGGCACCATCGGCGAGTTCCCGACGGTCGTGCCCATCAAGGTGCGTATTACGGATAACACCTTGGGCCGTACGGATGATTACGGCGCCCGCATTGCCTATGATGAAGATTTTCTGCCTGAGCTCTCGGGCGGCATTGCCTATGCGGCCATGACGAAGACGTCGGATACGCTCGCCGGCAGCACGGCCAATGTCCATTTCACGATTCGCACGAATGCGGCCGATGGCGGCAAATTCGAACGCAGCAACATGTTCTACAACACAGCAGATGTCGGCCAGATTGCTGTGGGCGAGCTCATGCAGGCCATGAGCATCGTCTGCTCCAACACGGAGCAGGAGTCGGATATCGTCGATGTACAGGTCGATGTCCAGATGGACAATGGCCGCAAGACGGCGACCCTGCTTTCTGCTGTGCCGGATAAGAGCACGGTAAAACCGGGCGACCTCGTCAAGTTCACGACGACCATCAAGCCGTACCGCCGCGATAAAGAGACACTGCTGATTCCGTACCGCGTGCCGCAGACGGCTGCGGAAGGTCCGCTGACGCTGGATATCCGCGGCGGCGGTGTCACGCCGCTGACGACGCAGCTCAAACTCCTGCAGCAGACGGGTGTTGACCTCATTGCCCAGGAAGACAAGACGGCGACGACGAAAGATAAGCTGCAGAACCTCAAACGGACGGGCCGCAATAATGAAATCATTATCGCGCCGGGGGCTTCGGCTGCCGTGATGACGCCGGCACAGCAGCGCAAGGCACTGCGCGCCGCGAAGAAAGCCGCGGAAGAGGCGCAGAAACAGCGCAGGTTCTCGTTCTCGCTGGACAATAAGAAGCAGGAGAACACGGGCGAAACGAAATTTACGACAAACTATATCATTGATAATGTCATTCATACAACCCTGCAGGTCGAGAGAAAGTGACCGCCCCCTATTGTCAGCAGGTGAATATGATGGTACACTGGAAAATGATGCTTAAAACGCAGCGGGCGTAAGGGCTGCGTTTCTATGGGAGGAAAAAGGACTTAAATGGAAAAGTTGGTTATACATGGCGGACGCCGGCTGCAGGGTCGCGTCAAGATCAGCGGGGCGAAGAATGCGGTTTTGCCGATTATCGCGGCGACTCTTCTGGGACAGGACACGCCGAGTCTGCTCGATGAGGTTCCGGCACTTGAGGATGTGCATACGATTACCGAAGTCCTGCAGAAACTTGGCGTCAAGGCCGAATTCAATAAAGAAAAACATCAGCTTTTGGTGGACAGCACGGTCATCGGCAGCTGTGAAGCGCCATATGACCTCGTGCGCAAGATGCGTGCATCTTTCCTGATTATGGGACCGCTGCTCGCACGCTGCGGACAGGCCAAGATTTCCCTGCCGGGCGGCTGCGCTATCGGCACGCGTCCCATCGACCTCCATCTCAAGGGCTTTGAGGCACTCGGCGCGAAAATCCGCGTCGGCCACGGCTTCATTGAAGCCGCAGCTCCGGAAGGCCTCAAGGGCGCTAAGATTTATCTCGATTTCCCGAGTGTCGGAGCGACGGAGAACATCATCATGGCTGCTTCGATGGCCGAGGGACAGACGGTGCTCGAGAATCCGGCGCAGGAGCCTGAAATCGTGGACCTTGCGAACTACCTCAATGTCATGGGCGCGAAAATCCGCGGTGCCGGCACGAATGTCATTAAGATTGAAGGCGTGCCGAAGCTCACGGGCCGCGACTACACGATTATCCCGGACCGCATCGAAGCCGGTACGTACATGGTTGCTGCGGCGATGACCCGCGGCGATGTCTACATCGAGAATGCCATCAGCGAGCATCTGAAACCGGTCATTGCCAAGCTCAAGGAAGCCGGCGTGACGATTGAAGAAGATGTCAATGGCATCCGCGTGACGTGCGACCACCGCACGAAGTCGGTCGACATCAAGACGATGCCGTATCCGGGCTTCCCGACGGATATGCAGGCTCAGTTCATGGCGATGATGGCCATTTCTGAGGGTACGGGCATCGTGACGGAGACGGTCTTTGAGAATCGTTTCATGCACGTTGATGAGCTCAAACGCATGGGCGCAAAAATCAAGATCGATGGCCGTACGTCCATCGTCGAAGGCGTCGAAAAGCTCTATGGCTGCCAGGTCAAGGCTACGGACCTGCGTGCCGGCGCTGCGATGGTGCTGGCTGGTCTCGTCGCCGAAGGTGAGACGCAGGTCGGCTACATCCATCATATTGACCGCGGCTATGACAACCTCGTCGAAAAACTCGTCGGTCTCGGGGCAGATATCTGCCGCGTCGATAAGTGAGTATAATTTGCTATAAAAGGCTGTTGACATACGACAGCCCTTTTATTTTATTTTTATTTTGGACTCATACAATATAATAGAAGGAAACAAAAGAAATGTGTAGAGAATAGGAGAGAATTTGAAATCATGAGCATCATCGAAAAGCCGCTGCAGCTGCAGCACCTTTCCCTTAAGAACCGCATCATTCGTTCTGCCGTGCATAGTTTTCTTGCTGATACAGACGGCTGCATGACCGATGCCGAGTATGACATGTATGAAACGCTCGCCAAGAACGGCGTGGGCACAATCATCACGGGGCACTGCTGTGTCGACCCTCTCGGCCGTGCCAATCCGGAGCAGGTCAATATTTACGCGGATATTTTTACCGCGCAGTTCCGCAGGGCCGCAGAACTTGTCCATGCCTATGATGTGCGCTTTATCCCGCAGCTCAATCATGCCGGCCCACGTGCCATCGACAATGATGACCTCGTCGATGTCGTGGCTCGTCCGCTTAAAAAAGAGCGTCATGCACGTGAACTGACGGTGGAAGAGATTCATCATATCGAGGAATGCTTCATTGATGCGGCCAAACGCGTCAAAGATGCGGGCTGTGACGGCGTCCAGCTCCATGCGGCGCACTCATACCTTCTGTCGCGCTTCATCGACCCGCTGTTCAATCAGCGCACGGATGAATACGGCGGCAGCATCGAGAACCGCTTCCGCATGACGGAGGAGATTGTCCGCGGCATCAAGGCAGCCTGCGGCGAAGACTTCCCCGTGCTGCTCAAAGTCAATGTTGACACGAAGGCCGATGATGCTGAGGGCTATCATGAAGATATGGTCTATCTCCTGCACCGTGCCAAGGAAATCGGCGTCGAGCTCGTGGAATTTTCCGGTGCGGACTTTATCAATCAGCCGAAAACGGCCACGCTTTACTACCTGCCGCAGATTCTGCGCCTGAAAAAGGAAGTTCCCGATATGCCGCTGAGCCTGGTCGGCGGTGTGCGCTCGCTTGAAGATATGGAAAAAGTCGTGTCTTCGGGCATTGACTGTGTTTCTTTGGGACGCGCGCTGATTGCCGAGCCCGACTTTGTCAAGAAGGCCCTGGCTGGCGGCGGCAAATCCATCTGCGTCTCCTGCAGCCGCTGTTTTGTGCTTCCGCATATGCATCCGGGCATCCGCTGCATCTGGATTTGGAAGAAAGAACGCGCCCGTCAGAAAAAGGCCGCAGCCCAGTCCTGACGCGATTGATTCAGAATGTAAAAATATTCTGAAATGTATTTCTTTACTTTACAAGTTGACAACTATATAATCTAGTGCTAAGATACAAACTATCCATTAAGTGTCCGTCGCAACGGAGCGGGGGATGTTATCGACTGGTTTGTATCGTACCAGAAGATAAATAAATCCTGACTGCGAACGTTGTGCGTCAGGATTTATTTTTTATGTATCGTTTCTCTTTGGGTAAGAGTAAGAAAGAAGGATTCATATGACAGGATTAATGCTTGTCGGTATCGCACTGGTCTGGTTTGCCTGTGCATACTTATTCTACGGCCGCTGGCTGGCCAAAACGTGGGGCATCGACCCCAAGGCGCCGACACCGGCTGTGCGCAAGAACGATGGTCAGGATTACGCGCCGGCCTCGCGCTTCACGGTATTTGCTCATCAGTTCTCGTCCATCACGGGTGCAGGCCCTGTCACCGGCCCAATCATCGCTGCCATGTTCGGCTGGCTGCCGGCCTTCCTCTGGATCCTGATTGGCGGTGCTTTCTTCGGCGCTGTACAGGATTTCACGGCACTCTATGCTTCGGTCAAGAACGAAGGCAAATCGATGGGCCTTCTGATTGAGCAGTATGTCGGCCGCACGGGCCGCCGCCTGTTCCTGCTGTTCAGCTGGCTGTTTACGCTGCTCGTCATCGCTGCGTTCGCTGATATCATCGCTAAGACGTTCAACGGCTTTGGCCCGAACGGTACGCTCAACACGCCGGGCGCACAGGCTGCGACGATTTCGATGCTCTACATCTTCGTCGCCATGGGCTTTGGTATTTTCATCAGCAAGGTTAAGCCATCGGGCGTTTTCAAGTTCATCGTTGCTGTTGTCCTCGTTGTTGCTATGTTTGCGGTCGGCATGCAGTTCCCGCTGTACTTCGATGTGCCGACTTGGCGTTATATCGTCTTTGGCTACTGCTTCATCGCGGCAGTTTTGCCGATGTGGCTGCTCATGGAGCCGCGTGATTACCTGAGCTCGTTCCTGCTGCTCGGCATGGTTGCCGGCGGCGTCATCGGCGTCCTCGCCGCTAATCCGTCCGTCAATATGCCGGCGTTTGTCGGTTTTGAAGTCAGCGGCAAACCGCTGTTCCCAATCCTCTTTATCACGATTGCCTGCGGCGCTGTCTCTGGTTTCCACAGCCTCGTTTCTTCGGGTACGTCCTCGAAGGCTATCTCGAATGAAAAAGATATGCTGCCAGTAGGCTACGGCGCTATGCTCTGCGAATGCATGCTCGGCGTTGTCGCCCTTGCGATTGCCTGCGCTGCCGCTTCGAACGGCGTCATGGCACAGGGCACGCCGTTCCAGATTTTCGCGAAAGGCATCAGTGGCTTCTTCACGAACATCTTCGGCCTGCCGGCTGGTTTCTCGGCCTGCTTCATCACGATGTGCGTTTCGGCCCTCGGCATGACGACGATTGACTCTGTTGCCCGCATCGGCCGCATGTCCTTCCAGGAAATGGTTAAGCCGAGCGACGGCGTTGAGCTGACCAGCACGCAGAAATTCCTCATGGGCAAATATTTCTCCACGATTCTCACGCTCGTCTTTGCCTATGGTCTCTGCCTTGCCGGCTATATGAATATCTGGCCGCTGTTCGGCGCAGCCAATCAGCTGCTGTCGGCCCTCGTTCTGATTTCCCTCGCCGTCTTCCTCAAGATGACGAACCGCAAGGGCTGGATGCTCTACGTGCCGATGGTCTTCATGTTCATCGTTACGATGACGGCCCTCGTCATGAGCGTCTATGGCGGCATCACGAAGCTCATGGCTGGCAAATTCCTCATCGGTGTTGACGGCCTGCAGCTCGTCATTGCCATCGCTTTGATGATTCTGGCCTGCCTCGTCGTCAAACACTGCGGCAAAGAACTTCTCGACAAAGGTCAGGCTGCACTTGGCAAATAATGCAGTTCTGCACATTTGCTTGATAACCCCTAAGTCATAAAGAAAGCCACGCTTCATTTCTGGAGCGTGGCTTTTTCGTGCGCCTTTTTTAGTTTTATTCCTTATTTGACATTGGCCAGTTTGTAGATGGCAAGCACGTCTTTGCGCGTCAATGGGTGGAACGTGCCGAGTTTCTTTTTGTCGCCATTCGTTGCAAGGTCGGCAAGGCTGTAGAGTTCGCTGTCATTGAGCTTCGTATCAAGGAGTTCCGGCAGGCAGGTCGGCAGGCCGAGGTTCTGGAAATACGTGACCATCATCTCGATGCCGAGGCGGGCGCGTTCTTCGTCAGTGCCGTCCGTGATGCCGAAGACGCGTTCGGCGAATTTGGCAAAGCGGGCGATATCGTCTTTGTAGACATATTTGGCCCACGAGCCCCAGAGGGCCGTCAGGGAAGCGCCATGTGTGGCATCGAAGCGGGCGCTGAGCTCATGGCCGAGCTTGTGGACGGAGAAGTCTTTGCGGCGGCCAAGTCCCGTGAAGTCGGAGTGGGAGACGCTGCTGCACCACATGATTTCACTCATGGCATCGTAGTCCTGCTGATTCTTGATGGCCACGTGCAAAGCTTCCATGACGGTCTTGATGAGGGATTCGGCCACGCGGTCGGTGAAGGCGTTTTCCTCTTTATCGCAGCTGAAATAGCGCTCCAGCGTATGCATGAGGATGTCAGCGATACCGCAGACGAGCTGTTTTTTCGGCACCGTGTAGGTGAGCTCCGGATTCATGAAGGCGAGAACAGGGCGGTTGAGCGGACTGCTGAGGCCGACCTTGCGCATGGTATCCTCATTGGTCAGTACGGCGGAGTCGCTCGTCTCGCTGCCGGCTGCGGCCAGCGTCAGCACGGAGCCGAACGGCATGGTCTTTTTGAGCTCCGCACGGCCGCTCCAGAAATCCCAGATATCCGTGCCGGGATTTGCCGTGCCGTGGGCAATGGCCTTGGCCGAGTCAATGACGCTGCCGCCGCCGACGGCGAGGATGAAGTTGGCTTTGAACGAAATGGCCGCGCGGATGCCCTCGCGCACGAGTGCGACGCGCGGATTCGGCTGTACGCCGCCGAGCACCTGAAACGCCAGACCGTTTGAAGTCAGTTGGCATTCGATGCGGGAAAGCAGGCCGCTTCTGACGACACTGCCGCCGCCGTAGACGATGAAGATGCGGCTGGCACCGTACTCACGCAGTTTTTCAGCGACGCGGTCCTCGGCATGGCGGCCGAAGATGATTTCTGTCGGCAGCTTGAAATTAAAACTCTGCATACGATTTCCTCCTGTCAGAATAAAAGCAAAGATGATTGCGGGATTCGTTGTATCTTTTATATTAGCGGCGGCTAGGAGAAAATCCTGCTTTTATTTTTGACCGTCAAAACTCATGGCAGGGAAATGTCTTTTGGTGACGAACTCTTCCATATAAGGAAGACATGAGAAGGAAGACATGAGGAAAACAATCTTTGGGATTGGCAGGAGAAAATAGATTTTGTACATCTTTGCATTGTATACATTTATAAATTTACAATATCACTGGATTTTTAGATAATTATCTGCTATGATGTAAAAGTATATGGCGCAATAAACATACTTACTATGCATTATTCATATGAGACTGTGTCATCTTCAGGAGGGAATATCATGAAGTCAGAGATCACCATCAAGACGGTGCGCTGCAAGGGCTGCGGCATCTGCGCGGCTTTTTGCCCCAAATCCGTGCTGGCTGTCAGCGAACTTGGCAAGATACAGGTTGTCAACGGCGAGGCCTGCATTGGCTGCGGTCAGTGTGAGCTGCGCTGCCCGGATTATGCGATTTTTGTGGATAAAGTCAAGGAGGCAGCACAATGAGCAAAGCTAGACTGATGCAGGGCAATGAAGCATGTGCCGAAGGTGCTATCGCGGCCGGCGTAAACTTCTTCGCCGGCTACCCGATTACACCGTCCACGGAAATTGCCGAAACGATGGCACGCCTGCTGCCGAAACACGGCGGCAAGTTCGTGCAGATGGAAGATGAGATTGCGAGCATGGGCGCTATTTTAGGCGCTTCGCTGGCTGGCAGCAAGGTCATGGATGCGACGAGCGGCCCGGGCTTTTCCCTCAAGCAGGAGCTCATCGGCTATGCCGCCTGTGCTGAGATTCCCTGCGTGCTCGTCGATGTACAGCGCGTCGGCCCATCAACGGGGCAGCCAACCTCGCCGTCACAGGGCGATGTCATGCAGGCCCGCTGGGGCACGCACGGCGACCATCCGATGATTGCCCTCGCACCGTGGAGCGTGCGTGAGACCTTCGATGCCACGGTCATGGCGGTCAACTATGCGGAGCGTTTCCGCACGCCGGTCATCCTGCTGATGGATGAGGTCATCGGCCATCTGCGCGAGAATGTCGAACTGCCGGACCATGTCGATGTTTATCCGCGCCGCCAGCCGAAAAAGACGCGCGCCGAGGGCTATGAGCCGTATGCACCGGATGAGGACCTCGTGCCGAATGTCGCTGATTTTGGTCAGGGCTATCACATCCATGTGACGGGCCTCATCCACGACGACACGGGCTTCCCGTCGGGCAGCCCCGAGGTCACGGAGCAGTCTATTCGCCGTCTGCACGAGAAAATCGCGCGTGCCGGCGAGGAAATCATCCATACGGAGTCGTATTTCCTTGATGATGCCGATTATGCCGTCGTCTCGTTTGGCGGCTCGGCCCGTACGGCATATGAAGCCGTGCTCGAAGAGCGCAAAAAAGGCCGCAAAGTTGGCATGCTGCGCCTCATGACCATCTGGCCGTTTGCCGACAAAGCCATTGCCGAGCTTTCCAAGAAGGTCAAGGGCATCCTCGTGGCCGAGCTCAACTACGGTCAGGTCGTCAACGAAGTGCGCCGCGCGGCCCACAGCGACTGCAAAGTCAAGCTCTGCGGCAAATATGATATGAAAGCATTTGAACCGGCGGACATCACCTCCGCCATCGAGAATATGATTGCAGGAGGTAATGCGTGATGGAACGGAGCTTTGAAAAATATTTCCGCCAGAACCGTCTGCCGCATCTCTGGTGCCCGGGCTGCGGCAACGGCATCGCGATGAAAGCCATCGTGCAGGCAGTCGAGAAAAAAGGTCTTTCGCAGGACAACACGGTCATCGTCTCGGGCATCGGCTGTTCGTCAAGAGCGTCGGGCTATATGGACTTTGATACGCTGCACACGGCGCATGGCCGTGCCATCCCGTTTGCGACGGGCATCAAGCTGGCCAATCCTGACCTCAATGTCATCGTCATTACGGGCGATGGCGACTGCACGGCCATCGGCGGCAATCACTTCATTCACGGCTGCCGCCGCAATGTCGACCTGACAGTCATCATGTTCAACAACAATATCTACGGCATGACGGGCGGCCAGGCCTCGCCGACGACACCGATTGGCGCCAAGGCCACGACGGCCCCGTACGGCTCCGTTGACCGCACCTTCGATGCCTGCAGGCTCGCCGAAGCTGCCGGTGCGACGTATGTCGCGCGCTCGACGGCCTTCCATGTCCAGCATATGACAAACATGATTGCCGACGGCCTCGACAACAAGGGCTTCTCGTTCATCGAAGCCATGGTCCAGTGCCCGACGGCCTTTGGCCGCAAGAACCACATGGGCAGCCCGGCAGACATGCTCAAGTGGATGCGTGACCACGCCGTCATGAAGGCGGCCTGGGACAAGCTGCCGGAAGAAAAACGCGCTGAGAAATTCCCGATTGGCTGTCTCTATACGGCACAGGCCATCGACTACGATGCCGCATATGACCAGGTCATCGAACGTGCAGGGGGTGCCCACAAATGAGAAAACAGCTTAGATTATCCGGTTCGGGCGGTCAGGGCGTCATCACGGCGGCCATCATCTTAGCTGCGGCTGCTGTCGACGAAGGCAAACAGGCCGTGCAGTCACAGTCGTATGGCCCGGAAGCACGCGGCGGCGCGTCGAAGTCCGAAGTCATCATCGACGATGCGCCGATTTATCATCCGCACGTGCTCGTGCCGGACCTTGTCCTCGCCATGACACAGAAGGCTGCGGACAAGTACTACAAGGACCTCAATCCCGACGGACTGCTCGTCCTCGATGAACAGCTCGTGCCGAATGTGCCGGACTTCCCGCACGTCGTGCGCATTCCGATTACGAAAATCGCCATCGAGAAAGTCGGCAAACCGCTTTTCGCCAATATCGTGGCACTCGGCGCGCTCGTGCGCCTCACGGGCATTGTCTCGTTTGAGGCCATCAAGAAGGCCGTTGCCAACCGCGTGCCGCCGCATACGGTAGAACAGAATATGAAGGCGTTGGAGCTCGGCTGGGAAGCCGCGGCTGACAAGGCAAAATAAAAAGCAAAATAAAAAACCAGAAATCTCTGCAAGAGGAGACTTCTGGTTTTTCTTTATGGTTATCTTCAAATGAACATATGGCGCATGCAGAGCACGAGAAAGCAGACAATGGCGAGGCCAAAGCTGAAAATCTCGACGCAGCGCACGGGATAGACGCAGTGCAGGGGAATATCGACGACGCGCGGAATGTTGCTCGCGAGCAGCGAAATGGCAATCGAGACGTAAAGCAGGATATTTGTCAGCGGTGCCGTATGGGCCTCCGCGAATGCGCGCAGCAGCAGATAGAGGGAAAAGGCGATGAAGAAGTAGGCAATTTTATCGCCGATATGAATATGCATATGACCACGTCCTAAGCTCAATACATTGAATTGTATGGTGATGCTCTTTAATTCTGCATACGCATAAGAAAATCCTGCCGTGAAGGCAGGAAAGGCAGAAGTGTATTTTGCTTAGCAGCCGCGCTGCCCGTGGTAGCGGGACCAGACGGCGGAGCTCAGCAGGAGCAGCAGGATGCCGGAAATGGTGAAGACCCAGTGCAGACCGAGGTACGTCGCGATGAGGCCGCCGAGCAGCGGACCTGCCATCGAGCCGACCTGCTGCGCGGCAAACAGCATGCCGAAGATGCGGCCCTTGTACGATGCCGGCGTATTGCAGGCCAGCACAGCATTGATGGCTGGGTGGATGCCGCAGAAGAACAGACCGCCCATGAACTGCATGATGGCAAACGGGATGAGCGTGTCGGGGATGCTCTGGATAATCATGCAGATACCGCCGCCGGTCATGCCGAGGCACATCGTGCGGAAAAAGCCGCGGCGCTGGCCAAACGTCCCCCAGAACGGCGCGGCGATGGCGCCGGCGATGCCGCCGAGCGAGAAGACGAGGCCGGCGACAAAGACGATGTTCGGCAGGGGGCCTGCGAGCTTGGCAATGTACGTCGTGATGATTGGCTGCAGAATCAGGATGACCATCTGGACGAGGGTGCCGCAGAGCAGCATATTGCGCAGAAGCGGCATATGCCATGGCGAGACAGACTCTTCTGCGGATGTTTCTTCTGCCGCTGCTTTTTTCGCTGTGGGCGGTTCTTTTATAATGAAAGTAAAGATGAGGAAGTTGGTGAAGAGTGCGGCCGCGGCTAGGAAGAATGAATAGCGCATGCCGACGGCTTCGGCGAGGATGCCGCCTAAGAGCGGCCCGATGACGCCGCCGGCGGTCAAAGTGCCCTGCATGACGCCAAGGCAGAAGCCGAGTTTCTTTGGCGGGGCGTAGAGCGTCATGATGGCCAGGTCCATCGGCCAGAGCCCCGAGGCAAAGCCCTGAAAGAGGCGCATGAGCGTCAGCTGTTCCGGCGTCTGGACAATGCCGCCGAGAAAATAACTGACGGACAGCAGGAAACTGGCACGCATGGCCATGAGGCGTTTGCCCTTCGTATCGGCCATGCGGCCCCAAATCGGTGCCATGATGGCCGATACGAGGAACGACGCGGAAAAGACAATGCCTGACCAGAGGTTGACATTGTCCTCAGAGACGCCGAGGTCCATGGTCAGGTACATGGGCAGGAACGGGATGAGCATGGTATAGCTCGAGGACATGAAGAGAATATTACAGGTGAGAATCGCAAGGACGAGCTTCCAATTCAAGAAAAAACCTTCTTTCTGCAGCGTTTGTTTCGTAATCATGAAATTAACATCTTTTTATTTTATCATGATGGCAGAAATAGGAAAAGCATAACCTTTGCCTGCTTGCTTTTTTCTCCCGATGTGGGGATAATAGAAAGAGGTGACTTCTTTTTTAGGGAGTGAAAATGTATGACAGTAAAACTTTTTGTGACAGATCTTGACGGGACGCTGCTGCCGAGCGGCGCGGCGGTCCCTGCTGAAAATATAGCGGCCGTACAGAGAGCTGTGCGCGCCGGCGTCACCGTGACGATTGCGACGGGGCGCATGTACAGGGCGGCACTGCCCGTGGCCAAGGCCCTCGGGGTTGATGTGCCCATCATCACGTACAACGGTGCCCTCATCAAGTCGGTGACCGGCAGGGTGTACTACTCGAATTTCCTCAAGCCGGACATTATCGTCAGAGTCATTGACTTCTGCAGGGCGCAGGGCTGGTATGTGCAGTCGTACAGCAAAGACGAACTCTGGGTGCCCGTGCATGATGAGCATGCGCAGCATTATGAGCACGAACAGCAGGTGCAGGGGCATGTTGTCGGCTGGGACGGGCTTAAAGAACATACGGAGGAAGTCTGTAAGCTGCTGACGATTTCCGAAAGTGCGGAGGAGACACAGGCACGCCTGCAGCTGCTCAACGAGCACTTCGGGCGGGAAATCATGGCGATGCGTTCCAACGCGCGCTATGCAGAAATCGTCAATCCGGGGGTATCGAAGGCAGAAGGCCTGAAACATCTGGCCGCAAAACTCCATATCCCCATTGAAGAGACGATGGCCATCGGCGATTCGTACAACGACCTGCCGATGCTCAAGGCAGCCGGCCGCAGCGTGGCTATGGGCAATGCCGTGCCGGAAGTTAAGGCTGTCTGTGATTATGTGACAGCGTCGTGTGAAGAATTTGGCTTTGCCAAAGCAATCGATACCTTAGTGCTCGGAGGTGGAGCAAATGAATGAGATGAAAAATCATGAACCTGAGAAAGAAGATTCCTTCCGTCTCGTCATTGTGACTGGAATGTCGGGCGGCGGCAAGACGCAGGCCAGCCGCTATCTTGAAGACCTCGGTTATTTCTGCGTGGACAATCTGCCGCCGGTGTTCATTCCGAAATTCGTAGAACTCTGCAAGCACGCGGGCGGCCATGTCCGCAAGGTCGTGCTCGTCGTCGATACGCGCAGCCGCGAGTTCTTCGATACCTTCGTCCATACGCTCAACGATATGGATAAAGATGATGTGCCTTACGAGATGCTGTTCATGGACGCCTCGGACCCGGCCATCATCCGCCGCTATAAAGAGACGCGCCGCCGCCACCCGATGGCGCCGTCGTCGCGCATCACGGAGGGCATTGCCAAAGAGCGCGAACGCCTCGCACCGGTGCGCGCCAAGGCAACGTATATCATCGATACGTCGGAACTGCGCAAGGTCGATCTGCGCGACAAGATTCACCGCCTGTTCGGCACGTCGGGCGGCGAGCAGATGAATATCAATGTACTGTCGTTTGGCTTCAAGTTTGGCATGCCGCTCGATGCCGACATGGTCTTTGACGTGCGCTTCCTGCCAAATCCCTTTTACATTGAATCGATGCGCCATAAGAGCGGCGCTGTGCCGGAAGTTGCCGAGTACATCGCGAAATGGCCGGTGACGAAAGAATTCACGCGCATCCTCGATGAGATGATGGATTTTCTCGTGCCGCAGTATATCAAAGAAGGCAAGAGCCAGCTCGTCATTGCCGTGGGCTGCACGGGCGGCATGCACCGCAGTGTCTACATTGCCAAACACATCTTTGACCGTCTGAATGCTCAGGGCTATACGGCGCGTCTCGAGCACCGCGACCTCATGAAGAACGATGTGCGCGAACATGTACGTGAGGAGTGTTAAGTCATGCATCTTTTGAAATGGCTTTACCCCGGGATGAAGTTCAAGCGCTGGCTGCTGCTGTTTTCGGTCGGCGTCATGCTGGTCAGCCTTGGCCTGGCGCTTGTCTTCAACTATAAATACCTCGATGTGATTGAAGAAGCTATCTTTCGTGCTGTCTATCTCTGGAAAGGCAGCTATAATTACATGTTCACAACGCTCGTGGGCATTGCCGTGGTCATCGTGGGCATCGGGCTCATGCTGATTGCCACGCGTTTTGTCATTCGTTCGGTCATCACGGTGCTGCTGCCGGACAACTCCGAGCGCCTTGTCGATATCATCTATGAAAAACGCCGTCTCGGCAAAGGGCCGAACATCGCCGTCATCGGCGGCGGCCATGGCCTTTCGGTGCTGCTGCGCGGCATCAAGGCAGCGACGTCGAATATCTCGGCGGTCGTGACGGTGGCCGATGATGGCGGCTCTTCGGGCCGTCTGCGCGAAGACCTCGGCATCATCCCGCCGGGCGATTTGCGCAACTGCCTCGTGGCCCTCGCCGACACCGAGCCCCTGATGGAAAAACTCTTCCAGTACCGTTTCAAGGGCAAGAGCGAGCTTGCGGGCCATTCGTTCGGCAATCTCTTCATCGCGGCCATGACGGAAGTCACCGGCGATGTCGAAAAAGCCCTGCGCGAATCGTCGAAGGTTCTCGCTGTCAAAGGTGAGGTACTGCCGGCTTCGAAGGAGCATGTGCGCCTCGATGCCATCATGGACGACGGTACGGTGGTCGAGGGGGAATCCCATATCCCTGAGGTACACAAACACATCCGCCGCGTCAAACTGTTCCCGCCGCATGTACAGCCCGTGCAGGCGGCGCTGGATGCCCTGACAAATGCCGATGCCATCATCCTTGGCCCTGGCAGTCTCTACACGAGCATCATGCCGAACCTGCTCGTCGATGGCGTGGCCGAAGCCCTGCGCAAGAGCAAGGCCGTAAAAATCTACATCTGCAACGTCATGACGCAGCCGGGCGAAACCGACGGCTACACGGCTTCGATGCATGCCAAGGCCATCATCGACCATGGCGGACAGGGCGTCATTGACTACATGCTGGTCAACAATGCCCCGATTTCCAAGGATATGCAGGAGTATTACGCCAAAGAAGGGGCTTATCCTGTTGTCGTTGATGAAGATGCCATCAATGCGCTCGGCATCGGCTTCATCAAGGCGGACATCCTCAATGAGTCCGACGTCATCCGTCACGACCCGCAGAAACTCTGCCGCAACGTCATGAAGATGGTCGATGGCCTGCGCCCCGGCAACGGCAGTGACCATTATATGAAAGAAAGACACGGCTGAGCCGCAGCATAGAATTTCAGAAAGGAGGTACGGCTGTGCCGTCATTTGCAACGGAAGTCAAGAACGAACTGGCCCGACTGATGTACGAGGATGCCTGCTGCCGCACGGCCGAACTCGCGGCCCTTCTGCGCATGGGCGCGACTATCACGTTTGGGCTTCATCATACCTTTGGCCTGAACTTCACAACGGAGAATGCCGCCGTAGCGCGTAAAACGCTGCAGCTTCTGAAGAGCGAGGGCGGCGGCGTCCGCACGGAAATCACCGTTTCGCGCAGCCGGCGCCTCAAGAAAAACAACAGCTACAGCGTCCGCGTCATGCCGGCACCGCCTGTGGCTAAGCTGCTGGAGCATCTGGGATTCCTGCACGATGAGAGCCTTAACATGGATTCCGATATGGGAATTCTCAAGAAGAACTGCTGCCGCGCGGCGTACCTGCGCGGTGCATTCCTGGGCGGCGGCAGCGTCAACCGGCCCGAGGCGAATTATCACCTTGAGCTGGTGACCGGCAGCTACGGCCTCGGCAATCTTCTGTATACTTTGATGAAGCGCATGGATTTTCCCGTGGGCTTCACCGACCGCAAAGATGTTTATATTGTCTATTTAAAGGAATGCGATGCCATCATCGATTTTCTGGCGATGCTGCAGGCCGATAAGGCCGTCGAGGCCTTTGAGATTGCGCGCAACATCAAGGAAGTGCGCTCTCAGGTCAACCGGCTCGTCAACTGTGAGACCGCGAATCTGCAAAAATCTGTCGATGCCGCCGGACGCCAGCTTCATGATATCGATATTCTGAAGCAGCGTGAGGGCGGCCTTGCCGCGCTGCCCGAACGCCTGCGTGAAACGGCGGAGGCTCGCCTGGCTGAACCGGACGCGAGCATTGTCGAGCTCGGCAGCATCCTCGGCGTCAGCAAGTCCGGCATGAACCACCGCCTGCGCAAGCTGCACGCGCTGGCCGTGGCCGAAGAGTCCAGAATATCCGGAACATCCGGGAAAAAGGAAGGGGATCCTACGATTTGAGTCGCTTGAAAAAATGGTTATTGAGCTTATGCTTCCTGCTGCTGGCGTTTGTCCTCTGGCTGGTGTTCTCGCCGGCACCGAAAGGTGTGCCTGTGCTGGAATACCACGAAGTAGCAGATTCTGTAGACGACGATGCCTACATTTACAATGTGCCGCCGGAAGATTTTCGTCAGCAGCTCGACTATCTGAAAAGTCAGGGCTATACGACCATCTCCATGCTGGATTATATGAAGGCACGGCGGGGCAAGCAGGCACTGCCGGCAAGGCCCATCATCCTGACCTTTGATGATGGCTATGAGGACAATTACACGACCCTGCTGCCAATCCTTGAGGAATATGATATGAAGGCGACGGTCTATGTCATCACGAATGAGATTGGCCAGCCCGATTATATGAACTGGGATCAGCTGCGCGATATGCAGGCCCATGGCATTGAGATTGGCGGCCATACGGCCAACCATCAGCCGTTGACGCAGATGGACCCGCAGCAGCGCGAGGATGAAGTGCGCCTGTCGAAGCTCCTGCTCGAATGGAACGGCATCCATACGGTCTACGCCTTCTCGTATCCCAATGGCGCTTATGACGATACCATGCCGGCCCTTTTGGCCGAGAATCAGTACCTGACCGCGGTTACGGGCGATACAGGCATCAACGTAGCGGGGACAAATCCCTACCTGATGCAGCGCATCAATATCCCGCATCCGCGCTTCGGGCTTACTGAATTCAAGCTGCGGCTCTGGAAGGCAGAGCTCTACACGAAACTCGGCATCCGCCAGCATCGGGATGACCAGTAAAGCTTCGTGAAAATCAGTGAGGTCAGCTCATGAGACATTTCAAATCAGGAAAGAGGAAACGATTCGTGAAACGCAGAAAGAAAATTGCGGCGGGCTTTTTAGCCTGTCTGCTGTCGGGGCTGTTTTTCTCGCATAATGCCATGGCCCGTCAGCAGGTACAGCCGGCCGCCGTGCCTGAAGATACAGCGGCTCAGGTGAAGAATACACAGCGCAATGGTACGGCTGTGGAAGCGGCAGCACCTGCAGAACAAAAAAATGTGAAGGTGAACAAGAACGTAAATAAAAAGAAGAAAAAGGATGCGCAGCCGGCACAGGATACCGTAGTGCGCATTCATCAGAAGGTGGCAGAGATTCTGCGCGAGCATATGGCGCAGAATCCGCGCAGGAATCTCCTGAAATCCCATATGATGAAGCTCTGGCCCGTAGAATCGAAGGACGAGGGCGGCACACTGCTGTTTTCCGACAGTCCGGAATCCGTTACGGAAGACGGCATTCTCTATCAGGATACGGTGCAGGGCCATGCGCGTGTCCTTTACTACCATCTGAACAGCAGCGACAGCGACAAGAAAGTTGCCGTCGTACTGCAGAGTGCGGATAATCAGCCCGCCATCGTGCGCGTAACGCGCGGCGGTACGAGTGACCCGAGCCCTGACTACCTCCATGTCGGCAAGATGACGCAGATGGCTTATTTCGAGGGTGAGGCCTATGGCGATATCTACATTGGCCGCGGCCGCCACCGCTTGCTGCAGGAGAGCATGGATACGACCATTCTGCATCCGGGGGACCTCGTCTACGGCGTTTATGACTTTTCGACGAACCGTCCGGTCAAGGTGTCGGTCATCATGTATCCGGCCGATGCCAATCCGTATGATTTTCTGGAACAGGCGAACGTGCTGCCAAAGGACGAACAGCGTCTGCGCGGGACGTTCCACGGCATGGACCGCGTCGTGACCTCTCAGAAGGTCTATGACCCGTCTGCCGATGGCATCGTGTATTTTCCGCTGGCCGATGACATCCATGACCTTTACCGCACCGGCATTGATGCGACGGATGGCAGCGAGGTCAAAAACTACGGCAACTATGGCATTCTCTATAAGCTGCAGATTCCGACGATGAAGGGCGGGGCAACGCAGTATTATCTGAGCCCCCTTGGCGGCATTTACGCCGGTGCCATGACTGTGCGCACGGATACGACCCAGCGCCGCATGATTGAGACACCATACGGACAGCCGTACTTTGGCGATGCAACACCGCCGGAGTCCGATGCGACGCAGAAGGCCCGTGAAGAAGGTCTGGCCATCCTCACCGATTCAACCGAGCTTGCTGACCTCGGTGCCTATGAGGATGATACGCCGGTCACGTTCGAATTTTCGCCCCCAGGGGCTTCAAACCTGCCTATCAACATCATCATGATGCCGGCAGAATAAGCAGAATACAGGAAGTCAGAGCTTGTTTTTGGCAGGCCCTGACTTTTTTTATATTTTTTTCTATTTTAGTGTTGACAAACGCGTGACATTCCTGTAATATATTACAAGTCGCCGCAAGACAACAGCCGACATGAGAGATGAGCTCCTTGATTGGATGCATTCACGAAGCTGCTTGTTCTTCAGACTGAAAAAGAAAAATAAAAAAGTTCTTGACAGTATGAAAACGCCGCGATATAATAAATGAGTCGCTTGAAGCGAGAGAGCTTCGGAAGACAAAGTTGTTCTTTGAAAACTAAACAATGCAACATGAATCATTTGTGATTC